>NZ_DATEPI010000293.1:0-30429 GCF_035273305.1 Bradyrhizobium sp. | reverse complement strand
TTTCGCCGCTGATGGTCAACCGCACCATATCGCCATCCAGATCGACCAGAACGATCCGCAGGTGATGAATTTGGTGCTGAACAACGCAACGCATGTCATCGAACATTATCGCGCAAAGAATCAGGACGTGGATGTCGATATCGCCGCTTATGGCCCCGGCCTGCACATGCTGCGGGCCGACACATCGCCGGTCCAGGACCGCATCAAGCGACTCAAGGACATGGTGTTTCCAGGCAAGATCCAGTTTTCGGCGTGCAATAACACCAAACAGGGCATGGAGAAGGCTGAAGGCCACGAGATCCCCATCGTGGCCAATGCCACCATCGTTCCCTCTGGCGTTGTCCATCTGATGGAATTACAGGAGCAGGGCTGGAGTTATGTTCGGCCATAGCTAGTCGGTACTTGAACAGCCCCGCTGGCGAGCCCGGATGCATTCGAGATCAATATTCAACACGCGGATTAAAATCGAAAATTCGGGGGCGGCACTCCCATGATCTTTCGCCAGCTGTTCGATAGTGTGTCAGGGACCTACAGCTACCTGCTTGCCAGTCGCGCCGGCGGCGAGGCACTGATCCTTGATCCCGTACTGGACAAAGTCGACCGGTACTGCCAGTTGCTGCGTGAACTTGATTTGAAGCTGGTAAAGGCAGTCGACACCCATCTTCATGCCGATCACGTCACCGGGCTTGGCGAACTGCGCGACCGCACCCATTGCGTCACGATCATGGGCGAGCAGAGCAAGGCGGATGTCGTGGCGATGCGGGTTGCCGAGGGGGACAGGGTGACGATCGAGGGCATCAGCCTCGACGTTATGTACACGCCTGGCCACACCGATGATTCCTATAGCTACCTGATGGGCGATCGCGTATTCACCGGCGATACCCTTCTGATCCGCGGCACTGGCCGTACCGATTTCCAGAACGGTAGCTCGCGCGCGCAATACGAGTCTATTTTCAACCGGCTGCTGAACCTGCCGGATGAAACGCTGGTGTTTCCTGCCCACGATTACAAGGGCGATACGGTTTCGACCATCGGCGAGGAGAAGCGCTTCAATCCAAGGCTGCAGGTGCGCTCGGTCGATGAATATGTGGAGTTGATGGCAAATCTGAAGCTGCCCAATCCAAAGATGATGGATGTGGCCGTGCCTGCCAACATGCATGTCGGCCTGCACCAGGATGACCTCGCCAAACAGGGCCTCTCGTTCACGGCCCGAGAGGCCATCGACAGTCTGGGCCGGCCCGATATTCTGCTGGTCGATCTTCGTGAGAGCAGCGAACGAAGCAAGCACGGCGTGCTACCGGGTGCCCTTCACGCGCCCTACCCTGCCATCGGCGAAGGCCTGCAGCCCGGCGGCATGCTGCGCGAAGTGGCGGCGGCGACCGGAAGACGGATCGTGTTCTTCTGTGCCTTTGGCGAACGCTCCGCGATGGCAGTCGTCGCCGCCAAGGAAGCGGGACTTGCCAACACTGCCCACATCGCCGGCGGCATGGATGCCTGGAAGAAAGCCGGCGGACCGGTGCTTACGGGTTAATTCGTTTGAGCTGCTGCACCAGGACGTCCAGCGCCTCCGCCAGCATCACGCTGCCGCATTCGGTCAGGGCTTCCGGAATCACGATACGTTTATCCGGCGGATAGAACCGTTCCAGCGCCGGATGCAGCAGGAATGCGTGACCTTCGTCGCGCGCGATGCCGTTGGCTTTCGAGACCACAAGAAGATCCGGCTTGAGGTTCACGATAGTTTCGAGCGAAGCGAATCCGCCGGAAGTGAAACCAAGTTCGCCGGCGGTGTTGACCAGGCCGGTTGCGGTCAAGAGCGAGCCCATGAAGCTGTTGCTGCCATCTACCCACCCACGACGCGATAGCTGCAGCACGCGATAGTGCTTGCCCCCTATGGCCTGCCGCGCGTGTGCGAGTGCCGCTTCAAGTCGCGCGATTTCCGCAGCCGCGCGATCCGGATGCCCGGCGATTTCCCCCATCTCGCGAATCTGCGCCTTCACCTCATCGACATTTCGAGGCACCGGAAATTCGACGACATGAACCCCGTTCGCCTTCAGGAGCTCGCGGGTCGAGCGCCTGTCGAACAGGCTGGCGACCACGACATCGGGCTTGAGCACCAGCAGGTCCTCGGCGCCGCCTGATAGTATCGGAAACCGCGAAGCATCCTTATCGATCCGGGCGGCCCGTGAAAAGCGGCTCAGCCCCACGATCTGCTCGGGATCGGCCAGTGGCACCAGCAGTTCGTCGGTGCAGACGTTCATCGACGCGATGCGCGGCGAGTTGGCTGTCCAGGCTGGCACAGAGCCGAGCGCGGAGATGAAAACGCTCAGAGCGATCGACAGCGACGAAAACCGCAAGCACCCGCTCATCTCGGTTCCTCACATCTCCGCCCACGGCATGATCACCATTTCGCACCGGTATTCGGCGCGATATGCACTGACACGAAACACCGCTCGCATGACCTGTTCTGAAAGTGCCTCTTCCGGAGCCCCTTGCGCCATCAGGCGGCCTTCGGACAGCACCAGAATAGCGTCCGAAAATCGCGCCGCTAGCCCGAGGTCGTGTGTCACCACAATGACCAGTGCGCCTTTATCGGCGGCCGCGCGGAGCGTTTGCATGACGTCGAGTTGGTGATGCGGATCGAGCGAGGAGGTCGGCTCATCCGCCAGGATCACGGGCGCTTCAACCGCCAGCACACGCGCCAATGCCACACGGCTTCGCTCACCGCCGGACAACTCCGTAACTCGCCGGTCCATGAACTGCACGACATCGGCCTTCTGCATCGCGCGAAGTACCGCGTCAGCGTCTTTGGCGCTCAGTCGCGCCGGATCGGTCGCGCCATGCGGATAACGGCCGAGCGCGACGATGTCCCGCGCCGGCAGCGGCCAATGGACGAGATGGCCTTGTGGAAGATAGGCAAAACGCCGGGCGCGTTCGCCGAGGCTCAGCGAGGACAAGGCTTCGCCGCGAACATAAATTTGGCCTTCTGACGCCACGAGCCCCGCCAGTGCGCGCAACAGCGTGGTCTTGCCGGCCCCGTTCGGTCCGACCAGGGCCACCAGATGTCCCGTTGAAAGCGCAAGCGAGATATCGCTCAGCACGAGCCGGCCGGCCAATGTCACGCTGAGACCTTGCGCGGTAATGATGCCATGTCCGGTCATGCCACGCCCCCGCCAAGCGCGCGGCGTTCGCGCATGATCAGATAGAGGAAAAACGGCACCCCGATGATCGAGGTCAGGACACCGACCTTGATGTCGCTGGTCGAGGGAATAACGCGCACGGCAATATCCGCCGCCAGCAGCAGCGCGCTACCCGCAAGCGCGCTCGGTACCAACAACCGCGTCGGATCGTGACCGATGAGCGGCCGGATGAGGTGCGGCGCTACCAGGCCGATGAATCCAATCGTGCCCGATACGGCAACTGCGCCACCGACGCCAAGCGCAACGCCTGAGATCACCATCAGCCTGAGCCGGCCGACATCGACGCCGAGACTTTGCGCGGTTTCCTCGCCCAAACTCAGTGCCCGAAAAGCGTTCCGTTGGCCAAGCAGCAGGACAGCGCCGGCGATGATGAATGGCAGCGCCAGTACGACATGGTGGAAGCTGCGATCCTCCAGGGACCCAAGCAGCCAGAACGCGATTTCGAGCACCACGAACGGATTGCTGGACAGGTTCATCACCAGCGCGGTTGCCGCTCCCGCCAAACTCGATAACGCTAGACCCGCGAGGATCAGGATCAGCAGCCCGGCATTGCGGCCCGCGATTGCAAGCAACGCGAATACCGAGCCGAAAGCCGCGATGATCGCCGCGACCGGAAGCGCCCAGGATCGCACATCGGCCAGACCGAGCGCGATCACCAGCACCGCGCCGAAGGCGGCCGATTGAGGCGCGCCGAACAAGGAGGGCGAGGCGAGAGGATTGCGCAGCAACCCCTGCAGCGCCGCGCCGGAGAGACCGAGCATTCCGCCGATCGCAAAGGCGAGAATCGCGCGGGGCAACCTGATTTCACGCACGATCACCTGCTGAACGTCACTGCCGCCGCCGAACAGCGCGTCGATCACATTGATTGGCGACAGCCGCACCGGCCCAACCCCGAGCGAGATCAGCAGCAACACAATCACCACGGCCACAAGCACCGCCATCACGCCGGCGCGCCGGCGCGCCGCGATCTCAGTCCCCGCCATGATATTCTGAATGCTCATCAATCGCCCTCAAATGGCGATGTCGTCGCCCTGCCAATGCTCATACAGTGATTGAGGTCGGGCACAAGCGGCCCGCGAACAAAACGGCGCCTGAAGGTGAGCGACAGCCGGGTGCCAACGGATCAGCATTGACTCTTCGCCCTGCACACTTCTAGATATTCGCGACGGTTCCCGATTTGGGGATCAAAAGGGAATGCGGTGCGGGGATGTTTCCCCAATGCCGCGGCTGCCCCCGCAACTGTAAGCGGTGAATCTTTCGTCCTATGCCACTGGGAAACTCGGTCCTGGGAAGGCGACGAAGGGTATCGACCCGCAAGCCAGGAGACCTGCCGTCAGCCGTGGTCACACGCGAAGATGTCGGTCGGGGAGTACAGACATTAGCTTCACCTGCGGTGCGAAAGCACAAGGTGAGACTTCGTTCGCTGTGACGTGCCACTGACGTCATACCGAGGTCGAACCATGCCTTCCTTGATCCAAGCCACCGCGCGGCGTCGCGCGTATCTACTCGTCTCGACTTTTCTTGCACCCGTGCTCTGCTTACATGTCTCAGGGGCCCGCGCACAGCAGGCCTCCACGGAGCAACTGCCGGCTATCGAAGTCAGCCCGCCCGAGGGTAATCGGACCCGCGCCCAACCGATAAGCAATGATGGGGTGGGAACGCGCCCGACCGCGCCGAAGGTTGCACATAGCGATCATCCGAACGCGGCGCCGACAATCAACCCAATCAACGCGCCGACAAACAACGCGCCGGCGGGAGGCGCAAGCACGACAACAGCACAGTTCGCCGGAATTGTCGGCGCGGCCACGACCGTTATCACTGCTGCCGATATCGCCAGCTCGCCGGCGCAAACCATCCAGGAAATTATCGCGCAAACGCCGGGTGTGCAGCTCACCACCTTGTTTGGGGGTGTCAACGGAGCGAGGACGACGGTCGATCTGAGAGGATTTGGCGCTTTCGCGACCGCTAACACGCTGGTGCTGATCAACGGCCGGCGCCTGAACGACGTCGATATGTCGCAAGTGGATCTCTCGACCATTCCGCGCGACTCGATCGAACGCATCGAGATTACCAGAGGCAATAGCGGCGCCGTACTGTATGGCGATAACGCTATCGGCGGCGTCATCAACATCGTGACCAAGACCGGCGCTGGTGGTCCCCCGATCGCGATGCGCTTCGAAGCCGGGGCAGGCTCCTTCAATCTGCTCAGCGGCTCGGTTTCGACGGCGCTAAATTCGGGACCCTGGTCGGCCTCGTTTTTTGGTAATGGCATTAAATCGGATGGATATCGGGTCAACAATGCGCTCGATCAGCGCAACGGCATCGGCAACATCAACTACGCCACGGCCGATCTCAGCGCATTCCTTACGCTTTCAGGTGACGAGCAAAGATTGGGACTTCCGGGCGGAAGGCTTGTCGATCCGTCGATTGGCGTGAATCAACTCGCTACCGATCGTCGAGGCACTGCCACGCCATTCGACTATGCCAATCAGCAAGGCGCCAGCCTCACCTCCGGCTTTACCAAATTTCTGGGAAATGGCGTCGAACTCATTGTCGATGGTGGCGTTCGAAGCAAGAGGCAGCAGAGTGGCTTCTTCGGCACAACGCCGTTTCCCAGTTTTGCGTCTACCTTTGTGGACGCGAATTTGCTGACCTGGTCGATCACTCCTCGAGTAAGCGTGAAAGATGTAATCTTCGGCATGCCGTCATCGCTGTTGTCGGGTATCGATTACTACGATGCGACGTTCCATCAGAATCGTAGCGCGTTCCAAGGCTTCGCGCCGTACCACATGTACGATCTCGCGCAGCAGACGGTCGCCGGTTATTGGCAGCACACGATTGGCTTATTGCCGACCACTGATTTCTCCTACGGAGCGCGCGTTCAAAATATCAATCTGACCGCACGCGACCGCTTCGATGCCGCCGCACCATTCGCGTTCGACACCCAGGCGCTTCCGCTCGACAGCAATGAGACGCAATACGCAATGCATGTCGGGATCGAGCATCGGTTCAACAGCGTATTCTCGCTATTCGGCCGGGCGGCACGCGCGTTTCGCACACCGGATGTTGACGAGCGCGTTGCGACCGGACCTTCATTCGATGCTTTTGGCAGTCCGATTCCTCAGACGTTCAGGTTGAAGACTCAAACCTCGCATGACGTTGAGGGTGGCCTCCGCATCAATTCCGGGCCATTTCAGATGCAATCGAGCATCTACAACATGGATCTTGAAAACGAGATCCATTTCATCCCCGCGCTGTTCTTCAACGTCAACCTCGATCCAACCCGGCGTTATGGCTCAGAGACCAGCGCGTCTTTCCGCGCCAGCGAAACCGTGCTGTTTCATGGCGGTTTTGCATATACGCGCGCGGTGTTTCGCGAGGGGCCGTTTGCGGGCAATGATGTTCCGCTGGTATCGCGCTATACCGTTAGCGCCGGCGTGACCTGGAACATCTGGCAGAAGTATCTGGTCGCCGACGCAACGCTGCGCGGCTGGAGCCAGCGCTTCATGGATAATGACCAAGGCAACACCCAACTTCCCATTCCGGCCAACGCCACCATCGATCTGAAGCTCAGCGGCGAATACCAGCGCTTTTTCTGGTCACTGAGCGTCAATAACGTGTTCAACGCCTTGTACTACGACTATGCCATCGCGAGTGCCTTCACGGATGGCCGGTTCAGTGCCTACCCGCTGCCGGGTCGAACCTACCTCGTCAAGGCGGGCGCAACCTTCTGAGCGAAAACGGCTACCGAACGCCGCGCCTTCGGCCTGAGCCGCTGGCGCGGCCGTGCTTCGTCGAGCCTGTGAATTTGCCTTAAAATGCTGGATTTTGAGCCGATTCTAAGCCGAAAGAAGCGGTTTTATCGCTTTTAGACGTGATAGGATGTCTTCGTTACTGTCGCCGCTCGTACCAGCGTGCCGTGAATTCGAGGCAAATAATGGGTGACGAAGAAGAAAAGAGCGCCGCCGAGTTGAAAGAGATACGGCTGAACCGCAAGCTCGCCCAGACCGCCGAAGGCATCAAGGCAATGGCGGATATCGCGGCAGCCGATCTCGCGATACGCAAACGGACGGCGCATCTGCGCGCATTGCGGTTGGCAAAAGAAGCGGCGGATCGCGACAAGCCTGCGGAATCCAGCGGCAAAGCTGCGAGCAAGAAGACTTCCAAGAGGAAATCGACTTGAATGACAAAAGAGTATCGCAACAGGGCTGACGCCCGCTTCAACAAGCCCGGCCAGCGCAAACCTGGCAAGTCGGCGCAAGATGCCGCGACAAAAGCGGTGCTCGACAATATGGCAAGGCTGAAAGCGTTGCGGCTCGCTCGCGAAGCCGCTGAACCGCCACGTCCTGCCGCTATGGTTCGGAAGAAGCCCGCCGCCAAGCCAAAGAAGTCCGACGAAAAAGCTCCCGACCTATCAGCATGGTTGGCTGGCCAGCAGAATGGTGGGCGACGGACTTAGATTGGTTGTGGCAGAGCCATCACGCAGTGGCGATGGCTTTGGCGGGATGCGAGTTAAGCATGCACCGGCCATTGCACCATCGAACGCGTCTTGGTCGCCGCGTCGTAAACTTGTACCTGAAGCATCGGGAATTTGTGCTTCAACGCCATGCCTGCTTCTTCGGCCGCCTCAACGGTGTCGTGGTGCGACTTGAAATGACCGTCCACAACCAACGAGTATCCGGTCGTCGGCGCCTTGTCGGCGCGAATGACTTTTCTCGGCTGCTGTTCTTCGGCTTCGATCTTTGGCTTCTTCATATTGGCTCCCAAATCATGCTCCAATCAAATCGGAACGCGATTTCATCGGCTGTTTGAGCATGATCAATTTCTGGTCATGCTCCGGTTGGGTCTCGTTTACATCCAACGAGACAAAAGGCAGGAAAAGATTCTCGAGCTGCGGTCAGTATGATCTAGCTGCGGTAAACTGAACTCGACGGGATAATTGGGTTAACCACCGCGAAGCTGACCGCGCCGCATTTTGCCAATGGCGACTTGCCGCTGACGCGTCGATTCGTCCGATCATGGGGGATAGATATGGGTAGTACCGGCAAAAGGAAAGAGCCTGCAGCTAAAGATGAGAAGAAAACAAACAATGCGCCGGCGCCAGTTCTCAACGATGACGATTATGAGGACGGCGATTTTGCGACGCCCAAACGCGATCGCCACGGCGAGGACGACGAGCCCATATAGGGTGGCGGAATAGCGCAATGCTCCAGGTCAAAGTCTCGTTCCGCTCTGTGCGCGAGGGCTGGCATGCAGCAGCATTCATGGACAAATAACGCCTAGCCGCTAATTTTCAACAGGGCTCGTCGGGCCGAAGATTGGGTAAACGGGATTCGATTCTGGGATGGCTTACGTTCTGGTGACGCCACAGCGAACGAAATCGGACGGCGCGCTGCGCACGCTTGTGCTCATTTCGACAGCCCATTGGGTCAGCCATTTTCATCTGCTGGTGCTGCCGATGCTGTTCCCTTTCCTCAAGGCGCAACTCGGCGTCGGCTACATCGAACTCGGCTTCGCGCTGACAGTCTTCGCCGTCGTCTCCGGGCTGACGCAAGCGCCTATGGGCTATCTGGCGGATCATATCGGCGCCCGCAAAATCCTGTTGACCGGGCTCACGATCGGCGGCTTTGCGCTGGTCATGCTCGGCATAAACCTGAGCTACCCGTGGCTGATCGCGAGCGCGGTGCTGCTGGGGCTTGCCAACAGCGTCTATCATCCAGCGGATTACGCAATCCTTGCGGCCCACATGGATGAAGCGCGGATGGGCCGCGCTTTTTCGATCCATACCTTTGCCGGCTTTCTTGGAGGCGCGGTAGCGCCCGCGATCGTGGCCGCGCTGGTGACGATCAGCGGCGGCCATGGCGCGTTGATCGTATCCGGCGCAGTCGGACCGCTCGTGGCGCTGTTGCTGATCGTAGTCGGCGTTCCCGACGCCAGCGCCGCCGATCGCAAGGTCGACGGCGTGCACCCGCCCAAACAAAACATCATCACGCCTGCTCTGATCGTGCTGACCGTTTTCTTCATGCTGCTCAGCCTGTCGAACGCCGGCATCAGCAATTTCGGCGTCGTGGCGCTGATGAACGGCTATGGTGCCTCCTTCTCATCGGCCAATATTGCGTTGACTGCGTATCTCGGGTTTAGCGCCGTGGGAGTGCTGGCAGGCGGCTTCCTCGCCGATCACACCCAGCGTCACGGCCAGGTCGCCGCAGCGTGCTTTGCTGCCAACGCCGCGATCGTGTTTGCGATCGCAGCCGTCAATCTGCCTTCACTGGTGTTGACGACGGCGATGGGCATGGCTGGATTCCTCGGCGGCGTAATCGCGCCTTCACGCGATATGCTCGTCCGCAACGCAGCGCCCGCCGGAGCCGCGGGCCGCGCGTTCGGCATCGTCTCCACAGGCTTCAATCTGGGCGGCATTGTCAGTCCGCTGCTGTTCGGATGGATCATGGACCAGAACGCGCCGCAATGGGTGTTTGGCGCTTCCGTCGTGTTCATGATTCTGACGGTTCTGCTGGCACTGGTCACCGAGCGGGCGCCGCAAAGGACTTCCGAAGCGTCGGATCAAAGAATATTGCAGCCCTGAGCATCGTCCCCGGCGGTTGACAGCATCGCGAGACAACTCATGATGCGGCGACAAAAACAAATCCGGGACGAAGCGTCATGACCTCCAATCCAGACCTCGTGATCCGCGGTGGTAACGTCGCGGACGGGCGTGGCGGCGAGTTGTTCGAGGCGGATGTGGCCATCAACGCCGGCTGCATTGTCGAAGTCGGGCGCGTCGCCGGCAAGGGCAAGGAAGAGATTGATGCCCGCGGCAAACTGGTGACGCCGGGCTTTGTCGACGTTCACACCCACTACGATGGTCAAGTCACCTGGAGCGAGGAAATCACGCCCTCGTCGCAGAACGGCGTCACCACGGCGATTATGGGTAATTGCGGCGTCGGCTTCGCGCCCTGCCGGCCTGAAGATCACTCACGGCTGATCCAACTGATGGAAGGCGTCGAGGACATCCCCGAGCCGGTATTGAGCGCGGGAATCCCATGGGCGTGGGAAAGCTTCCCGAACTATTTGGATTGGTTGTCGCAGCGTCGGTTCGATGTGGACATCGGCGCGCAACTGCCGCATGCGGCGTTGAGAGTGTATGTGATGGGCGAACGCGGCGCGCGGCGCGATCCATCGACCGCCGCAGACAATTACGCCATGGCTGCGCTGGCCGGCGAAGCGGTCCGCGCCGGCGCGTTGGGTTTTTCGACCTCCCGTACGCTCAACCACCGCACCTCGACCGGCGATTTTACGCCCACTCTGAAAGCCGGCGAGGATGAACTCACCGCGATTGCCGGCGCGATGCATGGCGTCGGGCGTAGCGTGCTGCAATTCGTTCTCGACCTATCAACGCTTCATGAAGATCTGCCAATGATGCTGCGGGTCGCCGAGAACACCAACTGTCCGATTTCGTTCTCGATCACGCAGAACGACAATGCGCCGCGGCGCTGGCGCCAAACGCTCGACAGTATCGGCGAGGCGTCCGCGCGGGGCTTATCGATCACCGCGCAAATTGCGGCGCGCCCGGTCGGGCTGTTGCTTGGACTGGAGCTATCACGCAATCCGTTCCAGACACATCCGAGCTATAAGGCGATTGCGAGTTTGCCGCTTGCCGACCGAGTTGCGCGGCTGCGCCAGCCCGAAGTGCGCACGGCGATCTTGAGCGAGACGGCAACCGCCACCGATGATCCCCTGTTCTTCCGGCCTAATTACGACAAGATGTATTTGCTCGGCAATCCGCCCGACTACGAACAGCCGCCGGAGAATACGTTAGGTGCGCAAGCCCGACGGCAGGGACGACAGCCCCAGGAGCTGGCTTATGATGCCATGCTCTCGGATGAAGGCCGCGGCATGCTGTACGTGCCGTTCCTCAATTACGCCGACGGCAATCTCGACGCCGTGCACGAGATGCTGCGCGATCCGAATGCAGTGCCGGGATTGAGCGACGGCGGCGCTCATTGCGGCATCATCTGCGATGCAAGTTTCCCGACCTATCTCCTGACGCACTGGACGCGCGACCGCACACGCGGCGAGAAACTGTCGATCCCCTTCGTGGTGGCGGCGCAGTCGCGCAAGACCGCCCTTTCAGTCGGTTTGTCGGATCGGGGCCTTATTGCGCCGGGCTTTAAGGCCGATGTGAACGTGATCGACTATGACCGCCTGCATCTGCACCCGCCGAAAGTGCATTACGACCTGCCGGTCGGCGGTCGGCGCCTGCTCCAGCAGGTCGATGGCTATGACGCCACCATCGTCTCCGGTGTGGTGACGCAATGGCATGGCCACGCCACCGGCGCGCGTCCCGGTCGCCTGGTGCGCGGCGCGCGGGCCAGCCTGAACTAGACGACCCTCAGGCGAATTTCGCCAGCGGTGCCTGGACGATCAGGCGGTCGCGCTCGGTATTCGGCCACAGCAGCAACAAGCCGAGTAAGCCGGACGAGATCATAATGACGGCGTTGATGGTGAACCCGGTCATATAGCCCTCGAGCGGCGCGGCGGCATGCTGGATCACGCTGCCCATCACCGATGGCGCGATGATGCCAGCGAGTGTGTAGATCGCACCGTAAATCGCGATGACGGCGCCGCGTTGCGAGACCGGCGTAAATTCGCCCAGCATCGGCGGGCAGACCACATAGATTGAACCGCAAAGCCCCGAGCCGATCACGAGCAGCGCGATCTGCAACCCTGCGCCTTCGGCATAGGGCAAAGTGCCCAGGA
This sequence comes from Bradyrhizobium sp., assembly GCF_035273305.1. GTDB lineage: Bacteria > Pseudomonadota > Alphaproteobacteria > Rhizobiales > Xanthobacteraceae > Bradyrhizobium. The sequence goes on along the minus strand of NZ_DATEPI010000293.1, from coordinate 18,475 downwards.
TCAATCCGCCCACGATCAACGGCGCCGAGCCGAGCACGCCGCGCGCGCCGCGAGTCGAAACGCCACGGGCCATCATCACCTGCGAGATCCAGCCGGTAAGCAGTACAACGGTCGCACCGAACACCCAGGGCAGGATCGAAATCCAGCCCGCGTCTTTTTGGGAAAACCCAAGCCCCTTGACGATGAACGGCGTGAACCATGTCAACCCAAGCGACAGCGCCCAATAAGCGCCGAACGTGGCGGCGCAGCACCCGATGAAGGTGCGCGAGGTCAGCAGTCGCGAATACGGGACGCGAGGATCGGCGGCCGCCATCGCAACGGTCTGGACCAGCGGGCCTTCCTTTCCCCACACCAGCCATGCCGCCACCCACATCAATCCGACGACGCCGAGTGCGCCGAAGGCGTAGTGCCAGGAATGGTTGACGATCAGCCAGTTCAGCGCCGGGACGGCGAGGATCACGCCGAAGGCAGACCCCTGCGACAAAATTGCAGTCGGCAACGTCCGCTTCTCGTCCGGGAACCACTTGTAGACCGAATGGGCAGCGACCGAGAACGCTGGCCCCTCCCCGGCTCCAAGGATAACACGGCAGATCAGGAGCGTCGTGAAACTGACCGAGCCGACCATCGGAAATTGCGCCAGCGCCCATATCGCCGCCAACGCCAGAAGTACCCAGCGGGTGGCAATTCGATTGACAATGAAGCCGACCACAATGGCCGAGATCGAGAACAGAAAGAAAAATGAGGAGCCGAGCAGGCCGAACTGTTCCGGTTGAAGTTGGAGCTCGCTCATGATCGGCACCCCGGCAAGGCCGACCACTATTTTGTCCGCGAAATTGACCAGCATGAACAGAAACAGCAGAAACGTGATCTTCCAGGCACCTTTGGGCGTTGGTTGCGTGGTCATGATCTTCCCCTGCCTAACCAGCCACAGCCTTCGGACCGGGCCGACTCAATGCTACCCGCGCCGCCTCCATTGACGCAACGGCGATTTGGCCGCAGCCCTTCCGGGATGGACGAGGTTGGAGCCATCCCCAAGCATCCTGCAGCACATCACGATTGCGTCGCGACACGATTGAGGCGGTGATCTCTCAACCGCCGCTTGCTATGTTGCGCGTCAGGAGGGTCATTTCATGAGATCATTCTATCGGCCGGGCATGCTGGGGGTTCTTGTTTCGCTTGCGATCTTTGCGGGAAACGCCGTATCGGCCGAAGGCGCCAAGCCATCTGATTTTGAAGCCTTGGTAGCGTCACCGGACCGCAGCGATGCCGACCGGCAAACCGATCAACGCCGGCAACCCGCAAGGATGCTCGCCTTTACGGGAGTCGGAAAGGGCATGAAGGTGCTCGATATGGGGGCGGGCGCCGGCTACAGCACGGAACTGCTGGCGCGAGCTGTTGGTACCAGCGGCGTCGTCTACGCGCAGGAATCGGCAGCGGTGATGGAACGCGTGAAAGACAAATTCGATATCCGCGCTCAGAACCCGGCCATGAAGAACGTCGTGCATGTAATCAGGAATTACGACGATCCGCTGCCTCCGGAAGCAAAGGGGCTCGATTTGATCACCTTCTTCTTTGCCTATCACGATGTGACCTACATGCCGGTGGACAGGACCGAAATGAACAAAAAGATGTTCGCCGCGCTCAAGCCTGGCGGCTTTCTCGTGATTGCCGACCATTCGGCGCGACCGGGAGAAGGCACGTCGGTTTCCAAGACGTTCCATCGAATCGAGGAAAGCACACTTCGCCAGGAGATCGAGGCGGCCGGATTCAAGCTTGCGGCGGAAGCCGACTTCCTGCGCCACCCTGAAGATCCGCGCGATGCAGCAGTGTTCCGTCCAAAGGTACCAGTCGACGAATTCGTATTGAAATATCAAAAGCCGCAGTGAGATTCCCGCGCTTGGCTTGATAATCGGTCAGTCAGTCGTGCTGAGCATCCGCGACCTGAAAAAGACCTACCGTTCGGCCGGCGAAGACGTTCCGGTGCTGCGTGGCGTAAACCTTGAGATCGCGTCGGGTGAGCGGGTCGCGCTATCCGGCGAGTCCGGCAGCGGAAAGAGCACGCTGCTGCATCTGATCGCCGGACTGGATCGTCCCGACGCGGGCGAGATCAGGATCGCCGATAGCGCCATATCCAATCTCACCGACCCTGAAAGGGCGGCGTTGCGCCGGGACCGGGTTGGTCTGGTGTTTCAACAATTCAACCTGATCCCAAGCCTGAACGTACTGGACAACCTCGTGTTCCAATCGCGCATCGCCGGCCGACACGATGCCGCGTGGCACGGCGAACTGGTCGAGCGGCTCGGGTTAGGCGGCTTGCTCAAGCGCTACCCCGACCAATTGTCCGGCGGCCAACAGCAGCGGGTTGCGATCGGCCGCGCGCTGGCCGTAAAGCCGCTGCTTCTGCTTGCCGATGAGCCGACCGGCAATCTCGACGAGACCACCTCGGATGAGGTTCTCGCGCTCACGCGGGATCTGGTGAAGCGTACCGGCTGCGGCTTTCTGATGGTGACGCATTCGGCGCGACTGGCCGGGATGCTCGATCGGCAAATAAATCTGCACGCCGGTCTGATCACATGAGGCGCCTCGTCTGGATCTTGGCGGTGCTGTTGAGCCATTGGCGGCGGCATCCGATGCAACTCGCGACGCTGCTTGTCGGTCTGGTTTCGGCGACAGCATTGTGGAGCGGCGTACAGGCGCTCAATCAACAGGCGCGCGATAGTTATGAGCGCGCGGCAGCGACGTTCGGCGGCGCGCGTACCGCGACGCTGGTTAGCCGCGACAGCCCGACATTCCCGCAAAAGCTCTTTGTCGAGCTTCGACGCGCCGGCTGGCCGGTTTCTCCGGTGCTTGAGGGCCGGATCCAGATCGAGGGACGCTCATTCCGATTGTTGGGCATCGAGCCCGTGACATTGCCCGCGGAGGTGGGAAATGCGCCGGCGATCGGCAGAAAAAACTTGCAGTCGTTCCTGATGCGACCGGGAGAGACGCTGGTGTCGCCGGAGGTGCTTTCAGATCTCGACGTTGCCGAAGGCGCGATCCCGATTTCAAGTGACGGGAAAGCCCTGCCGCCGCTGCACCTGCAGCCGCAATTGGTGCCCGGTGTGCTGGTGGTCGATATTGGGATTGCCCAGCAGCTTCTCGGCATGCCAGATCGGGTCTCAAGGCTTTTGATCGGCAAAGCCGAAGGCAAGCGCGCGCCGCTGGAACAAATTGTCGGCGATCAACTCCGCCTGGTGCAGCCGGATGCGGAGAGCGATCTCGAGCGCCTGACCGACAGCTTTCACCTGAACCTGACTGCGTTTGGCCTGCTGTCATTTGTGGTGGGGCTGTTCATCGTCAATTCCGCTGTCGGCCTTGCGTTCGAGCAGCGCCTGCCGATGCTCCGAACGTTGCGGGCGTGCGGCGTGTCCGCTCGCATGCTAAATGCGGTGCTGGTGCTCGAACTGGTCTCACTGGCGTTAGCCGCAGGGCTGATCGGCCTAGTGTGTGGCTATCTGATCGCCGCGTCGCTGTTGCCTGACGTTGCGGCGTCGCTGCGCGGGCTTTACGGCGCCCAGATCCCCGGCCAGCTCACGCTCAAGATCGAATGGTGGATTGCCGGCATTCTCATCAGTGTCGCCGGCGCGCTGATCGCTGCGACCACAAGTCTCCTGAAGGCGATCCGACTGCCGGTGCTGGCGGCGGCCCAGCCCTATGCATGGCAACAGGCGCAACACCGCTGGCTGATTCTGCAAACCGGGCTGGCGCTCGTGGTGTTCGCGATCGCCGCCTTGCTGTTGTGGTATGGCGAGTCGCTTGTCTCGGGATTCGGCGTGCTCGCGGCCTTGCTGCTGGGCGCGGCGCTAGTCCTGCCCGCCATCCTGGAGCATGTGCTTTCATTCGGTGAGCGGCGAGCCGGTGGCCCCCTTGCGGTCTGGTTCTGGGCTGATAGTCGACAGCAGCTCTCGGGATTATCGCTGGCGCTGATGGCCTTGCTGCTTGCGCTCGCGGTGAATGTGGGCGTCGGCACCATGGTGGAAACGTTCAGCCGAACATTTGCAGATTGGCTGGATGGACGCTTGGCGGCCGACGTCTACATCAATGCTTCTGATAACGCGCAGGCTGCAACCATCAAGGATTGGCTGCGTCAGCGGGGTGAAGTCGAGGCGATCCTTCCAGGCGGGCGAGCCGAGGTGCAAATGCAGGGAGCTCCGGTCGAAGTCCTGGGCATCGCGGACCATGCCACCTATCGGGATCACTGGCCGCTGCTGCAATCGGCCGCAAACGCCTGGGCCCGGCTTCGCCCGGGGGATGCGGGTTTCATCAGCGAACAATTGGCGCGGCGGCTGAAACTCGCAATCGGCGATGCGATTGAGGTCCCGACCGCAAACGGAAACTGGAAACTGGACGTTGTCGGGATTTATGCGGACTACGGCAATCCGAAGGGACAGATCGCGGTCAACATTGCCGCGCTGACCCGTCGTTTTCCTGCCATTCCGATGACCCGAATGGCGCTCCGGGTCGAACCTGAAAAAATTCCGGCGCTGATGACGTCACTGCAGCAGAAATTCGGCCTCGATGGCCGCAATCTAATGGATCAGCGGGCGCTGAAAATCGAATCGAAGCGGATTTTCAACCGCACCTTTGCGATTACGGCTGCTCTGAACGCGTTTACACTCGGCGTAGCCGGCGTCGCGCTTCTGACCAGTCTGCTGACGCTAAGTAACTCACGATTGCCACAGCTTGCGCCATTATGGGCGATTGGCCTAACGCGTCGCAAGCTCGCTGCGATCGAACTTCTCAAGACCATGTCGGTTGCACTGATCACCACCCTGCTCGCGTTGCCGCTCGGTTTGCTGGTGGCGTGGTGTCTGATCGCGGTGGTGAATGTGAAAGCGTTCGGCTGGCGGCTGCCGTTTCATGTGTTTCCATGGCAGTTGCTCGAATTGCTGGCGATTGCGATGGCGGCTGCGCTTTTGGCAGCGCTGCTTCCCGTGCTCAAGCTCGCGCGCATGCAACCAACACAGCTGGTGAAGATTTTCGCTGATGAGCGGTGACAAGCTGATATCCCGCCGTGCCGTTGTCGGCAGCGCCATGGCTCTGATGGTCATCCGCAATGCTGCGCACGCGCAGGGCTTCGCCGGGCTTGCCGAGGACGCGGAAGGATTTTCATCAGTCGTTCCCGGAAGGAAGTTTACTTTTCCGGCAGATCATGGACCGCACCCGAATTTTCGCATCGAGTGGTGGTATGTGACCGCTAATCTTCTCGACACCTCTGGTGCGGCACTGGGCATACAATGGACTTTGTTTCGACACGCGTTGCAGCCGGACCCGCAAGCCGAAGGTTGGGCCAATCAGCAGATATGGATGGGTCACGCCGCGGTGACGCGCGCCGAGACGCACCGATACAGCGAGAAATTTTCGCGCGGCGGCATCGGTCAGGCCGGCGCGGAGCCCGCGCCCTTTCAGGCATGGATCGATTCCTGGCGAATGCGCGGGCTCGATGGGATGCGCGCCGAGCAGATCGCGCCGATCGAGTTGAACGCGGCGGGCGCGGATTTCGATTACGCGCTGCGCCTTGATGCCGATCGTGCGCTGGTGCTGCAGGGTGATGCCGGCTACAGCCGCAAGTCGCTGCGCGAACAGGCCTCCTATTACTATAGCCAGCCCTTTTTCAAAGCCTCGGGGCGCGTCAGCATCGATAACAAGTCGGTTGAAGTTCGCGGGCAGGCCTGGATGGATCGCGAATGGAGCAGCCAGCCACTGGCCCCTGATCAAAGCGGATGGGATTGGCTGTCGCTGCATATGATTTCGGGCGAAAAGCTGATGCTCTATCGGCTGCGCCAGAACGACGGACTAAATTATGCTTCAGGCAATTGGATCCTAGCCGACGGCACCAGCCGGCAGATCGCATCCGCCGATGTCACGATGATGCCGAAGAGTTTTGCTGAGATCGCGAACCGCAAACTCCCAATGGTTTGGCACATCGCGATTCCAGCGCTCGGACTGAACATCGAATGCGCCCCGCTGAATGCAAAGAGTTGGGTGGGGACGAGCGTTGCATATTGGGAGGGGCCTATCAGCTTTGCCGGTAGCCACAAAGGGGTAGGATATCTGGAGATGACCGGTTACTGAGGACGTCGGCTAGCCAAGAGAGATTCAAATGTTTCACTTCACCGCGCTCGTGACCTGCTTTTCGATCGCGCTTTATTTTTTTACCTCGCTCAGGGTTTCGAAGGCGCGCGCTGCCTTCGGTATCAAGCCGCCCGCGATATCAGGCGACCCGGGTTTCGAGCGGGTGTTCCGCGTCCAGATGAACACGCTGGAGTGGATTCCGATCTTCCTGCCTTCGATCTGGCTGTTTGCGATCTATGTCAGTGACCTCGTTGCCGGGCTGATTGGCCTCGTCTGGATCGCCGGCCGCATTCTTTACATGACCGGCTATTCGCAAGCCCCCGAAAAGCGCCGGCGGGGATTTGGGATTCAGGCGACCGCGGCGATTGCTCTCTGGGTTGGCGCGGTTTTCGGAATAGTTCGGCATTTGTTTAACGTGTCATGATTGAACGAATGCGATGACCGCGTCCGGGCCGATGAAGAAATCCACTTGGAATTATTACGCCCAAGACCAGTCCCGATTGCGGGAGTGAACTGACATGCGCTTGAAAGATCGTGTCGCCGTTGTCGTGGGCGCCGGACAAAGTCCTGGAGAAGGCATGGGCAATGGACGCGCGACGGCGCTGACCTTTGCCCGTGAGGGTGCTCGCGTCTTATGCGTCGATCACAACATGGCTTCGGCGCAGGAGACAGTCGAGATGATTGCCGTCCAGGGCGGCACGGCAGTCGCGTTCAAGGCCGACGTCACTAAAACCGCCGAGCTCAAGGCCATGGCGGCAGATGCGCTTGCACGATGGGGCCGCATTGACATTCTGCACAACAATGTCGGCGTCAGTCTTGCGGGTGGCGATGCCGAGCTGCTCGACTTTACCGAGGAGGCGCTTGAACGCTGTGTAGCGATCAACCTCAAGAGTTGCATCTTTGCCGCCAAGCAGGTGATCCCGATCATGCGCCAGCAGATGAGCGGTGCCATCATCAATATCTCGTCGATGGCGGCGATCACCACCTATCCTTACGTCGCTTACAAGGCAACCAAATCGGCGATGATCGCTTTCACCGAACAACTCGCCTATCAGAACGCCTCATATGGCATCCGTGCCAATGTCATCCTCCCCGGTCTCATGAACACTCCGATGGCGGTCGATACCCGCGCCCGCGAATTCAGGAAGACCCGCGCGGAGGTCGAGGCCGAGCGCGATGCCAAAGTGCCGTTGCGCAAGAAGATGGGCACGGCGTGGGACGTTGCCAATGCCGCCCTCTTCCTGGCCTCTGACGAGGCCAGTTTCATTACCGGGGTGACACTACCGGTCGATGGCGGCGCCAGCGTGAGACGAGGCTAGAGCCTGATCGGATTCTGAATTAAATCAGAAACGGGCTCTAGCTTAATCTTCTGACGCGTTTTGTTCACGCGAACCGGCGTCCACTTCGGTTGAAAGCGCTCTATTCCCGAAATCGAGAGAGCATCACTTCGTCAGCGGGCAGCCGCTTTCCTTGGCCGTGAAGAACGCCTTATCGCCCGGCACCACCGCGAGCTGCTTGTAATAGTCCCATGGCTTCTTTGATTCCGATGGTTTCTTGACCTCGAACAGATACAGGTCATGCACCATGCGGCCGTTCGGCAGCACCTTGCCGCCTGTCGCAAACTGATCGTTCACCGGCAGCTCCTTGAGCTTGTTGGCGACCGCTTCAGTATCCTTGGTCCCGGCCGCTTTGACTGCCTTCAGATACTGCAGCGTCGCCGAGTAGGTGCCGGCCTGGATCATGTTCGGCATACGCCCGGTGCGCTTGAAAAAGCGGTTGGCGAACTCGCGGCTATTATCGTCGCGATCCCAGTAATAGCCCTCGGTCAGAACCAGGCCTTGCGCCGCCTCGAGCCCAAGTCCGTGCACTTCGGCCAGCGTCAGCAACAATCCGGCGAGCTTCTGGCCGCCCTTGACGATGCCGAATTCGGCAGCCTGCTTGATCGAGTTGGTGGTGTCGAGACCGGCATTGGCGAGCCCGATGATTTTCGCTTTCGAGCTTTGGGCCTGCAGCAGGAAGGACGAGAAGTCCGATGAGTTCAGGGGAATGCGAACCGAACCCAGGACCTTGCCGCCCTTTTCCTTGACGAGATCGCCGGTGTCCTTTTCGAGCGCGTAGCCGAACGCGTAGTCCGCGGTCATGAAGAACCAGGTGTCGCCGCCCGCCTCCACCAGCGCGCCGCCGGTGCCGACCGCGAGCGCGTGGGTATCGTACGCCCAGTGGAAGCCGTAGGGCTGGCAGGCATCGCCGGTCAGGCGCGACGTCGCGGCGCCAACGACGATGTCGATTTTCTTCATCTGCTTGGAAAGATCGTGAATCGCGAGCGCGACCGAGGACGTCGTCAGTTCGGTGATCATGTCGACGCCTTCGACTTCATACCAGCGTCGTGCGATAGCGGTGGCCAAGTCCGGCTTGTTCTGATGGTCAGCGGAAATCACCTGGATCTCGTGGCCAAGCACGTTTCCGCCGAAATCCTCGACCGCCATCTTGGCCGCTTCGAAGGACCACTTGCCACCATAGTCCGCGTACACGCCGGACTGGTCGTTCAAAATCCCGATTTTGACGCCCTGCGCTGAGGCTGATCCGCCAATCAAAACGCCACAGGCCGCAACGGCAGCCGCGAACAATCGCACTTTCATAAACCCGCCTCCAAAGTTTCCGTTCTGAGTGATGATAAGTTAGAACCCTGTGGCTGCCCATCTATTTCAATGAGTCAGTCGTATTAACCAATCGCGTTTCGAAGAGTAGTCGGGACTGCCCCAAGACAGGCGGGGAAAAGGCGCTCAGGCCACGCCGCACGCCGCGCTATTTTATAGTTCCCTTCTGTACGACACGTCCGCTAAGTTGGTGTCAAAATAGTCCCAAAATATCCAGGGAGTCTAATTGTCGTGTACACCGGGCGTGTCGTTTTTGGCGACATGGACGAGGTTGTTTTTGGACAACCCGCCGCCGAGGCAGTGGCCGCCCAATTGGACCGCTTGCACTTGAGCCGCGCTTTCCTGATGGTGAGCGGCACGCTCAATCGAAATACCGACGAGATCGACAAGATCCGAAAACGCCTCGGGCGCCGCTACGTCGGAAGTTTCGACGCGATGCCAGCGCACACCCCGCGTGAAGCGGTGGTCGCCGCCGCCGAACAAGCTCGCGCTGCCGGCGCCGATATCATTGTCACGGTAGGCGGTGGCTCGATTACCGATGGCGCCAAGGCCGTGCAGCTTTGCCTCGCTAACGACGTTCGCATCGCTAGCGACATCGACGGGATCAGAGCGGTCAATGGTGTGGCGCCCGTCATGAACGCTCCGAAGGTGCGCCAGATCAGCGTGCCCACAACGATCGCGGGCGGCGAGTTCAGCGCCATTGCCGGGGTCACCAACACGCGCACCAGGGTGAAGGAGATGCTGCGTCATGAACTGGTGATCGCGCGCGCCGCCATACTCGACCCGGCAATCACTATACACACGCCCGAATGGCTGTGGCTTTCAACCGGCATCCGTGCCGTCGACCATTGTGTCGAAGGCCTGTGCTCGCGGGAGGCCCACCCATACGCCGACGCCCACGCGCTGAAGGGACTGTCGATGCTGGCGCAGGGGTTGCCGCGGGTGAAAGCGAACGCGGGGGATCTCGATGCGCGGTTGGAGTGTCAGATCGGCGCATGGCTCTCGATGGGCCCATTGGCGGCGGGCGTGCCGATGGGCGCAAGCCATGGCATCGGCTATGTGCTCGGCGCCATGCACGACGTGCCACACGGCTACACATCATGCGTGATGCTGCCGGCCGTGCTGCGCTGGAACAAATCAGCCAATGCGAAACGCCAGGAACTGGTGTCCGCGGCTATGGGGCAGCCCGGCAGAGACGCCGGTGATGTGCTGGACGATTTCATCCGCGCGCTCGGAATGCCTCGAAGCCTGCAAGATATACGGATTGGTCCCGAGTCGTTCGACCGCATCGCCGAACAGGCAATGGCAACACCGTGGGTGCCGCGCAATCCGCGCAAGATCGACAACCCCGGCCAGGTGCGCGAGATTCTTGTTCTGGCTGCATGAGAGGATCGACAGATCAATGTATACCGGGACGCACGCACGCCTTCGTCCGCTTCAGCCCGCTTTCATTATGGCGAACTCCGGAGAAACCGTGAGCTATGCCGAACTTGAGGCGCGAAGCAATCGCCTCGCGCATCTGCTTCGCAAGCTTGGACTGAAGCGGCTCGATCATTATGCGATCTTCATGGAGAACAACAGTCGATACCTGGAGGCCTGCGGCGCGGGCGAGCGCTCCGGACTTTACTTCACCTGCGTGAATTCGTACCTAACGCCGAGTGAGCTCGCCTACATCGTCGATAATAGCCAGTCCCGCGTCCTCATTACGTCGATGGCCAAACTCGACACCGCGCGCGAAGCGCTGAAGGCATGTCCGAAGGTCGAACTCTGCATCGTCGCGGACGGCGAAACTGAAAGCGAGCACATCGTCGGGCTGCGGGATGCAACGCGTGGGTTGCCGAAGACGCCGATCCCCGATGAATGCATTGGGACCGCCATGTTGTATTCGTCGGGGACCACGGGCCGGCCGAAAGGGATCCTGCGGCCGCTACCAGAACAGCCGCCGACGCAGCAATTGCCGATCTTCGATTTTCTGCAGAAGCTTTGGCACTATCGCGAAGGCATGATCTACCTATCGCCGGCGCCACTGTATCATTCAGCGCCGCAGGCCGCGGTCAATCTCACCATCCGCGTCGGCGGCACCGCCATCATTATGGAGCAGTTCGATCCGGTGCGGTATCTCGAGCTGGTAGAGCAATGGGGGGTCACTCACACCCAATTAGTCCCGACGATGTTCTCGCGGATGCTGAAGCTGCCGGAGGAAACCCGCAGCCGCTCTGACCTGTCCTCGCTGGAGATCGCGATCCACGCCGCGGCACCGTGCCCTGCGGCGGTCAAGGAAGACATGATCAAATGGTGGGGGCCGATCATCCACGAATATTACGGGGCCACTGAAGGGTTGGGTTTTACCGCCTGCAACAGCGAGCAATGGCTGGCGCACCGCGGCACCGTGGGCAAGGTCCTGCTCGGCGATCTTCATATTCTCGACGAAAACATGCAGCCAGTTCCGGTCGGCACGCCGGGCACGGTCTGGTTCAAGACGGCGACGCCGTTCGAATACTTCAACGATCCGAACAAGACCAAAGAAGCCCGGTCACCGGATGGCACGATGAGCACTGTCGGCGACGTCGGCTACGTCGATAAGGACGGTTATCTTTATCTGACTGACCGGGCCACGTTCATGATCATCTCCGGCGGGGTGAATATCTATCCGCAGGAATGCGAGAACCTGCTGATCACCCATCCCAAGATCGCCGACGCTGCCGTGTTCGGCGTTCCCAACCCCGATCTGGGCGAGGAGGTAAAAGCGGTGGTGCAGCCGATGCCCGGCGTTTTGGCAGGGCCGGATCTCGCCGAGGAACTGCTTTCATTCTGCAGCCAATCGCTGTCGCGCCAGAAAGTGCCGCGCTCGATCGATTTCGAGGACGAGCTGCCGCGACTGCCGACCGGAAAGCTCTACAAGCGGCTGCTACGCGACCGCTATTGGGGCGACAAGCGCTCGCGCATCGTGTGAGCACATGGACCGATACGGATCGTTGGATTCGGTTCTTGGCATCCCAACATGCAATTCCGGCACGCGGAAGCCCACACGGCGGTATTTTCATTGCCCCGGCAGAATTTATGTACGAATACAGCTTTTCGCGAGGCATAATCGGCCAGTTCAAAAGGAGTCCCCAAAATGCGTGAAGCCGTCATTGTTTCTTATGCCCGCACCGGGCTGGCGAAATCCGGTCGCGGCGGGTTCAACATCACTCCACCGATGTCGATGGCCGCCCACGCCATCAAGCATGCGGTCGATCGCGCCAAGGTGGACAAGGATTATGTCGAGGATTGCTATCTAGGCAATTGCGCGCATCTCGCATCCAATATCGGCCGCCAGGCTGCGCTGCTCGCCGGGATGCCGAAATCAACCGCCGGCGTCTCGGTGAATCGTTTCTGCTCCTCGGGATTGCAAACCATCGCGATGGCAGCAAACAGCATTCGCTCCGACGGAGCCGATTGCATTGTGGCCGGCGGCGTCGAAAGCATTTCGGTGCCGGGCGGCGGCGTGCCCAAGGAGGCGGTTGATCCGGACCTGCTCAAGACCGCGCCTGACATTTTCATGGCCATGATCGATACCGCCGACATTGTCGCGGAGCGTTACAAGGTCAGCCGCGAATATCAGGATGAATACTCACTGGAGTCTCAGCGCCGAATGGCGGCTGCGCAGCAAGCCAACAAGTTCAAGGACGAAATCGTCCCGATGAAAACCAAGATGAAAGTGGTCGACAAGGCGACAAAGGCGGAAAGCATCGTCGACTATGTCGTTGACCGCGACGAATGCAATCGCCCGGATACCACCCTTGAAGGGCTTGCCAAGTTGGAGCCGGTGAAAGGTCCCGGCAAATACATCACGGCCGGCAATGCGAGCCAACTTTCTGATGGTGCGGCGGCCGTCGTGCTGATGGAAGCCAAGGACGCGGAAAAGCGTGGGCTTAATCCGCTCGGCCGCTTTGTGGCGTGGGCAGCGGCGGGCTGCGAGCCGGATGAAATGGGAATTGGCCCGGTATTCGCCGTGCCGAAGCTGCTGAAGCGCCACGGCCTGAAGATCGACGATATCGATCTGTGGGAGCTCAACGAGGCGTTCGCCAGCCAGTGCCTGTATTCGCGCGATCAACTCGGCATCGACCCCGAGAAGTACAACGTCAACGGCGGCTCGATCGCGATCGGTCACCCCTTTGGAATGACCGGCGCCCGGCTGACAGGCCACATCCTGCAGGAGGGCCGCCGCCGTAAAGCGAAATGGGGCGTAGTGACCATGTGCATCGGCGGCGGTCAGGGCGGCGCGGGATTGTTTGAAATCTACAACTGAGTAATCCGGGCCGAGCGTAGGAACGGCACCGAATATGCCATGCGGTAAATGACGATAGCAGCGCGGGGAATCCCGCGCTGCTATTTTGAATCAAATCAGTGCGCATCGCATGACGCCTTGGGAAAGTTCCAGGTTAACTCGGAACATCGCTAGGCCCTGATTCCGCCCCTTAGCCGCTTTCTGGCAGGAAAGCCCCCCAAAATACCGCGACTGCGCACGATCATTCTTTTTTTGTCCGCTCTATTGCCGTGCCCGGAACAATGATCCTACCTAATTTGGAACGCAGGTGGAGGGACGGAGTATCCCTTTGCGATGACCAATCGTGATTGCGGGGCGGGCCGATGCCGTTAGTCGATCCACTTTATGTCTCCTCCGGTTTCGGCGTCGGCCTTCTGGTCGGGATGACCGGCGTCGGCGGCGGCTCGCTGATGACGCCGTTGTTGATCCTGCTGTTTGGCATTCACCCCTCGACCGCGGTCGGCACCGATCTGCTTTACGCCGCCGGCACCAAGGCCGGAGGCAGCGTGGTGCACGGCTGGGCCCGCAGCATCCATTGGCCCGCGGTACTCCGGCTTGCCTGCGGCAGCATCCCGGCCAGCATCGTGACGCTGTTGGTGTTGTGGCACCTCGACCTCGGCAGCGGAAGCGCGCGCAGTTTGGTCAATATCGTGCTCGCGTTTGCGCTGATGCTGACAGCCGCCTCGCTCATTTTCCGCAAAACCATTCTGGAGTCGTTTCAGTGGCGGCTCGATCGGCTCGATGACGCGACGATCGGGCGCGCTACCGTGCTGGTTGGCGCGACGCTTGGAGTGCTGGTTTCGATATCATCGGTTGGAGCCGGGGCGGTGGGCGTAACTGCGCTGCTGTTGCTTTATCCCCGACTGCCGATGGCGCGGATCGTCGGTTCCGACATCGCGCACGCGGTGCCGTTGACGTTGATAGCGGGAATGGGACACTGGGCGTTGGGCGCGATCGATTGGCACCTGATGGCAGTGCTGTTGGCCGGTTCGCTGCCGGGTATCGTCATCGGCAGCTATCTCGCCACGCGGGTACCGGAAACCGCGCTGCGGCTGCTGCTCGCGGTAACTCTGATCGTCGTTGCCGGCAAGCTTGCCTCCAATGAATGGAACTGGACGGATTCGATCGCGGCAATGGTTGCCCAGAGCAGCCAGCGCTGAAAGCGAATAGATCGCTGGCCTGGAGCGTTTTCGAGCGGAGTGGCCGCCCGCTCGCCTGAAGAAAACCCGTCAGAAGAAGAAGCTAACGCTTTGTCGCAAACCAGATGAGATGGCGCGCACCTTTGCGCCTGGTCGTGGCGCGCACATTGACCTCGTTTACCTCGAATCCAGCGTCGCCCAGTCGCTTCGTGAATGCGGGGTTCGGTCCCGACGACCATATCGCCAGCACGCCATTCCGCCGCAGCGCTTGATATATCGTTTTCAATCCTTTCAGATCGTATAGCGAATTGTTCGCTTTTCGGATCAGGGCCTCCGGACCGTTATCGACGTCGAGCAGAATCGCATCGAAGGCCGAATCGCGGGATCGAATGACATCGACCGCGTCCGCTTCACGAATGGTCGCCCGCGGATCGCTCAGGCTGCCACCAAAGAGTTGCGCCATGGGACCGCGGGCCCATGCTATGACGGAGGGCACGAGTTCGGCGACGACGATCCGCGCCTCGGGCCCGAGCACGGCAAGCGCGGCACGCAACGTAAAGCCCATGCCTAATCCGCCGATCAATATATTGGGATGCTTGACGGATTCGATTCGCCTGCAGGCGAGCGTTGCGAGCGCCTCCTCCGACCCACTGAGCCGACTATTCATCAACTCGTTGTCATCCAGCATCATTGAAAATTCACCGCCTCTTCGCATCAGGCGAAGTTCGACCTCTGCGCCCGGCACGACGGCGGAATCGATGAGCAGCCACGGAATCATTGCGAGCTTCCACCCTATCCTGGTCTATTGGTCCGATTTTAACATTCGCATCCCATTTCAGCGGGCGCCTTTGCGAATGTTGGAATCGAGGACCACGAGCAAATATAGTTTCTGGTGGAGTTTTGGATTTGACATTCGCTTGATGTGCCCGCGGCAAGGTGGGTAATGACCGTCAAATCACTGCGCTAGCCCAGCATCTGGGTATCGCCGCAAATCGAGATTGCCTGTCCTGAAATCGTTCGCCCGCGCGGGCTGGACATGAACAGGATCTGGTCGGCAATCTGCTCGGGCGTGACGTAGTCCTTGATCGATGTATATGAAAACGCCGTTCGCTCCATCTCGGCGTAGGAAATTCCGCGCTGCTGCGCCTTGGCTTCGAGGACCCTGCGCTGCCGATCACCCGCGACAAGTCCCGGCAGGATCGCGTTGACGCGGATGTTGTCCGGCCCAAGCTCGATCGATAGCGATTTTGTCAAACCGATCACGCCCCATTTTGCCGCAGCGTACGGCGAGCGCATTGCAAAGCCGAGCCTGCCCGCGGCTGAGGAAATGTTGACGATGGATGCATTCTCGCTGTTGCGTAAGTGGGGCACCGCAAGGCGGGTGCAATTGAATTGCCCGGTGAGGCATATCGCAACACAACGATCCCAGTCGTCCGGATGCATGTCCTCTATCTTGGATGTCGGCCCGGCGATGCCGGCATTGTTGACGAGCACATCGAGACCCCCAAGCCTTTCAAGCGCTTCCGCAAACAACTTCTCCACGGCCGAACGGTCGGACACATCGCACGGCGTCGAGGTGATGGTGGGATCACTCGCCGCCAGTGCGGAGAGCGCTGTTGGGTCGACATCGCAGGTGTGGACCCTTGCACCTTCGGCCGCGAAACGGCGGGCAATGGCCAGTCCTATACCGTTGCCACCGGCCGTGACCAGCACGCGCGAGCCCTTTAATCCTAAATCCATGATTGCTCCAGGAGGCCGTGAAAATTCAGTCCGCAAGATCGCCGCGCGACAGAATGAAATCGGCCGCGCTGCTGATATCGGCCGCTATGCCTTGGCGCGCAGCGGAGCCGTCGCCGGCACTGATCGCTAGGCGCACATCGGCATGAAATCGAATCGCGTCGCCCTTTGCGAGCCGCTGAGGATTGGCGCGCAGATCGAGATTGAGCACGGGCCCGGCTTTGAGCCAAAGCGCACGGATGATTTCAAAGAGGATCGGCGACTGCGCCGCTTCATAGACCGCAAAATGAAAACGCTTGTTGAATTCGACCGCTCGCGGCAGATCCGGCGCGGGCAGTTCGCTTTCGCTTCGCATCGCCTGCTCCGCGTGCGCTATCGAGAATAGGTCGCTGTCGGTGCGATGCTGCGCCGCCTCGGCAGCCGCATGTCCTTCGATTGCGATCCGCACCTTCGTCAGGTCGCGAAATTGCGCGACGGACATCAAGGGCACGCGGACTGACCGGTTCGGCGTTACCTCCAAGGCCTTGTCCGCTACGAGGCGGGAAACAGCCTCGCGCACCGGCATGATCGAGACCCCAAGCACGTCCGCCGCAGCCCGCAGCGATAGTTTCTCGCCCGGCGCCAACCGTCCGGAAATCAGGAGATCGGCAAGTTTCGCGTAGGCGCGCTCGCCCAACGTCTGACGATCGAGCGGCTGCATCAGATTTAGCGCGGCAGGCAAATTCAACGCATAGCTCCGAACGGCCAGCATCTCGCAAGAGGACTCGACAGTGGCCTCGTCTTTTGCAACTGTAACTGTGATCACAGATCACGGCAAGCGCGACCATAGCGCTCCGCAAGAGCGCGGCACGATGCGTGCCGAGAACAAACGGCCGCAGTTTATGTGGCCGTATCAGGGGAGATTAAAACTGATGTCAGATCATATTAGACTCACGCGGCGCCGCCTTCTCAAGACAGCGGGCGGCATTGCGCTGGTGTCCGGAATTTCGGCGCCTGCGATTCTGCGCGCCCAGAGCGCCGACGTCATCAAGATCGGCCATTTGACTCCGCGCACAGGCTTTCTCGGGCCGCTCGGCGAATACGCGGTCATGGCAGCCGATCTCGCCGTCGAAGAGATCAATGCCGCGGGTGGCATGATGGGCCGCAAGGTGGAATTGCTGAAAGAAGATTCCGTCAATCCGCAGACGGCCTCAACCAAGGCGGAGCGCATGATCGAGCGCGACAAGGTCGCCTGCATTATCGGTGAGATCTCGTCAGCGTCCTGTCTGACCATCGCGCAGGTCGCGCAGCGCAATAGGCTCCTGTACATCAACACCGGCGGCAACTCGGATGCGCTGCGGGGCTCGGACTGCAAGCGCTACATGTTCCATGTCGAATCGCAGAATTCGATGTACGTCAAGACTGTCGGCCGTTCCTTTCTGCGCGACGGGCTGGTCAAGGGCAAGAAGTGGTACTCGCTCACAGCCGATTACGCGTTCGGCCATGACCTGCTCAAGGTTTCGAAGCGCTTCATGGAGGCGAATGGGGGCAATTTCGCCGGCGACGATCTGGTCCCGACCGACGCCACCGACTTCTCGGCGTACCTTTTGAAGATCCGCGAGGCCAAGCCCGATCTGGTCGTGATCAATCTCGCGGGCAACCAGATCACCAACTTTCTGAAGCAGTATGCCGAATTCGGCCTTACCTTCCCGGTCGGAGGCTTCGGCTTCGACACCGCCCTGGCATGGGCGGCTGGCAAGGGGAATTTCGTCGGCACGTGGCCGGTGGTCTGGCATCATCTGCTGGACACCCCCGGCAGCAAGGCCTTCGTGGCGGCCTTCACCAAGAAATATTCCAAGCCGCCCGAAAACCAGGCGTGGGGCGACTACATCGCCACCAAGATCGTGGCGCAGACGGTCAATGAACTTAAATCGACCGACTCGACCAAGATCATCGAGCATTTTGAGAAGGGCGCGAAATTCGACCTGCTCAAAACCCGCCCGGGTTATTTCCGTGCTTCGGATCATCAGCTGATGCATGAAATGTACGCGGTGACGGCGCTGCCGGCCGACAAGATCAAGAATCAGTGGGATATCTTCACCTCGAGTGCACCTGTGCCCGGGCCGAACGAAGAGCTCGAAGTGATCGCGGCCACCAAGGAAGAAAACAGTTGCACGTTTCCGACCTGATCGAACCTCCTCTCGCACAGTTGCGAAAGTAGAACCCGGTTCGGGTACTCACGCTTGACAAAAAGGCGTCTTTCCGGATTTTTTGGAGAGACGCGATTTCTCTCCGCTATTCCATTACGATCTTCGTCCGTCCTCTCCCTGGCGCGCGGCGCGCGCCGGTCGCGGAGCTTGAGCCATGTCCGCCATCTTGCTAGCGCAACAAATCCTTAACGGCCTGCTTGATGGGGTCTACTATCTGCTCATAGCGCTTGGGTTGTCGCTGATCTTCTCGCTTGGCGGCATCGTTAATCTTGCCCATGGCGCGTTTTATGCCATCGGCGCCTATCTCACGCTGGTGATTTCTCCCTATTT
>NZ_DATEPI010000292.1:0-12461 GCF_035273305.1 Bradyrhizobium sp. | reverse complement strand
GTCAACTATCCGGACCTCGTCGCGCGCTTGTTCGCGCATGTCTGCCGCACCGGTCTTTTTGCAACCGGCGTGCTTGATCGATATGTCGAAAAACTGGAGCTGCTCCGCCAAGCCTATAATTCCGGGTCCACGGGCCTGGTCTCCAGCCACAACGATTCCATCCCAAGCAACATCCTGTTCGATGGCGCGCGTCTGTGGCTCATCGATTGGGAATCGGCCTATTGCAATGATCCCCTCGTCGACGTTGCGATCGCGCTCGACAATCTGGCGCGGTCGCGGGAGCTGGAGGACGTTCTGATCAACGCCTGGCTTTGCCGCTCGCCGGATGAGGACCTTCGCGCTCGGCTTGAGGTGGTTCGGGCGCTCACCCGGCTTTACTATGCGGGCGTTCTGCTGAGTGCTTCTGCGGCTGCCTCTTGGCTGAGCGGTGACGTCGATCTGTCTGCTCCGACCGTTGCCGATTTCGACGAAGCGATCCGCACGGGTCAGCTCAAACCAGGCGCGCCGAAAACCAAGCACATCCTCGGGAAGATGTTTTTGGCCTCTTTTTTCTCTGGCGTTTTGCCCCCGGGATTCCACGCGGCCGTTTGATCGGTTGGTGAGGGCGGGCCGGTTGCATGACAGCGTTGACGGGCAGTTCGCTTGACCTTGGGTGGTTTCGCCAGCGTTATGCTCGCAAGACTCACATCTTCCGGTCAGCTTTGGCTCTTCCAGCAATCGACTCACCCATATGGCAAAATCCAGTGCGAGCTTTCGCATGGGGAATGTGGTCGGTCACCTCGACAATTCTGACGACGGTTTTGTTTGCGACCTACCTCGGTATCGGCGCGCTCGCGCATGACACTCATCTCAGCCTCGGATGGGCGCTGGCGAGCACGGTTTTTGTTTGGGCGGGACCTGCGCAAATCATCCTGATTTCGACGCTCGGCTCCGGCGCCACGGTCGTGCAAGCGGCAATCGCGGTCACGCTCAGCGCGATCCGGTTGTTTCCGATGGTGGTATCGGTTTTGCCCGTGGTGCGCTCGCCCGGGACCAAGCGCCGCCAACTAATTTTGGTGACCCACTTTATCGCCGTTACCTTATGGGTGGAATGCGTTCGGTTGCTGCCGCATGTGCCTCGGGGGCGACGGATCGCGTTCACGCAGGGGCTCGGTTTCGGCCTGCTCTCGGTTTGCCTTGTCGCGACGGCGCTCGGTTACGGGCTAGCCGCCAATCTTCTGGAACTGTTCGGCGCGGCGATCCTGCTGCTGACGCCGCTGGCCTTCCTGCTCTCTACCGCGCGCAATTGCCGGCAGCTCGCGGACGTGTTGGCACTGGCCCTGGGGCTGGCGCTATTTCCACTCGTCTCGTTGTTGCATACCGGCGTTGATATCCTGATCAGTGCTGTGTCCGCCGGCAGCATCGCCTACGCCGTTCAGCGCTGGCGGCCGCGCAATGAGTGAATTTATCGGGGACTGGCATTCACTGCTGGTCCTGCTGCTCGCGGGTTTTCTGCCCAATGAGCTATGGCGCATGATCGGCCTCTGGCTCGGCGGTGGGGTCGACGAAGGCTCGGAACTTTTGGTCTGGGTGAGAGCGGTCGCGACCGCAATCCTCGCCGGCGTCATTGCCCAAATTCTGCTGGAGCCACCGGGCGCGCTGGCCAGCGTGCCCGGCTGGCTGCGCTACCTGGCGGTGGCTACGGGCTTTGCCGCCTTCGTGGTGACGCGGCGCTCGATATTGGTGGGCGTGCTCTGCGGTGAGCTCTTGATGTTGGCTGGTAAATGGTGGATCGGCTGATACTGTCCGGCAATCTCAGGCGCGCGCCGGGTTCATCGATCCGATGACCGAGCACGTAGCCGGACACGCGGAAGTCCAGAATCTCACTCGGGACGAAGACGATGTTGCGAAATAACGAACTGCGCGCAGGTGAGTTAGCCATCGACACGCCGCCGGCACGCGATGCCGGGCTGATCTTTATCGGCCGGATCCGTACTCCGTGGAAGTCGCGCGAAGACACCCCGCGCCAGGGTCGTCACGATGGCCCGGTTTGCCGGCTTGAGATTTTTGAGCCCTGGGTAGCGGCGTTGAAGGGCGTGGAGTTCCATCGCAATCTCGAAGTGATTTACTGGCTGCATCAATCACGCCGCGACCTGGTGCTGCAAAGCCCGAAGCACAATAACTTGACGCGCGGCACGTTTTCTCTTCGCTCGCCACAGCGGCCGAACCCAATCGGCACTTCGATCGTCACTCTGGTCGGGATTGAGGGAAATACGGTTTTGGTTCGCGGCCTAGATTGTCTCGATGAGACACCGCTGCTCGATCTCAAGCCAGACCGTTGCGAATTCACGCCGCTGGCGCAGCAAAACCCGAACGATCCGGAGTGATTGCGCGAATGAAGAGCGCTTCGAGCTAAGCGGAGGCCGGTTCGCATGAGGAAAACGCGTCAGACAAAGCTAGACGTCCTTCAGAGCCGCGATCAGCTTGGCCGCATTTTCTTCCAGCACCTTGCCGTCCTCCTTGCGGCTGGCCGGCGGCAACAGCGCGACGCCGTTCTGGCGCGGCATCACATGCATGTGGAGATGAAATACAACCTGTCCGCCGGCCGGTTCGTTGAATTGCTGCACGGTGATGCCATCGGCATCGAAGGCCGTCATCGCAGCGCGTGCGATTTTGTGCGCGGCGCGCGCGACGTGGGCAAAATCCTCGGGCGAGATATCCAGGATGTTGCGGGCTGGCGCCTTCGGAATGACTAGCGTATGTCCGGGAGACCGCGGCATGATGTCGAGAAAGGCCAGAACGTGATCGTTCTCATAGACCTTGTAGCTGGGGAATTCGCCGCGCAAGATTTTGGCGAACGGGTTATTGGTGTCATAGGCGGTCATTGCGTCTCCGGAAATCGTCTTCTATCAAGATGGTTCGGCAGTCTTGCGAAATGGCCCGGCTTCGGTGAGTTCGCGTCCTGCCTCGGCCACATAGGCGCGCTCGCGTTTCAAATATTCGGAAATCGCTCGGCGCAGATCGGGATCGGCAATGTAATGCGCCGAGTAGGTCGTTTGCGGCAGATACCCGCGCGCGATCTTGTGCTCACCTTGCGCGCCGGCCTCAACTGTCTTCAAGCCGCGCCGAATGGCGAACTCTATCGCTTGATAGTAGCAAACTTCGAAATGCAGGAACGGGTGATGCTCGATGGCGCCCCAGTTTCGCCCGAACAAGGTATCGGAGCCGATGAAATTGATGGCGCCCGCGATCCATCGGCCATTTCTCCGCGCCATGATCAGAAGCACATTATCAGCCATGCTCTCGCCGATCAGCGAAAAGAACGTACGCGTCAGGTAAGGCCGGCCCCACTTTCGCGAACCCGTCTCCATGTAAAACGCGAAAAACGCATCCCAGGCGTCCTCCGTGATGTCGCTGCCATTGAGCGTGTGTATCGTGATCCCGGAGGCGAGCGCCTCGCGCCTTTCACGCTTGATAGCCTTGCGATGGCGCGAATTGAGCGACGCGAGGAAATCTTCGAAATCGCGATAGCTTTGATTGCGCCAGTGAAACTGTTGGTCAGTGCGTTGCAGGAAGCCGCGGGCAGCGAGGAATTTCCATTCCGCCTCGCGGGCGAAGGTTACATGCGCGGAGGAGGCTTTTGTCATTTCGCAAAGCGCCACCACCCCGCTCGCGAGCGCAGTGCCGATTTCATCGCGGTCGAAATCGTTCCGGATCAAGAGACGAGGGCCGGTAGCAGGCGTAAAGGGAACTGACGACTGCAGCTTCGGATAATAACGTCCGCCGGCGCGCTCATATGCGTCGGCCCAGCCACGGTCGAACACGTATTCGCCCTGTGAATGCGATTTTAAATAGCAGGGCAAAATTCCCGCGATCTCGCCCTCGATCCGGGCGAGCAGATGCCGGGGTCCCCAACCAGTTCGCGCGCAAGCGGAGCCGGACGCTTCCAGTGCCGAGAAAAAAGCGTGTGATACGAACGGGTTGTAAGCAGTTTTTGAATGGGCGTTGAAGCTGGTCGCGGGCATCGGCGAAGCTCCAGCTGGATTGGCACATGCATCCCAATCGGCGGCTGGAATCTCGCTCACAGATGGCACCGCTTCGAGCGTTATTTCAGATGAATCCATCGCGTTTTTTGAACGGTCACAGGTTACGGTAAGCCATCGCACATGCTGGGGCGCATGATGGCACAGGGTGACCAATACAAACATCGTGCATTGCAATGGCGACTTCAAGAGCAAGGTGACACTTCACGCGGAAGCTCCTGTCTCTGAAACCTTTGGAGCCGTTTTTCCAAGAAGGGTCGCGATCAAATGACACAGACCTGCACGGGAACGACTTAGTTCGGTCACCCCTGGGGCAAGAAGCTTTCAAAGATCATCTGATCTGCATAGCGCGCAGCCCTGGCGCGTTGCTCGGCTGTACGTACGGTCCATCCCAAAAGCGGCAAGCCGAACAGGTTGCGCGCGATCCACGGCGCCGCTGCCGGCAAGTCGTCCACGCGGTAAGCTACGAAATTCGGCCTAGTGTGGAACGCGTGGCGAAGATGGGTCATGCCTCGGCGCTGGACGGGCGTTGCCTCTGGCCACTCGTCTTCCTCGTAGCGTCGTTCGGCGACGATTCCTCGCGCACGCGCCGGCATGATCTGGCGCAGCGCCAGCACCTGATCAGGGTCGAACGACATTCCCACCGCTGGCCCGGAATAGGAGGCGAGTATCTCGGCCATGCGCCTCACCAGCTTGCGGTCGCCGTTGAAATGGCTCTTCACCTCGATAACGAGCGGCACGCGGCCATTCACCAGCGAACAGAGATCACCAAGCGACATCATCTGCTCGGAGGTGTGCTTGAACTTCACCGCCTTCAGCGCCGCCGCGGTCATGCCCAGAAGCGCGCCACTGCCCAAAGTAAGACGGCCGAGCTTGTCATCGTGATGCACCATCGCCTCGCCGTCGGCGGTGAGCTGGATATCGCATTCGATGCTGAAGCCGCCGGAAATCGCCGCCTGCGCCGCAGCCGGCATGTTCTCGATAATGCCGCGGGCGCTGTCGTGCAGCCCGCGATGGGCCACGGGACGAGCTAGCAGCCAATCGGGTGCATGCACCGGCTCGGCTCCGTCAGGAAACTTCGAATATGCCCTCGACCTCAACTGAGGCATCGCCGGGAAGGGCGGCAACCCCGACGGTGGTGCGGGCGTGGCGCCCCTTGTCGCCGAACGCGGCAACCATGAGGTCGGAAGCGCCGTTCAGCACTTTCGGCCCCTCGAGAAAATCGGGGGCCGAATTGACGAAGCCGCCGAGACGGACGACGCGGACCACCTTGTCAAGATCGCCGAGCGCGGCCTTGATTTGAGCCAGCAGGTTAATAGCGCATCCACGTGCGGCGGCGTTGCCCTGTTCCACACTGACGCCGGCGCCCAGTTTGCCCTTGGCAATCAGCTTCCCCTGTGGATCGGTGCAAACCTGACCCGAGATGATGAGCAGGTTGCCGGTTCGCACGAAGCCGACGTAATTGGCCACGGGGCTTGCGGGCTCATGCAAGACGACGCCCTGTGCCGCAAGTTTCTGCTCGACCGTACCCGCCATGTTTTCGTTCCCTCTTTGATGTCGATCCCGCCCGAACGTCAGCCGCTCGGTGCCGCTTTGTTGCGCATCGCGACCTCACATGCAAGTGAGCGGCTAAGTGCAGTTTAATGTCGCCACCGCGGATTGGTACGATTTCGTGAACCAGCCGCAGTTGCGGCGCAATAGAAAGCGAATATGGTTCACCGATTCGCCAGCACGTTTAGCCGAGGAAGTCACATGGCCTGCCGATTCAGCCTTTCACTTGTCCAATCGTTACTGCTGACCGCTGCCACTGTTTCGCTCATAGGCTTCAGCCCGGCGAAGGCTGCTAACGCCGCGGGCGCCGCCTTTCTTCCGCATCAGGCGCTTTACGATCTCAGCCTTGTCAAGTCGCGCGGCTCGGCGGCGATCGACAATGCACGCGGGCGCATCCTTTATCGTTTTTCAGGCAGCGCCTGTGAGGGTTACGCGTCGGAATTCCGCCAGGTATCCGAGCTCAATAGCGGCGAGGGGAAAGTGACGCTGAGCGATCTACGCTCGTCTTCGTGGGAAGACGCCGAGGGCAAAAGCTATCGCTTCACAATCGACACCCGCATGAATGATATGGAAACCGGTCCAGTCGATGGGTTCGCCGAGAGGAGCGGTGATCACATCACGGTTAAACTCAAAAAGCCCGAACCCAAGACGTTTGAGCTGGACGGCTCGGTTGTATTTCCTACCGAGCAGATCCGGCGGATCATCGCCGCAGCAAAGGAGGGAAAGTCCGTACTTGAACTCACCGTGTATGATGGATCAGACAACGGCCAGAAGGTCTACAACACGCTTTCGGTGATCGGGCAGCCGATCCCCGCCGACCGCAGTACCGGTATACCCGATCCTTCAATTACCAATGATCAGATGAAATCGATGACCCGGTGGCCGGTGACGGTGAGCTATTATGACCGCGATGCCAAAGCCAAGGACGGCGAGCAAACACCAGCTTATTCGATGTCGTTCGAGTTGTTCGAAAACGGCGTCTCGCGCGCGCTGGTGCTCGACTACAATGATTTCGTGATTTCCGGCGCGCTCGGAAAATTTGACGTCAAGGATTCCAAGCCCTGCAGTAAGTAGGCCATCTGATCTGTCTCAGTCTGCGGCCTTCGGCGGTCCGTCATAGGCGATGCCCCGGATCACAGCCGTCTGGCCGAATTTCTTGCGGAGATCGTCGACCGCACGTTCGGCGTCAGCGGAACGGCGGTCCAACATGTCGTCGTCGGCTTGCGATCCCGGGCGCAACGCGCTGACGCCAGCGCCCATCAACCGGAACGCAGTGCCGTCGATCTCCTTTGCCAGCATTTCCCGCGTCACTGCGAAAATCTTCGTCGCCAGTTGCGTTGGCGCGTGAATCGATTGCGAGCGGGTCCGCTGGCGAAAATCCGCGCTCTTCAGCTTCAGCGTGACCGTCAGTCCGGCGAGATTGCTGCTTTTAAGCCGCGACGAAACCTTCTCCGAGAGTTCCCAGAGCATCTTTTCCAGTGTGCTGAAATCCCGGATATCGGTTTCGAAGGTGGTCTCGCTGGAAATCGTCTTGGCGCCGCGATCGGGCACCACTCGACGATCGTCGATCCCGCGCGCTAACCGCCAGAGCCTCCGCCCCTCCGTTGCGAACTGCTTCATCAATTCGATTTCATCGGCGCGTTGCAAATCGGCGATGGTGCGAAAGCCTCGTTGGATCAGCCGCTCCTGCGTCGCCGGCCCGACACCAAAAATAAAGCCGACGGGCTTGTCCGCCAGCATCGCGCGGGCCTCGTCCTGATCAAGCGCTGCAAAACCGCGCGGCTTGTCGAGATCGGAGGCAATCTTGGCCAGGAACTTGTTGCAGGACAGGCCGATGGATACCGAAATACCAATGTTGCGTTCGACCTCACGGGCGAAGCGGGCCAGCACCTTGGCCGGGATCATGCCATGCAAGAGTTGCGTTCCGCTGAGATCGAGGAAGGCTTCATCGATCGAAAGCGGCTCGACCAGCGGCGTCAACGCCTGCATGGCATGGCGGACCTCGCGGCCGACCCTGACGTATTTCGCCATATCAGGCCCGATCACGATTGCGGACGGGCAGAGCTCCAGCGCTTTGAACATGGGCATTGCCGAGCGAACGCCGAAGGTGCGTGAGATATAGCACGCCGCCGCAACCACGCCGCGCTTGCCGCCCCCGATGATCACGGGCTTGTCGGCGAGATCAGGATTGTCCCGCTTCTCGACCGTGGCGTAGAACGCGTCACAATCGATATGCGCCAACGTAAGCGAGGCGAGTGCTCGATGGCTGACCAGACGAGGGGATCCGCACTCGGCGCATCGCCTGCTCGCGAACTCCAGATCGCGAAGACAGTCGCGGCAAAAACATGTCGGACCCAGTGATGCTGGTGGGGCTGGTGCTCCCGGTTCAAGATTCGCACCCATTCCGACGCGCCACCTTTCGCCCAACCAGAACGGATCAACACGTTAACGCCAGACTGAGAGGAACTTCAATTCGCAGCGCCAGTGTTCACGGCACATCGCGTTCCCATTCGGGATCGTTCAGGGCCTGGTGAGCCGCGGCGATATTGGTTGGATGAAGCTGAGAGACATCCGCGAACGCCTTCACCGTCGCATCGTCGCGCATCACGAAATCGAGCACGCTTGAAAGAAAACGTGGGTCCGCGGCGGCGGTGCGCAGCGTCTCCGGGCCGATTCCCGTCTCCGCCAGAAAGAGACCCAAGCGTTCAGGGTCGCCAGCGACAAAAGAAAGCGCCTGAATGGCAACAATTTCAGCTACTTCCCGGGGATTTTGAACTGCCTTTTTCAACGCTGATATTTGCCTTTCCGTAACTTATGGTCTCTATTTTACGCATCATGCCCGAGTCTGCGGAACGTCTTCAAGCAAGTGAAACCACTTCGCCTAAAAATGACTGTCGGACTTAATGGGTTGGAGCGAGTCTGGCACTAGTTTGATTTCAATTTCGACACGCTTCGGCCCGCAGGATGAATCCAAGGCCGGGGCCTGCAGCTTGGGGATCGGAGGGACGGGATGGCAAAAACCGTCCTGATCGTGGAGGACAACGAGCTCAATATGAAGCTCTTTCGCGATCTGTTGGAGGCGCATGGCTATCAAACGTCAGGCACCTCCAATGGCTTCGAAGCGCTCGATCTCGTCCGCAAGCTTCGTCCCGATCTCATTCTAATGGACATCCAGCTGCCACAGGTGTCCGGCCTCGAAGTCACGCGATGGATCAAGGACGATCCGGAATTGCGCGCAATCCCGGTGGTCGCGGTGACAGCGTTTGCGATGAAGGGCGACGAGGAACGCATTCGCGAGGGTGGTTGCGAGGCATATCTGTCCAAGCCGATTTCAGTCGGCAAATTTATCGAAACTGTTCGACGCTTTATCGGGTAAGGGAAATTTGGATGTCCGCGCGTATTCTTGTCGTCGATGACGTCCCTGCCAATGTGAAGCTGTTGGAAGCACGCCTCTCGGCGGAGTATTTCGATGTATTGACGGCGTGCAACGGCAACGAGGCCCTCGAAATTTGCGCGCGCGCCGAATGCGACATCATCCTCCTCGATGTGATGATGCCTGACATCGACGGCTTCGAGGTCTGTCGCCGGTTGAAAGCCAATCCGGCGACGCATTTCATTCCGGTCGTGATCATCACGGCGCTGGATAGCCCTGCCGATCGCGTGCGCGGCCTTGAGGCCGGCGCTGACGACTTCCTCACCAAGCCGGTATCGGACGTGGTTCTGATTGCCCGGGTACGTTCGCTGACCCGGCTTAAGATGATGACCGACGAACTGCGCATGCGCGCGATCACGTCGCTTGAGATCGGCGTGCAGGCGCCGGAACGAAGCGCGGTGGCGGATACTGGCAAGGGCGGACGTATCCTTCTGGTCGATGATCGCCCTTC
Source organism: Bradyrhizobium sp. (assembly GCF_035273305.1). Classification (GTDB taxonomy): domain Bacteria; phylum Pseudomonadota; class Alphaproteobacteria; order Rhizobiales; family Xanthobacteraceae; genus Bradyrhizobium. Next base: position 3,004 of record NZ_DATEPI010000292.1, on the reverse strand, counting down.
ATCCTATGAGCGGCTGGCGCCGGTGCTGCGGACCGAGCACACCGTGGATCTGCAAGCCCAACCAGCGGAAGCCTTGTTTCAGGCGGCCGACGGCAACTACGATCTGCTTATCGTTTCGCTCGGCCTGCGCAATTTCGATGGGTTGCGGCTGTGCAGCCAGGCGCGCTCACTGGAGCGGACACGGCACGTGCCGATTTTGGCGATTGCTGACGCAGACAACAACCCACGACTGCTGCGCGGACTCGAAATTGGCGTCAATGATTACCTGTTGCGGCCGATCGACAAGAACGAGTTGCTGGCGAGAGCGCGGACCCAAATCCGAAAGCGTCGCTACACCGACGATCTGCGGGACAACGTACAAAACTCGATCGAGATGTCGATTACGGACGCGCTGACCGGTCTTCATAACCGCCGTTACATGGAGACCCATCTGGCGACACTGGCCGAACAGGCGTCGAGCCGCGGCAAGCCACTGGCCTTGATGATGCTCGATATCGATTTTTTCAAATCGATCAACGATAGTTACGGCCATGATGCGGGCGATGACGTGCTGCGCGAATTCGCCGTTCGGGTTCGCAAGTCGATCCGCGGCATCGATCTTGCCTGCCGTTATGGCGGCGAGGAATTTGTCATTGTGATGCCGGAGACCGACCTGCACGTTGCGGGCATGGTTGCGGAACGGCTGCGGCGCTCGATCGCGGGTGAGCCGTTTGCGGTGAGCAAGGGTGCGAAGCGTATCGAGGTCACGATCTCGATCGGGCTTTCAACGTTGGAAATAAAAGGCGAGCCTGTGGCCGACGTTGTGAAACGGGCCGATATCGCGCTGTATCGGGCCAAGCACGACGGCCGCAACCGGGTGGTCGCTCAGGCGGCTTAAAGCTCAGGCGGACGCCGGGTCCGCCGCGAAGACGACCGCTTTTTCGCTGGTTTCGATGTATCTCCTCGGTCTCGTCCGCCAGTTCCGACGCCCGCGTTACCTAGCAACACGCGGGCGGCTTCCTTGGCGGCGCGTGCCATCGACGGATCGTCGCGCACCAAATCCTGCGCGATCGATCCATCAACCAAGAGCGTGAGTTGGGTCGCCAATCCTTCCGGATCAGGGACATCGAGTTTCAGCAAGAGGTCGCGAAACCAGATCCGGCGGCTTTCCTTGAAGGCAATCGCGATCTTTTTGACCGACTTATCCTCAGATCCGAGTTCGGCGACGGCGTTGACAAACGGGCAGCCTCTGAAACCTTTGCTGGCAAACCCGCGCTCCAGCCGGTCGAACGTTCCGAGAATTTGCTCGATCGGGGGTTTGTCGGACGGCGGAGCTTTGTTGAAACGTCCCTGCAGGTAGGTGGCGATCAATTCATCCTTGGACGGAAAGTGATTGTAGAGCGTGCGCTTGCTGATTCCGACTTCCGCCGCAATGGTATCGACGCCGACGGCGCGAATGCCTCGCAGGTAAAACAGCCGATCGGCCGTTTCCAGGATCCGCTCCTTCATATTTTGTTTTTCAGGTCGCAATGTCATTACGGAGACCTTGGCCAGCTTGCGAGCAGTAGCTCCTCAAAAAGCGAGATGCAGATGCGCGTGTAAACATATCGGCGCTGCTGCCGTGGAGGCTTGACAACCTCATCTACCCGTAGCCTAATTACACAGATCGGTGTAATCAAGGCCGATGTGGTGCAGGTCGCGATTCAAACGAGACCGACGAAAGAAGAACAACCATGCCCCTGCTGCAGATTCTCCGTCCTACGCTTCCCATCCTGATTGGCGCTTCCATTATGCTGACGCTCAGCATGGGCCTGCGTCAATCGCTCGGGATTTTTCTGCAGCCTCTAACGCATGACATTCAAATATCGGTCTCCGATTTCACCTTGGCGCTGGCCTTACAGAATCTCGCTTGGGGCTTTCTGCAGCCGCTCGCCGGCGCCATGACGGTGAGGTACGGGTTTCGGCCGATCATGATGGTTGGGGCGCTGCTCTACATAGTGGGTCTTGTGCTGATGGCCAGTGCCCAAGGGCTTGTCAGCGTAATGATTGGCGGGGGAGTGCTGATCGGAACCTCGCTGGCTTGTACGGCAGCTGCGATCGCGATGTCAGTCGCGGCCCGCGCGGTCCCCGCGACGGTCCGAAGTACGGTATTAGGCATTGTCTCCGCCGCCGGATCTTTGGGCGCGTTGCTATCCGCACCGATTGGACAGCTGCTGAATGAAGGCTATGGCTGGCGGACCGGTCTGGTCGGCTTTGTTGTGCTGTCGCTAGCCATGCTTCCCGCGGCCTGGTTCGCGGGCAAGGTCGACAAGGTGCCGCTGCCGCCACGAGGTTCGGACGACATTGCCGATACCTCCGCCGGAGCCGCGGTCAAGGTAGCGTTCGGCAACGCATCCTTTGTCGTGATGACCTCGGCCTATTTCGTTTGCGGCATGCAACTCGTCTTTCTCACCACGCATCTGCCGTCCTATCTCGCAATCTGCGGCATGGATCCGATGCTGAGTGCCCAAACCCTCGGCATGATTGGCGGCTTCAACGTGCTCGGCAGTCTTTTCTTCGGCTGGGCCGGGGAGCGCTGGAATAAGCTGGCGCTGCTCGGCGGTATCTACGTCGCCAGATCGCTGATACTGGCATGGTACTTCATGCTGCCACCATCGCCGGCATCCACCCTGTTGTTCGGTGCCTTGATGGGCTTTCTGTGGATGGGTGTCGGGCCGCTGGTTGCAGGCGCTGTCGCAGAGATGTTCGGCCTTCAATGGCAGGCAATGATCCAGGGACTCGCTTTTATGAGTCACCAGATCGGCAGCTTCCTCGGCGCTTACGCTGGCGGGTTGCTATATGATTCGTTCGGCTCTTACACGACGGCCTGGCGGATCGGCGTCGCGCTCGGGCTGGCGGGAGGAATCGTCCAGATCGCCTTTGCGCTGATCCGGCCGACGCGGCCACCCCTGGTGGCTCCGGCGTAATTGCAACAAACGAATTGCCACAAACGAAAACGGGGCCGAAGGCCCCGTTGGATGCGTCA
>NZ_DATEPI010000291.1:0-2711 GCF_035273305.1 Bradyrhizobium sp. | reverse complement strand
AGCTTAAATGCACTGGCGTACGCGCACAATTTGTATGGCTCCCGGAGTCTAACAAATGAGTTCTTCGATTAAGGGCTTGCGGGTCGTCGGATATTACGACTGCCCCGGTGGCGGTCAGGTGGTCGTGCGCAACGGCGTCGCCTTCGTAGGTCACGTGAAGCCGCCGAATGGCACCAGCTTGATTGACGTGCGTGATCCCGCAAAGCCAAAAAAGCTCACCGAACTGAAAGTCCCGGAAGGTACGTTGTCGCACAAAGTGCGCGTCGAGAACGGGATCATGCTCGTCAATCGTGAGGTATTTCCGATTGGGCGTATTGATCCGAACTTCCGCGGCGGGCTCGAGGTTTTCGACGTGAGCAAGCCCACGGAACCGCGCCGTATCGGCGAGTGGCCGACGCGCGGCATGCATCGCTTCACCTTCGACGGCCGATATGTTTACGGATCGCCCGAACTCGATGGCTATTTGGGCAACGTCGTCTCGATCATCGATTTTCAACGTCCCGACCGCCCGGAGGAAGTCGGTCGATGGTGGATGCCGGGGCAATGGACGGCGGGCGGTGAAAAGCCGACGTGGGAGGGCACTGCGCATCGGTGCCACCACCCGATGCGCGTCGGCAATAGGCTCTATGTCAGCTACTGGCACGGCGGTTTTGTCATTCTCAACATCGAGGATATGTCCAAGCCGAAGTTCGTCTCGGGCCTGGATTGGAGCCCACCATTCCCCTGGCCTACGCACACGGCTTTGCCCGTACCGTTTCTTTTGCGTGGCCGTCGAGTGATGCTCGTCGCAGATGAGGACGTCGTCCGTCTTGCGGGTCCGACGTCGCCGGCCTTCCTCTGGCTCGTCGACATCACCGACGAGACGCGTCCTATTCCGTTCGCGAGCTTCCAAGTGGAGGAGGAGGATGGCACGCCCAAGCGCGACTACACCGGACTGCATCAGTTCTGCGAGGAAATTCGCAGCACGGAAATTCCGATCGCCTGGTTTGCGCGTGGCCTAAAGGTCGTCGACATCGCGAATCCCCACGCTCCGAAAGAGGTTGCTTCGTTCATGCCTCCGGTTCCTGAGGGCGCTGAACGTGTGCAAAGCAACGATGTCTGCTTTGACGAGAAGGGTCTCATTTACCTCATCGATCGAACGCGCGGGCTTCACATACTCGAACGCACCTAAGCTCTGTCACGGCAACCGCCATGGACATCATCATTCGTAATGCCAAGCTCCGCGACCGCAAAGATCAGGTCGATATCGTTATCGCGAAGGACAAGATCGCTGCGGTCGAGCCGAAAATAATGGAAAAAGGCCATCGCGAAATCGACGCAGCAGGCAGCCTAGTACTCCCGGGGCTGTTCAACCTGCACTTCCACGCGGACAAGTGTCTGCTCGGCGAAATTATGCGGCCGAATGTTTCTGGTACGCTGCCAGAAGCGATCGAGATCACCAACGACTTCAAGCGCAATTACCGCCCAGAAGAAGTCGCCTCACGCGCGATCCGCGCGTGCGAAGTCGGCGTCAAGAACGGCACCACATTTTTTCGGTTGTTCGCCGACGTCGGCACGATTGGCGGCTTGCGGGCGGCGCGCGGACTCCTGCTCGCAAAAGAAAAAATGCGGCGCTATTGCGACGTGCAGGTCGTCGCCTTCCCACAGGAGGGAATCGCTCGCGATCCCGGCGCGGCCGAATTGCTAGAAGAGGCCATGCGCGAGGGCTGCGATATCATCGGTGGGCTGCCCTGGTACGAATACACCGACGCGGACGCGCGCGAACACATCGATATTTGCTTCGAGATCGCCAAGCGGCACGATCGCGACATTCACATGCTGGTGGATGACACCGACGATCCGAATTCGCGGAGCCTCGAATACCTCGCGCTTAAGACCATGCGCGAAGGATTCCAAGGCAGGGTGGCGGCGAGCCACTGCGGGGCGATGGGTTCGTATAACGACGTGTATGCGGCAAAGATTGTTGACATGGTGGCCACTGCGAACGTCACCATCTCGGTAAATGCCCATATCAACCTCGTTTGCTCCGCCCGCATCGACCATGAACCGCGCCGGCGGGGCATTGCACGGGTCAAAGAGCTATTGGCGCGTGGTGCCAACGTCATCAGCTCACAGGATGACGTGAACGATCCCTATTACCCTTTCGGGAAGCCTGACCCGCTCGAGTGCGTTTCGATGATCGCGCATGTGGCACAACTCACGTTACCCCACGAGCTCGACATGGCCATGTCGATGGTGACCGAGAATGCAGCGAAGGCCGCACGCATTGCCGATTACGGCATCGCCCCCGGCAACTTGGCGGATCTCGTGGTTATCGGGGCGCCTTCAGTGCATGAAGCCATCAGGCTACAGCCGCCGCGAAAACACGTGTTCAAACGAGGACGTGAAGTCGCCCGGTCGACACTATCGCAAGAGCTCTTAACGTAAGGCCGAGCCGGCTAATGCAGAACGCCCTGGCGATGAACCCGCAACTGGCGTTCGAGAGCGCAGAGCCTTTCGTGCGGATCATCGGCGTCGAGAAGGTGTTCGCCGGCCATGGCCGTGGCGCATTGAAAGCGCTTGACGATATTTCATTCGATCTCCGCTCCGGCGAATTCATCTCGGTTGTCGGCCCATCCGGGTGCGGCAAGAGCACTCTGATGATGATGGTGTCCGGGCTGACGGTGCCGAGCTCCGGCGAGATCATCATCGACTCCAAGAAAGTGACCCGA
>NZ_DATEPI010000290.1:0-12134 GCF_035273305.1 Bradyrhizobium sp. | reverse complement strand
ATAATTGCCTTCGGCAAGCACGTGACCACGCGTCAACACGGTGATGATGTCGGAAAGGTTCGCCACGACGTTCAGATTGTGCTCGACCATCAGGATCGTGTATTTCGCCGAGATGCGCTTGATCAGCGCGGCGATCCGCTCGATGTCTTCATGTCCCATGCCGGCCATCGGCTCGTCGAGCAGCATCATTTCCGGATCGAGCGCCAATGTCGTCGCAATCTCGAGAGCGCGTTTGCCCCCGTAGGGCATCTCGACCGCAGGCGTCTTGGCGAACTCGCTCAAGCCGACATCGTCGAGCAGTTCGAGCGCGCGGCCATTGAAGCGATCCAGCACCGATTTGGAACGCCAGAAATCGAACGAGTGCCCGTGCTGCCGCTGCAGGGCGACCCGGACATTTTCGAGTGCGGTGAGATGCGGAAAAACTGCGGAGATCTGGAACGAACGCACCAGGCCCAGCCGCGCCACGTCGGCCGGCGCCATAGCGGTAATGTCCTTGCCTCTGTAAACGATTTGACCAGCAGAAGGCTGAAGGAACTTGGTCAGTAGATTGAAGCACGTGGTTTTACCGGCCCCGTTTGGACCAATCAACGCATGGATGCTGCCACGGCGGACCCGAAGATCGACATCGCGAACAGCAGAAAAGCCCGCGAACTCCTTACTTAATCCGCGAGTCTCGAGAATGTACTCGTCAGCCAATCACATTTCCCCCACCATTGCCGCGAGGATCCGCGCATGGCCTATCTGCTCCCGGCAAGCTTTCCCACGACCCTCTTGGAAGTCGTGTTCGAACCGCCGCCTCCGTGCGCGAATATGCCGTCAACGGCCGGCCTTGCGCAAGCCGGAAACGCCGACCCGGGGCCGAGCGGACGGCGGAAGATTCGACGTTAGTCCAATTGCTTGGCGGCGAGGATTGACCTCTTGCCGAACATTTTCGCTGTTGGCCGGAGCCGAACCTCGGCAAGCCCTCGTTAACGGTGTTTCGATGCCGTCTTGCAGTTTCATAGAATATTTGGGGCTGAGAGCGATCATGATGAAGAATTTTCAGAACGGATCGAAGCTTTGGAATTCGAGAGCGCCAATCCATCGATCATTAGATCGATCAAGCAGCGGGACCTGTTGAATACGTGGCTGCGGCTATATGCCCGCGAGCAGAAATTGCCTCGGCTGGAAGAATATCAGCCCGCTCGCCTGGCCGACGAAACTCCCGACCTCGTCTACTACACGGTCGACGACACCCAGCCGCCACGCCTGACCATACAGAGCGATGGCACCCGGATGTCGAGCGCCTATGGCCATACCGGAAAGGGCCGCTATCTCCACGAATATCTTCCATCCAAGCTCGTAGATGTCGTGATGCCGGTCTACTACGAATGCATCGCCCGCGGCCTTCCGGTGTACACGATCTCCAATATCGATGACATCTACGGTCGCATAGTCGCCTATGAGCGGATGCTGCTGCCGTTTTCGGAAGCAGGCAAGGTCACCCATGTGCTCGCCTCGCTCAAGACCATTTCCGAAGATGGCGGATTTGAAATCAAGAATCTGATGCGCGGAAACGATTCGCTGCCGACCCCGAAACTTCGCGCGATCATCGATCGAGATCTTTTCCATCGTGCCCCCGGCCGCATATCGCCCAGCGACGTCATCGAATTCAACTAGGCTAACGAACGCTGTGTGAGGCTCGGGATGGCGAGACTTCGCTGGCGTAAATTTCGGGCTTGAACCCGACCAGCAATTTGCCGCCGATCTCGAGCACCGGCCGCTTGATCATCGAGGGCTGCGCCAGCATCAAAGCGAGTGCTTTACGCTCATTGAGGCCTTCCCTGTCGCTCTCGGGCAATTTGCGGAAGGTCGTGCCGGCGCGGTTGAGCAGCGTTTCCCAGCCGACCGCCTCGCTCCAACTTTTGAGCTTCTCCTTCGCGATGCCCACGCTCTTATAATCATGGAAACTGTACGCCACGCCGTGACTGTCCAGCCAGGCTCGGGCCTTTTTCATGGTATCGCAGTTCTTGATGCCGTAGATCGTAATAGCTCCCATCAAGTGGCCCTTTCCAACGCGCATCTGCGCCGTCATTCCGATCGATCTCTAGCCCGTTTTGCCGTCATCGAGACTCACGACAACTGCGGCATTCGCAATGATAATGGCGTCGCCACCGCTTTCGGCGGGAATCTCAAGCCCGCCTTTCACCGCAGTCACAGTTACCGTCCCATAGGGTAGCTCGATCGCGACCGCCGACGTGTCGACACCGCCCGGGTCCGGGACGCCGATCGTGACGTCGACGAACATGTCGTTGGCCGTCTTGCCGAGCATACGAAAAAACCCGACGCTGCTGTGGCGAATGGCGTCCGATACCGCGCGCCTGGCTGCCTTGGTGGCGTCCCGGCCATGGACATCGACGCCCATGCCCATTTCAGTGATGCATCGCACGCGTGCCATTGGGATTTCTTTCGTTAGCTGCCGATATTAATTTGGCAGGAGTGACGGGTTATCGGGCTACTATGAGAATTGCGTGCCGGCACGCAATCGATTTTCCCGCTTCCCGGCTCTATAGTCGCAGCGTCTGAAATGCTGGACGCTAGCGTTCGCCGAGCATGGCTGAATGTTCGTCGCACACACTTCCGACGCCCGCCACTTCTAGGTTTCTTATCCCTCCCCTTCTTTTATGGGGAGGGTGGCGCGAAGCGCCGGGTGGGGTTTCTATCTCGCACACGAGGCTTTCCCCACCCTGCACACCGTGCGCTTCGCTTACGATGTGCTTTCCCTCCACACAACGAGGGGGGATAAGAAGACAGCTTCGCTCGTCTTGACCCCGCTAGGCAGGGATGAGGCAGCCGACGCAGTCGCAGCGCGACGTCACACACTTCCGCGATTTCGCCGCGCGATGCGCGAGTTTCTGAAATTCAGACGGCGCAGGGAATGCCACGCGCGCGACTGCGCTCATCGCCGCTACATCGCTAAATCATCCGACGAACGCCGGATTACACTCGGCGGTGATGAGCTCGCCGCCGCGAGATCAGCTTCAACCAGGGTCCCGCATGGAAGGCGCTCATCAGCAAGTACATCGGGACCATTCCGCCCAGCGGCGACGCGTCAGGCATCATCGAGCAATGCATCTCTGACGCGCCGCCACCAAGCGTTCCCACAAGCACCGCCATGATTGCGAAGGAGGGCGCAGCCGCAAGGCACAGCCCTTCGGCGGCAGCTCCGAGCGCAGCGGCGTTCCGGCCGATCTCGCAGCCGGATCCGCCGGAACTAACCTGGCTCACGGCTTCGTGCCTGCGTCGCGCTTCCGAAAGGCGGCCTCGCCGGCGTTCGATACCTCGACCCACTTTGGGTCGGGCGCCGCGTCGGGGATGTAACTGTCGTGCCAATTCCACCACTTGTAGGTCGGTGTCTGAGGATAGCCCTCCGGCGAGTCCTCCCATGTCTCCTGACGCCCCAGCGCCGTCATGTCGAGATAGCTCCAGGTAGTGCCCATCGCCTCGTCGCCACGGGTGTTGATGAAGTAGGTGCGGAACACGCGCTCGCCGTCACGGATGAACGCGTTGTGGCCGTGCCATTCGTCTACTCCGAAATCGGCGTCGAAGCTGTCCGTGATTGTGTACCAGGGCATTTCCCAGCCCATCCTCGCCTTCAGACGGGCGATGTCGGCCTGTGGCGCGCGCGAGGCATACGCAAGCGTAGTCCCACGCGCGTTCAGGTGGGCGAGATGGGCCACCTGGTCGGCGCCCAGGGAGCAGCCAATACAGGCGTGCTCCGGCCAGCCGTGCACGCCGGGCTCGAAGAAGGCGCGGTAGACAATCAGCTGACGGCGGCCCTCGAACAGGTCGAGCAGGTTCGCTTTGCCTTTGGGTCCGTCGAACACATACGCCTTTTCCACGGCAACCCACGGCATCCGCCGTCGCTCAGCCGCCAGCGCGTCACGAGCGCGGGTGTGGGCCTTTTCCTTCACGAGCAATTGCTGGCGAGCCGCCTCCCACGCCTGCGCCGACACGATCGGCGGTGTGTGCATGGCAGCCTGTCCGTCCTTCCGTCCGTTCTCTCTCGATGTAGTCATGGCTTTTGAAACCTCCTATTTTGGGCAATTCCCGCCCCGCAAGCTGAAGTCCTATTCCGTTCGCTGCTCATCGCTCGTTGTTAGTCGCCGAGTGGCCAGAGCCGACGGCAAACACGGTCACGACGGCTCCAGCCCACTCGATCACGGCTGTGAGGAACGTCGGGGAAAGCATCGTCCAGTCAACCATCAGAGTGGCCTCTCGTTACGACCATTGTTCTGTCGTCGTGTGATAGATTAGGACCTGATTTCGAATGGTGAGAGTGACAAGTGTGTCGGGATTCAGATGGACTCACTAATCACGGCCGCAGCGCGCGCGCTCGCCGCGGGTGATCCGCTCGGCGCGCTGAACCGCGTCGCCCTGCGCGACGACGCGCCTGCGCTCGCCCTCCGAGGCATCGCAATGGCCCAGCTCGGCGATCTCGTTAGAGCCAAGGCTCTGCTGCGAAATGCGGCGCGCGCATTCAGTCCGAAAGAAGCCGTGGCCCGCGCCAGATGCATCGTGGCAGAGGCCGAGATCGCGTTCGTGTCGCGAGACCTCGGCTGGTCTGCAAAGGCGCTCGAGGGAGCGCGAGCGATACTCGAAGCGCATGGCGACCGGGTGAACGCCGCGCATGCGCGATATCTCGAGCTCCGCCGCCTGCTTTTGATCGGCCGTCTCGATGAGGCCGAGCGTACGCTTGTCGAAATCGATCCCGCGCCCTTTCCACCCGCCACCAAAGCCGCGCACGAACTGGTGGTCGCCGGAATCGCGATGCGACGGCTGCAGACAAAGACCGCACGGGCTGCGCTCGCTCGCGCCGGGCGCGCCGCACGGGACGCGGGCATTCCTGCACTGACGGCGGAAGTCGAAAGCGCCCTACTCATATTGAACACACCCGCAGCGCGCCTGATCGCCGGTGGCAAGGAGCGATTGCTCTTGCCCGAGGAGATCGAAGCGCTCCTGGCCTCAAACGCGGTTGTCGTGGACCAGTCCCGTTATGCCGTCCGTGACGCGCGCACGGTGGTTTCGCTTGCAAGGCGTCCGGTGTTGTTCGCGCTCGCCCGCGCGCTGGCCGAAGCCTGGCCCGCGGACGTATCGAGGGGCACGCTCGTGGCACGCGCATTCCGAGGCAAGGCCGCCGATGAATCGCATCGCGCCCGATTGCGGGTCGAAATGGGACGGCTTCGCGCGATGCTTGGAACGCTGGCGGGCGTGAGCGCGACGAGCCAAGGCTTTGCGCTGGTCCCGCGCCACGGACGCGAGGTCGTCGTGTTGGCGCGGCCGGTGGAAGATGAGCACGCGGGGGTGCTGGCTTTGCTTGCTGACGGCGAGTCCTGGTCGAGTTCGGCGCTGGCGCTGGCGCTCGGCGCAAGCCAGCGCACCGTGCAGCGGGCGCTCGACGAGCTCGCGGCGGCAGGCAAGGTGCAATGGTTTGGCCGCGCGCGAGCGCGTCGCTGGATGACGCCGCCTGTGCCGGGATTCACGACGACATTGTTACTCCCCGCTCCGCTGCCGAGTGACTAGATTGGTCGAGCATGATTGCTGCGCGAAATGTTGCGCTGCCTCTCGGCGAAAGCGATCGTGGTGCAGGAGGCAAGCATGTCCAGAGCAGCGGCGGAAGTTATTCGTGAATATGGCCCCTTCCCCGGTGTCGACCGCGTGAATGGGGTCACGTTTGATGGCAAGCAAATCTGGTTTGCCACCGGAGACAAACTGAGCGCGCTCGATCCAGCCAGTGGCAAGGTGCTGCGCTCGATTGATGTCGCCGCGCATGCGGGCACCGCTTTCGATGGCCAGCACCTATTTCAGATCGCCGAAAATCGCATCCAGAAGATCGATCCCAACACCGGCCGCGTGCTCGCCACCATCCCGGCGCCCGGCGGCGGAGGTGACTCAGGGCTCGCATGGGCCGAAGGGTCGCTCTGGGTTGGGCAGTATCGTGAACGGAAAATCCACCAGGTCGATCCGCAAACAGGGACGATCGTTCGCACCATTCAGTCCAACCGCTTCGTCACCGGCGTAAGCTGGATCGACGGAGAACTCTGGCACGGCAACTGGGAAGGTGACGAGAGCGGTTTGACGCGGATAGATCCTGGAAGCGGAAAGGTGCTGGACAGGGTCGATATGCCAGAAGGTCTTGGCGTGTCCGGCCTTGAGTCTGATGGCGGCGATCAGTTCTTCTGCGGAGGTGGAAGCAGCGGCAAGGTAAGAGCAGTCCGGCGGCCGAAACGGCGCTCGCGATAGCCGGCAAAGCAATTTCGCGATATCACGCTCCTCAGCTTCAATTGCGCAGCAGCAGCTATCGATGCGCCTCGCTGCGCGACCTTCGCTAGCATGATGGCCTTTCATGATGGCAACGGCGCGGGCTCAGGCTGGAGCTTCACCTTTGCAAATGGCCGAAAGGTCAGTGCGATCAGGAACGCGCCAAGTCCCATCCCCCACGAGCCGATGTAGAGCCAGGAATAGCTTGCGAAGGTGTCGTAGATCAAACCTCCGGCCAATGGCCCGGTTGCCATGCCAAGGCTGCCAGCCATGGCCGTTCCCCCGATCACCGTGCCCATCATCCTGAGCGGAAAATTTTCGCGCGCCAGTGAAGCATAGAGCGGCATTGTGCCGGCATAGATGAAGCCGAACACTGCGGCCACGGCATAGAAAGCGGCAAGCTCGCGCACAAAGACGTAGGCAAGTGCGCCGAACGCCTGAAGGAAGAGGCCCGAGACGAGCACGCGCCGGGCGCCAAAACGGTCACCGAGCAGGCCGAAGCCAATACGGCCGCCCATCCCGGCCAACCCTTCGACGCTATAGATCGTCACGGCTGAGATCAGGGGTATTCCACAGCTGATCGCATAGCTGACGGTGTGGATAATCGGGCCGGAATGCGTGGCGCAACAGAAGAAGTTCGTCAGCAGCAGGATGATGAACTGCGGCGAGCGCAGCGCCTGGGCCAGCGACATCGTCTCTGCCGATGCTCCGTCAGCAACAGCGCTGGCGGTTTGGCTCGCCAGCGCCGGTGCGCGCCGAACGAACAACGCTGCCGGGATCATGAGCGCGGCGACGACGACCGCGAGGATTTGGAGCGAGGTTCTCCAGTCATAAGTCGAGACGAGTCTTGCGGCCAGCGGAGCCATGGTCATGGGGGCCATCCCCATGCCAGCCGAAACCAGCGAGACGGCAAGGCTGCGATGGGTGTCGAACCAGCCGGTGACGGTAGCCATCATCGGCGCAAAGATCGCGGCGGCCGCGCCGCCGACCATCAGTCCGAAGATGAATTGAAACGCGACAAGCGACGGCGCACGGCTCGCCAGCGCGAGGCTCAATGCCAGCACGATCGACCCGGTCAGCACCACCGGTAGCGGACCTACGCGATCCGACAAGGTGCCCCAGATCATGCTCGTGAACGCCATCGCCAGGAAGCCGATGGTCATTGCGCTGGACACCCCGGTGACCGACCAGCCGGTATCCCGCGAGATCGGCTGAAGCAAAACCGGCAACGAAAACATCGCGCCAATGGCGACGCAGCCCAACAGGCCGCCGGCGGCGACAATCACCCAACGGTAACGAGATTGGCTCATACCGAACTCCCCTGCAGCTATCTCTCTGGATAGAAGACGAACGGGAGGCGGCCGGGCCGACATCTGGATTGCCGGGCAATTCACCATTTTGCGAGTGGGGCAACTCCAGCCCCGCGCGGAACCGGCCCGGGAAGTCGATCCCTGCCGCCTGAAAGCGACCCAAGGTGAAATCAGCGACCCCGCCCTCAAGCGCGACCGAACAGGCGTCCAATCGGGTTACACATCGCTCTTTTTTCGCGCTCGACTGCACCGATGCGACCGACTAGGTCGTTACGAGAATGCCGCGAAATGCACGCTGACTGAATAGTCGCGGCCACTGACGAGCCGTTGGCGCCGGCGTCCGCGCTACCCGCGCTGCCGGAGGTCAGCGGCAACACTTTCGTGCCGTTGCCGCCGCAACCGGCACCGCGACCTCACGCTCAAGGATTGGCCATCAGCAAGCGGAGTGGCAAAAGCGGACCAACTGCGATGTAGTCGTGGTCCATAAGATTTTGCTTGGCCAATGGAAGTCCCTCCATGATCGTCTGCGCCTCGGCAACATCCTTGGTATCCAGCAAGAAGACGACTCCGCGACCATCGCCACGCGAATACCACTCACGAATCTTCCCATTGAGATAGAGCTGCACGGTCTGCCGTATTTCAGCTGGCATGGCGCTCATGACTTGCTCGCGTGTGACGCCCGCCTTCACTGTAAGGATGACCATCACGGCGGTGGTTGCGGGCAAGGTGGCTTGTGCTTGGGCAAGAGTTGAATGGGTCATGGAAGTAGCCTCTATCAAAGCTAGTGTGAGTGCCAAGACGACGTTACGGATTGATTTCAGTGGTCTCGTTTTTCCGGTCACGCCGGTCACCTTTACAGTTGAGATTGCCAGGAAGTCGCGAATGTATGGGATGGACATCGACGATGCTCCTGAGTTGCAAACTCGAACGTAAGACCGCTTTCAACGAGCGACTATTCGCGATAATGTTGACGGGTTATGAAGCGGAACTTCACAGTTAGGCAGGGCGCGCTGGATGGAATAGAGGCCTTCCTGAGCGTTGCCCAGCACCGCAGCTTTCGCAAAGCGGCGGCGGAACTCGGGGTGACGCCGTCGGCGATGAGCCAAGCCGTACGCGCACTCGAGGCACGCGTCGGCGCAGCACTTTTCATCCGCACGACGCGCAGTGTCGGCCTGAGCGAAGCCGGCGAACGATTTTACTTCCGGGCAAGGCCCGCTTTCGAGGAGCTTGTCGCCGCAAGCGACGTTGCCCGTGACCTTGGGCAGCGGCCCGCCGGACTGTTGCGCCTCACGGTCCCGCGGGCCGTGGTGCCGATCCTGCTCGAGCCGCTGATCGCATCCTTCTGCGAAGCCTTTCCCGATGTCGAAGTGGAGATCGCCGCCAGCGAGGAACTGGTCGATATCGCGGCCGGAGGATTTGACGCCGGCATCCGGCTCGGCCAGTTCATTGCAGCAGACATGGTCGCGGTGCGGCTCACGCCACCCTTCCCGTTCGTGGTCGTCGGCAGCCCCAAGTATCTACGCCGGCGAGGACGGCCAGAGCGTATCGACGATCTGCGTCAGCATGCTTGCTTATGCATTCGCCGCTCGAACGGGTCGATCGGGTCTTGGTCGTTTATCAACGGCAACAAGCCGATCGAGGCAATTGTCTCGGGACCGCTAATCGCGCACGACTTTCCCACCATTCTTGGCGCGGCCGCGGAAGATATGGGGCTTGCGCAAGTGCCTGAGCCGATCGCTGCCGGGCTGGTGAAAGCCGGCAAACTCGTGCACGTTTTGGAGCCGTTCGCACCGATGGCGCCGGGTGTGTTTCTCTATTATCCCAGCCGCCATCAAATGATGCCAAAACTACGAGCGTTCATCGATCACGCGAAGAGCCGCTCCGACAAAACTCGAATTCACAGCAATGGCAAGAGACTACGAGGCGTGAAAGTCCGCTGACATGGGGCGGCGCGGATTCGAATAGACAATAGAATTGAGTCGCCCAGCAACTCAGACTACTGAGAATCGGGCTTCCCTGCGTGGCGTGCTGCTGTCCTTTGCTGCCCAGAAGGTCACGGCCGTCCCGAGGATTGCGGGCAACGTGACTGCCGGGAAGTCACGGGCGATCGCCGACGGACCACAAATGCCTACGGCGACCTCCCAGAAATGAAATAAGGCATGCCCCCATACCCAAAGCGTGGGCGCGGCCCAAAGAAAGAGGCGACGTCGTGGGCGCGCGACGCCGATCAGAAACGCCGTTCCGATAAAGAGGAAGACGAGGCCGATATCGCGGACGAAATGCTGATTGAACGGACCGGTCGTGGTGACGCCCGGCACCATGAGGTACCAATCCGCTGGTAAGGCGAGCATGAATACTCCGTTCACGTTGGCTCCGACGCCGAGCAACACGGCGGTTCCGAGCGCGAGTTTTCTCATCTTGAGGCCTCATTGATTTTGATCGACGTTGTGGCGCGGCACATCGGCGATCCACCAGTCGAACATGTCGAACCAAGTGTGGGATCAGAGCCGGGAACGAGCGAACGGTCATCCACTCGATGCCGACGTAAGACGCGTCCGGGTCCCCCTAACCGTCCGCGGATCCCTAGTCGGATTTTCGGCACACCACGCGTCGGATCGATTCTATAACTACCCGAGGATCGTCGCGTTGAACGAAGTGGCCGCTGGTTCTTACGAAAGTCTGTGTCGAGCGGGAAGACAAGCGCAGGAAGCGTTCCTGCAATCCTTCCCAAAGCCCTTGGAGCGTGTCACGGCGGTCGGGCGGGACGAACGGCATATGCAGGAAGGTGCCTGCCGTGATGATGTCCAAGGGGAGATCGCCCAAAGAGCCAACCTCGCGGCTTTGGCGGATGGCTTCGACGAAATCAACCCGTTCAACCGTGGATTCCGGCTTTTTCCAGCCGCTCGTCCAGAATTGCCGCATCCCCTCCAGGGGTGGCGGGTCGGATGGTGTGGGCGGCGGAAAGGCGGGGCCGAACACGTCGAATTGGTCCTCGTGCATCGAGTCGACCAGTACGAGTCCGGCAACTTCTGCTCGATATCTTTGCGCGAACACTCGCATCAATAAGCCGCCGAGCGATTGGCCAACCAGCAGATAAGGCCCTGGAAAATCGGCTGCGCGAAGCAGCTCATGAAGCTCGTCGACCATCATATGCGCGTCGCGTGGCGTCCGCGCGGGAGCACTCATGCCACGTCCCGCTCGGTCGTAACGAAAGACGCGAGCGAAGCTGGCCACGCCGCGCTCGACAGTTTCCCACTCGGCGCTCTCGGCACCCAGTCCTGTCTCAAGCACAATAGTGGGCGAACCTTGGCCGGAACATGCGAATGCGAGCTCGCGGTCGCCTATCCTGATCAATTGCATCGGCGATCCATCGGCCGCCGTCGTCATGGTGTCGGGTATCTGCCGGTTCATGAGCAAGGCCTCCATTTCGATATGAGGTTGGCAAGCCGGAGATCATCAGAACGCCCGAGTAAAATAAATTGCATAAAGCTGCCATTTGCCTATTCATATATGAATGGATAAAATCGACCTTTCCTGGGATCTCTACCGCACCTTTCTGGCGGTATTTCGCGAGGGCAGCTTTTCCAAGGCCGCCCGAGGAATTGGCATCAGTCAACCCACCGCCAGCCGGCACATTGAAGTGCTAGAGGCCGCGATCGGCGCGCGGCTGTTCGCACGCCGGCCGGGCGGTCTAGTGCCGACAGAAGCGGCGCGCGAGCTTCTTTCTGACGCCGAAGCTATGGCAGCCGCCGCCGGCGCCCTGCAGCGCGCGTCATCCGGGGGGAAACGCGACGAGCGCGGCATCGTCCGGCTCACTGCCGCTGAACTCATCGGTCATGAGGTGTTGCCAGATATTTTGAGTCCCTTCTGCCAACGATATCCCAGCATCGTGCTCGAGCTCAAACTTTCCAATCGGAATGAAGACGTCTTGCGTGGTGATGCGGATATCGCGATTCGCATGGCCCGCCCGAGTCAACAGGCATTGCTCGCGCGCCGCATCGGAGTGGTGAAACTGGGCCTGTTCGCGCATCGTAGCTACGTTGCGGTATTCGGCACGCCCAAAACGCCGGCGGACATCAGCGGCCACCGTCTCATTGGCTTCGACAAAGACCAGTACATTCTACGATCCGCCGACGGTGGCGCCCCTCCACCGAGCCGTGCACAATTCGGCTTTCGATGCGACAGCGCACCCATGCAGGCAGCAGCACTGCGCGCCGGGATAGGTATCGGTTCACTTCATCTGAACACAGCGCGCCGAGACGCCAATCTGATTCGCGTCCTGGAAAAGAGTTTCACATTCACGCGTGAGATGTGGCTCGTCATGCACGAGGATGCGAAAGCAACTCGCCGCGTACGCTTGCTCTTCGATCATCTCGTGGAAGGGCTTACCGCTTATGTGAAAGAAAACTGATGATTGTCGAGTCGATTCTCAGCGACCGAGAGCGAAGCTTCAATCTATGATGCAGTGCGAATGCTCAACGAGCTATCCCCTCACCTTCTATTTTTCTTAAGCTATTTCCCTCC
>NZ_DATEPI010000289.1:0-13325 GCF_035273305.1 Bradyrhizobium sp. | reverse complement strand
TGGAAAATGTACGTCGACAATCCGCGTCATGGTCTCATGGTCGGGAAATTTGATGTAGTGAAAGAAGCAGCGGCGTAGAAACGCGTCGGGCAATTCCTTTTCGTTGTTGGAGGTGATCATCACGATCGGGCGCAGCTTCGCTTTGATGTTTTCACCGGTCTCGTAAACAAAGAATTCCATGCGGTCGAGTTCGAGCAACAGATCGTTCGGGAATTCGATGTCGGCCTTGTCGATCTCGTCGATCAACAGCACCGGACGCTTTTCGTGGGTGAAGGCGTCCCACAATTTGCCGCGCTTGATGTAGTTCGAGATATCGGACACCCTGGCATCACCGAGCTGGCTGTCGCGCAAGCGGGAGACCGCGTCGTATTCGTATAGGCCTTGCTGGGCCTTGGTGGTGGACTTGATGTGCCAGGTCAGGAGCGGCGCGCCGAGCGCCTTCGCGACTTCTTCCGCCAGCACGGTTTTGCCGGTGCCGGGTTCGCCCTTGATCAGCAGTGGACGCTCAAGCACGATCGAGGCATTGACGGCGACCTTGAGGTCATCGGTGGCGACGTAGTCCTTGGTGCCGGTAAATTTCATCGATCCTTTGCCTTGCTGATTATTCTTGAGCGCAGGTTCGCGCATGCGAACAGAAAAACGACCGCCGGTCCGGCGGTCGCGATCGGGTTACCCTTATAAAGGCCTGTGAGGTCAATTCTAGTTGAAAAACGCGGCAGGTCTAGGCCTGTGTGCCCTTGACGCGCACCCTTCGGCGGGCAATCTGTGATGGATGTTTCTGCAATTCTTCACATCGCTACGCGACGCGCAGGTCCCGGTAACGCTGCGTGAGTATTTGACGCTGATGGAGGCGCTCGACGCGGATTTGGCCGAGCAGACCGTGGAGAACTTCTATTATCTCTCCCGCGCAGCGTTGGTAAAGGATGAGCGCAATCTCGACAAGTTCGATCGCGTGTTCGGCACCGTGTTCAAGGGGCTGGAGAGTCTTCTGGATGCGATGGAGAAGACGGACATTCCGGCCGAATGGCTGAAGAAGCTGGCCGAAAAATATCTCACCGAGGAAGAGAAGAAACAGATCGAGGCGATGGGCTGGGACAAGCTCATGGAGACGCTTCGACAGCGTCTCAAGGAGCAGCAGGGCCGGCACCAGGGTGGCAACAAATGGATCGGCACGGCCGGCACTTCGCGGTTCGGCGCTCATGGCTACAACCCTGAAGGCGTGCGGATCGGCCAGGAGAAGAACCGTAACTTCCGCGCCGTGAAGGTGTGGGACCGGCGCGAGTTCAAGGATCTCGACGGCAACGTCGAACTCGGGATTCGCAACATCAAGATTGCGTTACGTCGCCTGCGCAAATTCGCCCGCACCGGCGCGCCTGACGAACTTGATTTGGATACCACCATCAAGGAAACGGCGAACCACGGCTATCTCGACGTGCATATGCGGCCCGAGCGGCGCAATGCGGTGAAGGTGCTGGTGTTCTTCGATATCGGCGGTTCGATGGATTCGCACATCGAGCAGGTGGAAGAACTGTTCTCGGCGGCAAAGACCGAATTCAAGCACATGGAATATTTCTACTTCCACAACTGCCTGTACGAGGGCGTCTGGAAGCAGAACCGCCGGCGTTTTACCGACCGAACCCCGACCTGGGACGTGCTGCATAAATATCCGCACGACTACAAGGTGGTGTTTGTCGGGGACGCCTCGATGTCGCCCTACGAGATCATGGTCCCCGGCGGCTCGGTCGAGCACGTCAACGAGGAAGCCGGATCGGTCTGGCTCGAGCGCATCACGCGAACTTATCCGCACGCCGTCTGGCTCAATCCAGTCGCGCAACGGCATTGGGATTATTCTGAATCCACCACCATCATTCGTCGACTGTTTTCGGAACGCATGTTCCCGATCACCATCGAAGGCCTTGAAGCCGCGATGAAGGAATTAGTGCGCTAGATCACGCGGAGGTTAGTTCAATGTCCCAGACCATTCACCGCGGCATCAAGGCGCTGATCGACGAGGCCAATGCGGAGATCGAAACCGTAAGCGCCGCGGATGCCATCAACATCGCGAAAAACGGCGATGTCGTCATTGTCGACATTCGCGATCCGCGCGAGATCGAGCGAGATGGCCGAATTCCCGGCGCGTTTTCCTGCACGCGCGGCATGCTCGAATTCTGGATCGATCCGGCGAGCCCCTATGCCAAGCCGGTGTTTCAGCAGGACAAGAAATTCATCTTTCATTGCGCCGGCGGCATGCGTTCGGCGTTGGCCGCCAAGACGGCGCAGGATATGGGATTGAAGCCGGTCGCGCACATGGGTGGCGGCTTTGCCGCTTGGCGCGACGCCGGCGGGCCGGTCGAGAAGGTCGAGCCGAAGAAGAAGGCATAGATCGCAAGACCACGACCGTCACGCCGCGACATGGCGGCTGAGAGGATATTCATCCATGCCACCCAATGACGATCCGCTGGTCTCCACCGATTGGCTCGCTGCCCATCTTGATGATCCCAAGCTCAAGGTGATCGACGCATCCTACAAGATGCCGGGCGTGCTTCCGCTACCGTCCGAGGACTACCTCAAGGCTCACATCCCGGGCGCGGTGTTTTTCAACGTCAATACAATCGCTGATCCCGATGATCCGCGTCCGCACATGTATCCGGGCGCCGAGCAGTTCGCGCGGGACGTTTCGGCGCTGGGCATTTCTTCAGATGATACCGTGGTGGCGTATGATTCCGGCGGCTGGGTCGCGGCGCCGCGGGCGTGGTGGATGTTCCTGTCGTTCGGTCATCCCGACGTGAAGGTGCTGGATGGCGGATTGCGGAAATGGGTGAGCGAGGCACGTCCGACGGAATCCGGCCAGGTCAGCCCGAAGCCGGGGAAGTTTCAGGCCAAGCTCGATCCCAGCTTCGTCCGAAGCAAGCATCAATTGCTGAAGAACCTTGAAACCAATCGCGAGCAATTGGTGGACGCGCGACCGCGTCCGCGGTTTGAGGGCACGGTTGCCGAACCGTGGTCGGGCCGGCGCTCCGGCCACATCCCGGGTAGTCGCAACGTACCATACGCCGACCTGTTTGACCCCAACACCGGCACCATGAAATCGCTGGAGGAGCTGCGGCGAGCGTTCAACGGTGGTGGCGTCGATCTTGAGAAGCCGATCGTGACGACCTGCGGATCGGGCGTCTCAGCACTGGTGTTGACGCTGGCGCTATACAGATTGGGCGCGCGGGGCACCGCGCTTTACGACGGCTCCTGGGCCGAATGGGGCCTGCCTGACGGACCGCCGGTCGCGACCGGGCCGGCTTAGACCTGTTCTTCCGACTTCGTCCGCCATTCTTCTGGCGCGTGTTCTTCACGCGAACCGGCGTCCACTTCGCTGGAAAACGTTCTGACGTTAGTGGTTGGTCGCGACCCCGGGTGGCTGGTTGAGCTGCTGGGGAAACGGAGGAAACAGCGGCGGAAACAGCGCTGCCTGCTGGGCTTGCAGGGCGCGCTTGCGCCGAAGGGCTGCTTGCAAGGCCAAACGCTTCTTGGCAGCCTGTTCGGCGCGGGCGATGGCAGCGGCAGGACGCGGCCGCGGCTGGACGATCAACGGTCGGCCGTCGAGCGCCGCAAGCTTTGTCGATATCGCGTCTACCTCGAGCGGCACGGCGGGGTCCGCCCGCGAATCGGCGCTGTTAGTGTGTTCGGCCGCATTAGTTTCCGTAGACGTGGCTTCGGTGGCGGTCGCGTTCGCGAGACTCTCATTTGCCTGCGGCATCAACGGCGCAATCGAGGCCTGCTTTGTTGGCGCAACCGTGCCATCGCTCGGCGAAGGTAAACTCGTGCTTCCGCTCGCCTCGGCGCTGGAAGTTTCATTTTTTACTGGAGCGGACAAGCTTGCTGCCGGTTCTGCCGGGACTGCAGGTTTCGCGGCCGTCGCGGATTCCGGCGCTGACGTCTGCTCCGGCTTCAACACGGCGACCCTCTCGGGCTCGCTCGCCGGGGTGATCGAGGCCTGCGTGACCGAGGCCTGCTCGGGCGCTTTTGGTGAGACCGCTGTCTGCTCCGCGGGCGTTGCGACATTCGTGGCTTGCTCGACCGTCGGCGCCATGGCGGGAGTATTCAATGCGGAAACAGTGTCCGGCGCCTTTAGCTCGACGGGCGCTGGATCAGCATGCAGCATCGCCAGAACCGGGGGAGCGGGTTCAGCCTGCTGCTGCGCGAAGGTGGCTTCGGGAGCGGAGTGCCAAGAGGGATTGCTTGCAAATTGCTCGTGTGCCGCACGCAGCAGCGCCGCCGCGCCGAGCCCGAATACAAGCATCGAGGTCGACAAGATGATAGCGGCAAGCAGAAAGCGGAAGCCGGGCAGCATGGAACGGCGAGCTCCGCCTTCGCTGAAGTACGAAGGCAGTTGAACACTGGGAACGCGGTGACCACTGAATTGCCGCGTTCGCAACGCATCGGACGGCACCAGCGCGAAGCGAATCAGGCGGTTTCAAGAATACCGCAACGATCACCGAACGTTCGTGACAAATCGGCGGAAAAATGCCGGCCTCGCCAAGGAAGCAAGCGTTTCGTGCGGAGGTGAGGCTTGCTTGCAACGGTGATGTCGGGCTGTCACGAATGCGAGAATCTGGCGTGACTTAGCCGAATTTGTCTTGAATGCGCCGCTATCTTCCGCCATCAGCCGTTAACCTTCCGGTGTCGGCTTGGGGCTATACAAGAACAATGATGAGCAAACGCATTCTGACGATTTGTGCTGCCTTGGCCAGCGGCGCGGCAGCAAGTTCGCTCGCGATGGCTCAAAGCTATCCGGTTCCCCCCGCACCAGTCTATTCGACGGCGCCGCAGGCGTATCCGCCTGGCGCCTATCCAGGCGATTATCGCCGAGGACCGGCCGCTCCGGATTTCGACTCGCTGGAGGATGATGAGACGCCGGACGCGCAGGCTTCGACAGCCCTCCCGCCGCCCGGGCCAATCCTCTCGCCTAATGATCCGCGATATGGTCGCCCGGACCCGCGCCCGGTCTATTCCGAGCGTGGCGCGCCGATGGGGCCAGTTCTTTCTCCCGACGATCCCCGCTACGGCCGTCCCGACACCAGCCGTCCGGTATATAGTGATCGCGGTGCGCCGACCGGGCCGATCCTTTCGCCGGATGACCCGCGTTACGGACGTCCCGACGGTCCGCCGCCGGTGATCTATTCGGATCGCGGCGCTCCCGGCGTAGTCGCTAACACTCCTACCGACGATCGGGCGTTGCGACCTCCTGAGGCGATAGGGGCTCCGGCCCAGGGCGTGGGTACCAATGGTGCGACGGGCTCGGTGCAGCCGCCCCTGGGCGCGGACGGCAAGCCGGTCGTTCTTTCCTCGCTCCCGCCTGAGGAACAGCCAGAGGTCGGTCCCGCGCAGCTCGCGCCGAACTTGCGCCGACAGGAAGTGGCATTCGCCACCAAGGAGCCTGCGGGAACGCTGATCGTCGATACGCCGCACACATATCTTTATTACGTCTTGGGCAATGGCCGGGCGATCCGCTACGGCGTTCGCGTCGGCCGGGACGGCTTCACCTGGACGGGTGTGCAGAAAATCTCGCGCAAGGCCGAGTGGCCGGATTGGCATCCGCCAACCGAAATGATCGAGCGTCAGCCTTATCTGCCGCGCTTCATGGCCGGCGGTCCCGGCAATCCGCTCGGCGCCCGCGCGATGTACTTGGGATCCACCGTCTATCGCATTCACGGGACCAATCAGCCGTCAACGATCGGCAAGTTCGTCTCATCGGGCTGCATCGGCATGCTCAATGAGGACGTCTCCGACCTGTTCGATCGCGTCAAGGTCGGCACAAGGGTGGTGGTGCTTCCTGGTGGCCCGCCGCCGGCTTCGACGACGACTGCTTCGGCTTCGGCGGCGACGATGCCGGCAACCGCTGGCGTAGCATCCGCGCAGGTCTCCGGGGTCACTCCCGGCATGCAGCCGACGGTGGTCCCGCCGCTACCCCCACCTGTCACCGTTCGCTAGTTAATTCCGACATCATGCTGAAAGGCGCGCCTGCGCCTTTTTTGTTGCGGTTGAAGGCCACGATGCGAAGCCGGATCGCGGCTATAGCCCGATCGGTTCTGATCGAATCAGAAGTCTAGCTTTTCTTCTCAGGCGTTTTCTTCAGGCGGACCGGCATCCACTTCGCTCGAAAACGCTCTAACTAAGCCAATCTGCGCACCGGCTGGCCCTTGAACCAGCCCTCAATGCCTTCGACCATTTGGCTGTAATGCGCGCGGAACGTTTCTTGTGTCACGTAACCGAGATGCGGCGTCAGCACGATATTGTCGAGCTTGCGGAATGGATGATCCACCGGCAGCGGTTCGACCGAGAACACGTCGACGGCGGCCCCGGCGATTTTCTTCTGCTGCAAGGTTTGCAACAGCGCGGCCTCGTCCACGATCGGGCCGCGAGCGGTGTTGACGAGATACGAAGTCGGCTTCATGCGCGCCAGATCGTCTCGCCCGACCAGCCCGCGCGAACGCTCGCTCAACACCACATGGATGGTGATGATGTCGGCTGTTGAGAATAATTGTTCCTTGGTGGCATACGCGACGCCGACTTCATTGCAGCGTTCGGGAGTTAAGTTCGGGCTCCATGCAATGACGTTCATCCCGAATGCTTTTGCCAGTCCGGAAACTTTGGCGCCAAGTTTGCCAAGGCCGATCACTCCCAGCGTCTTGCCCTCGATCTCAATGCCGACGAATTTTTGCAGCGGCTCGCCGGCATGCATGCGCGCGTTCTCGCGGCCGATGTTGCGCGTGAGTTCCAGGATCAATCCCATCGCCAGCGGAGCCGTTGGGTCGCGACCCCACTGGGTGCCGCAAAGCACCACCTGATGGTCCTTGGCTGCATCCATATCGATCGCCGCGTTGCGCATGCCCGAGGTGATCAGCAGTTTCAGGTTCGGCAATGCCGCGAACATGGCGCGCGGAAATGGCGTGCGCTCGCGCATCGCGCAGATGATCTCAAAATCCTTCAGCGCGGCCGCCGCGGCTTCGCCGGCAGCAAACGGCTGGTTGAATACTTTGACCTCGACACGATCGCTGACTTTGGACCAGTCCGCCGCGTCCAAGGCCAAATTCATGTAGTCATCGAGAATTGCACAGCGCAGCCGCGTCATGGGAGAGTCCGTTGATCTGAAAACGACGGGGCGGAAATGCGCCGTCGCAAGGAGGAGCATGGTTGCTCGCAACGCCTGTGCACGCAAGCGCCCGCGGCCCAAAAAGCGCCCGCGGCCCGGAAAGCGCCCGTATTGACAGCCGGAAGAAAGAAGGCTCAGCCGGAATGCGTCTGGGTGAGTGCGCTCTGCTTGGCGCGGCATGCAGGGCCCGGACCCCTCATGTAGTGCAATTCCGGTCGGTATGGGTCGAATGCCCTGAGGAAGAACTGGCGGAAAAAGCTCTTTAAATGATGCAGCCTGTCAATGCGCTCACGGCCTTGCGCCGCGGAGGAAAGAGCTTCTGACGTGATGGTTGCCATGACGCGGGCTGCTGTCTTCGCCTGCGGCTCGTGCCGCCGTTTCTGCGCTTTTTGGCGCTGACGGCCACTTTTGGGCTGATTTATTAAAAGAAGGTTTCAATTGTTCTAGTCGTCGCACGCATGGTGTCGCCTCCGTAATCATCCTTGGTGAACGGATGGAAAACACCGGTGCGCGGTTGCCCTTTGGGGTCCACGCCGCTACATCAGCGGCGGCAAATTCCACAAATCTAAGCCTTCAAGGGATCGGTATGGCCCGTCAGTTCGTCTATTTCATGCAGGGTCTGTCCAAGACCTATCCTCCCAACCGCAAGGTCCTCGATAACGTTCATCTGTCATTTTATCCCGACGCGAAGATCGGCGTGCTCGGCGTGAATGGTTCCGGCAAATCGACGCTGCTGCGGATCATGGCCGGCATCGACAAGGAATATAGCGGCGAGGCGTGGGTCGCCGAGGGCGCGCGGGTTGGCTATCTCGAACAGGAGCCGCACCTGGATGCCGCCAAGAGCGTGCGCGAGAACGTCATGATGGGCGTGGCCAAGCAGAAGGCGATCCTCGATCGTTATAACGAGCTGGCGGTGAATTATTCGGACGAAACTGCAGACGAGATGACCAAGCTGCAGGACGAGATCGAGGCAGCGGGGCTGTGGGATCTCGACAGCAAGGTCGATCAGGCAATGGACGCGCTGCGCTGCCCGCCCGACGATGCTGACGTGACCAAGCTATCGGGCGGCGAACGCCGGCGCGTGGCGTTGTGCCGGCTACTGCTCGACCAGCCCGACCTTTTGCTGCTTGACGAGCCCACCAACCATCTCGACGCGGAATCCGTGTCATGGCTGGAAGGCCATCTGCGCAATTATCCCGGGGCGATCCTGATCGTCACGCACGATCGCTACTTCCTCGACAACGTCACAGGATGGATTCTCGAACTCGACCGTGGCCGGGGCATTCCCTACGAAGGCAATTACACTGCTTGGCTATCGCAGAAACAGAAACGGCTCGCGCAGGAAGGCCGCGAGGAGGCCGCGCACCAGCGCACGCTGGAACGTGAGAAGGAATGGATCGCGGCCTCGCCGAAGGCACGCCAGGCGAAATCCAAGGCTCGCTACCAGCGCTATGAAGAACTGCTGAAGCAGGCCAGCGAGAAGCAGACCCAGACCGCGCAGATCACGATCCCGGTGGCCGAGCGTCTCGGGCAGAACGTGATCGACTTCGAAGGTCTTACCAAGGGTTTCGGCGACCGGCTGCTGATCGATGATCTCACATTCAAGCTGCCGCCGGGCGGCATCGTCGGCGTGATCGGCCCCAACGGCGCCGGCAAGACGACGCTATTCCGGATGATCACCGGGCAGGACAAGCCGGACAAAGGCACCATCGTCGTCGGCGAGAGCGTGCACCTCGGTTATGTTGATCAGTCGCGCGACAGTCTCGAGGGCAACAAGACCGTCTGGGAGGAGATTTCCGGGGGCAACGAGCTTATTCTGTTGGGCAAGCGCGAGGTCAATTCGCGCGGCTATTGCTCGTCGTTCAATTTCAAGGGCGCCGACCAGCAGAAAAAGGTAGGCGCGCTATCGGGCGGCGAACGCAACCGCGTTCATCTGGCCAAGATGCTGAAATCCGGCGCCAACGTGCTCTTGCTCGACGAGCCCACCAACGATCTCGACGTCGATACGCTGCGCGCGCTTGAAGAGGCGCTGGAGGATTTCGCCGGCTGCGCCGTGATCATCAGCCATGACCGCTGGTTTCTCGACCGCATCGCAACCCATATGCTGGCGTTCGAGGGCGACAGCCATGTCGAATGGTTCGAGGGCAATTTCCAGGATTATGAAAAGGACAAGATGCGCCGGCTCGGACAGGATTCCGTCATCCCACATCGCGTGAAATACAAGAAGCTGACGCGGTGACTGTTATCCGACCATCTCCGATCGCCACACTCTTGATCAGCGATTGATAAGGCACATCGCGCTTGTTGGTAGCGATCTTGATCTGCTCCAGCAACCCGACGGGAAGACGAATTGAGATTGCGGTGGTTGGAGGGGCCATGCAACGTTTTGTACTGAGTTGTATGAAGAAGGTTGTGCTCATGGCCATGACGGCAGGATTTCTGGTGGTGCTGCTCTCTCGCGCCGACGCCGCCGATGCTGGCTTCACTCAATTCATCGCTTCAGTTTGGCCGGAGGCGCAAGCCGCAGGCGTCTCGCGCGCGACGTTCGATGCGCAGACCAGCACGCTCGAGCCGGATTACAAGTTACCTGATCTGATGCTGCCCGGACGACCCGCGACCGGCGCGCCGTCACAGGCCGAATTCGTGCAGGTGCCGGCGGACTATCTCAAGGAGGCCAGCATCGCGCGGCTCGCCGCCGAAGGCCGGCGGCTGCTCGAGAAATATCGGCCCGCGCTGACCAAAATCGAGTCGCGGTTCGGCGTGCCCGCGACCATCGTACTCGCGATCTGGGGCCGCGAAACGGATTACGGCCGCTACACCCTGCCTTATGATGGGCTCCGGGTGCTGGCGACCCAGGCCTATGTCGGACGACGCAAGGATCAGTATCGCAACGAATTCGTTCTGGCGCTGAAGATGATCGGCGACGGCGAGGTGGCGCGCAACGACATGCGTGCGTCCTGGGCCGGCGCTACCGGGCTTACGCAATTCCTCCCGTCGGAATTCTACAAGCACGCAGTCGATTTCGATGGCGACGGACGCAAGGACATCTGGCATTCGGTGCCGGATGCGCTTGCCTCGGCTGCGCAGCAGCTTGCCAACAAGGGTTGGCAGCCCGGACTGCGCTGGGCGTACGAAGTGCGCACGCCCGCCAACGTCGATTGTAGGATCGGCGTGCCGGAAGTGACGAAGCCGATCAGCGAATGGCTGCGCGAAGGCTTTTTGCCGGTTCGTGGACAGCAACTCAGTAAAGCAGAGCAGGCGCAGGCGGCTTCGCTGCTGCAGCCCGAAGGCATTTACGGTCCGGCCTTTCTCACGACCGCGAATTACTTCGTCATCAAGGAATATAATTTTTCGGATCTGTACGTGCTGTTCGTCGGCCATCTCAGCGATCGCATGCTGAACCCGCAATCGTTTGCGATGCCGTGGTCAGCGTCGACGCAATTGCGCACCGCGGACGTCGAAGCCATGCAGCGCGGTTTGACGCGGCTCGGCCTCTACAAGGACAAGCTCGATGGAAAAGCCGGCATGCAGACTCGCGCGGCACTCGGCGCCTATCAGAAATCGGCGGGCCTGAAAGTGGATTGCTGGCCGAGCGAAGCAGTTCTGCGCTCAATCAACGCGGCGCGCTGAAGCTCGCGGAAAACTCTCGGTGAAAATGAAAAACCCGGCCGAGGATCGGCCGGGTCAAAACGTTCGTTGCAGCTTGTCTCGCCTGACTCAGTTGCAGACCTCGACGCGGCGGAAGCGCCATCCGTAACCATCCCAGAAGCGCTCGCGAACCCAGCGGCAGGGCGGGGGAGCTTCTTCCACGTAGACGGGACCGCCATACGCCGGCCGGCTGGAAGCAATGGCTCCGCCGACGATTGCGCCGCCGATCAGCCCAGCCGCCACGCCGGCGGCGACGCCGCGCTGTGCGCTCGCGGGTGTCGCGGTGAGCGAACCGGCGATCGTTGCGACCGCGACGAAGGCAGCTAAGGTCTTGTTCATGTCTTGGGCTCTCCTGGAGTGGCGCCTTCAGTCGGCGCCGGGGTTAAGTTGGCAAGAATGCGGTTGGAAGCAGGCCGTTTCGCTAAAAAGCGTGGAACAGTGAATCCAAAGTAAACGGTGGTCGCTAGTCGCCTGAAAAAGAGTCTTTTTCAGGCCGTTGCTCACGGCGCTCCTCGAAAAATCTGTGCGTTCGAGGGACGGGAGACGCGATTTAATCAAGATGAACGGATCAGCCGCAAACCCGGACGCGCCGAACTCGCCAGGCGTAGCCATCCCAGAAACGCTGCCGCTGCCAGACGCAGCCGCCGTAATAGCCGTCGGCGACATAGGCCGGACCGCCATATCCGTAACCGTAGCCGGGTCCATAATAGTATCCCGGTCCATAGTACCCGCGACCCGCCAGCGCGCCGCCGATGATAGCGCCGCCGATCACTCCGGCGGCGAGCCCGGGGCCGAAACCGCGTTGGGCATGGGCAGGCGCCGTCGCTGACATCGCCACAGCGGCGGCCGCAGCGAGTGCCATCAAAGTCTTCCTCATGGCTTGACCTTTCTCATCCGAACAAATCGACGTCCAAAGTTCCACACTTCCCTTGAACGATCAATGAACGGAACCGCCATGTTTGAAGGGAAACTCTGCTGCAGGGGAGGATTTTGCACCGCAGCAAGGCGTCGAATCGAGGGTGTTTTCGGCGGCCGCAAGGCTTGCGAAAGCCGACCTCGTGCGCTCGCGAGGCGACCTGTGCGACGCATTTTGTAGGCTCGTTATTCGCTCGCAGTTCTCGCTGACACATCTTCGATCGCGATGAAAAGCGTCGTTCGGCGGCAGCGAAAGGGGCCGAAAATTTCGATGTGCGGTGCTGCCTTTCTGGAATGATTCCAGTGTGCGTGCACGCTCAATTTGGAATTGCTTGAAAAGAGCGTTTTTGGTTTTGCCTCCCGTCATTTTCTTCAATATCGATGGCGCCGCAGCAGCGAAAGGCGGCTCCGTTTTCATGATTGTTTGTTCCTGTAACGTCCTTAGCGATGACGATGTCCGCAACGCCGTCAGCGCCTCGGAAGACCTTCCCCGTCATCCAAAACAAATCTACGGCTGTCTCGGCTGCAGCGCCGAATGCGGCCGATGCGCGCGAACGATCAAAAGCATTATCGATGACGCGCTTGGCGCTTGCGCCAGGGCCTGCCATTCCGGATGTCCCCACAGGGCGACGGAGCCAGCAGAGTCGCCACGCGAACTCCCGCTCGTAGCGGTCGCCTGATTTTTTTGCGCTTCTCCATCCCTGTTTTTCGCGCGAAGTTCCCGGAAGGGTTGCTCCTGCAGGCAATGTGACCTAGCGTTCGCCGTTAATTCACGATGCTGAGAGTGCATTTATGCAGGGCGACGCCAGAGTCATTGAATATCTCAACAAGGGCCTCCGCAGCGAGTTGACTGCGATCAACCAGTATTGGCTGCATTACCGGTTGCTGAACAATTGGGGCTTGCTCGAGCTGGCCAAGCAGTGGCGCAAGGAGTCTATCGAGGAGATGAACCATGCCGATCGGTTCACCGATCGGATCCTGTTCCTCGATGGCTTTCCCAACATGCAGGTGCTCGATCCCTTGCGCATCGGCCAGAACGTCAAGGAGATCATCGAGTGCGATCTGGCTGCCGAGGTCGGCGCCCGCGCGCTGTATCAGGAAGCGGCGACCCACTGTCATGGCGTCAGGGATTACGTCTCACGCGACCTGTTCGAGAGCCTGATGAAAGACGAGGAGCATCACATCGATTTCCTCGAAACCCAGCTCGATCTCATCGGCCGCATCGGCCTCGAACTCTACACCCAAAAGCATGTCGGTGGCCTCGAGGGCGAGCACTAGGACAATCACCAGAGCAACGCCTGGTGCTTGCCCTAGTGAAGTGGCTCGCCGGCGCACTCTCGGGCGTGAAAACTTCCTACAATTGCGTCTTGTTGCGCGCTTCGACCACCGCCTGCGTCTCCGGCTCGCCCAGCTTCGTCTGCTCGTGGATGACCTGGCTGATGCTAGGGAATACCGAGCGTTCGACCTGCGCCTCCTTTGACCACAGGCGCGAGCGCATCAGCGCCTTGCCACAATGAAAATAGGCTTCCTTGACACCGATGCTCAGCACCGCGCGCGGCAGCTTGCCAAACTCTTCCATGCCCTTCAGCAGATCCGGTTCCGCCGATAGCGTGCCGGT
>NZ_DATEPI010000288.1:0-4260 GCF_035273305.1 Bradyrhizobium sp. | reverse complement strand
TCGGAAAGCTCTGTGGTTTGCGAAAGGCGCCGGAAGATTGCTTCCACCATAATCACGGTGGCGTCCACGATCAGTCCGAAATCGATAGCGCCGACTGATAACAGATTGGCGGATTCGCCGCGTAGGACCAGAATGATAACGGCGAAAAACAGCGCGAATGGAATGGTGGCGCCTACGATCAGCGCGCTTCTGAGATCGCCGAGGAAGGCCCACTGCAGCAGCACAATCAGAAGAATGCCCAGCACCATGTTGTGCAGCACGGTTGCGGTCGTGATGTCGATGAGATCTTTGCGGTCGTAGATGCGCTCGATTTGCACGCCCGGCGGCAGGATGCTCGAACCGTTAATCGACGCCACTAATTGCTCGACGCGCGCGATCGTGGGCGAACTCTGCTCGCCCCGTCGCATCAACACGATACCCTGGACGATGTCGTCGTCCTGATCGAGTCCGGC
This sequence comes from Bradyrhizobium sp., assembly GCF_035273305.1. Taxonomy (GTDB): domain Bacteria; phylum Pseudomonadota; class Alphaproteobacteria; order Rhizobiales; family Xanthobacteraceae; genus Bradyrhizobium. The sequence goes on along the minus strand of NZ_DATEPI010000288.1, from coordinate 3,808 downwards.
GATGCCAAGCCGCGGCTTCTCGCCGACGGTGACCTTCGCGATATCTTTCACCAGCACCGGGTTGCCGCCGCTCTGCGATACCATCGTGTTGGCAAGATCATCGATCGACCGAATCAGGCCGACGCCGCGCACCACGGCCGATTGACTGCCGATATCGACTGTATTTCCGCCGACGTTGATGTTGGAATTGCCGACCGCCTGCAGCAATTGCGGCAGCGTGAGCCCATTAGCCACCAGCTTGTTGAAGTCGACCTGCAATTCGTAAGTCTTGGTCTTGCCTCCCCAACCCGTGACATCGATCACGCCGGGTACTGCTCGGAAGCGGCGTTGCAGCACCCAGTCCTGCAGCGTTTTCAGGTCGAGCACGCTATAGTTCGGCGGCCCGACCAAACGGTAACGGTAGATTTCGCCGATTGCGCTGAGCGGCGAAATTCCCGGCTGCACGTTGCCCGGTAATGGCGCAAGTTGCGACAGCCGGTTCAACACCTGTTGCAGCGCCTCGTCATAGGTATAGTCGAACGAGAATTGCAATTTGACGTCGGACAATCCGTACAGTGAAATTGTCCGGATGGTGCGCAGGTTCTTGATCCCCGCGACCTGGGTCTCGATCGGGATCGTGATGTAACGTTCGATCTCTTCAGAGGACAATCCCGGACTTTGGGTCACGACGTCGACCATCGGCGGAGTCGGATCGGGATAGGCTTCAATATTGAGCTGCCTGAACGCAATCAAGCCGCCGGCCATGACGACGGCGAGCAGGCCCACCATCAGATAGCGCCGGGTGACGGCAATGGCGACAAGGCGATCCATTCAGATCGAAGCTTTCAATGGAGGGTTGGGTTAGCTTCCGGATGCCGCGCGATCGATGAACAGGCTACCCTTCGTAACGATCCGCTCGCCGGGCCTCAAATTGCCTTCGACCTCGACCAGATCGCCATTGGTCAGCCCGGTCTTGATCTGACGCAGTTCGATGGACTTGTCTTCATGCGCGACCCAGACTCGAACCTGATTACTTTCATAGATTAGCGCCTGCTTGGGTACGCCGACCGCTGGATGATCGCCGGCGGAATATATGGTCACATTGGCAAACATCTCCGGCTTCAACAGACCGTCCTTATTGTCGAGGGTGGCGCGGACCAGCAGCCGGCGTGTGGCGGGATCGATTGCCGCGGCGACATAGTTGATGTGTCCGGTCAATGTCCGGCCCGGCAGCGCCAGAACGTTGATAGCGATCTCCTGTCCGACCGAGACTTTCGAAGCATCGCTTTCGCGAACAAAGGCGGTTAGCCATACGGTCGAGAGGTCACCGATCACGAACACAGGATCGCTGGACCCCGAGTTTACATATTGGCCGGGGCCGACCTTCCGTTGCACCACCGTGCCGGCAATCGGCGAGAAGATCGTTGTATTCGGATTGATGCTGCCCTTCTCCTGGAAGGTTGAGATGGCCTCGTCGGTGAGGCCGAGGATTCGCAGCTTGTTGCGCGCCGCCTCCAGCGCCGTTTGAGACGAGCGCAAATCATTCTGCGCCTGAATCAAAGTTGCCTGCGTCTGCTGATAATCCTTTAGCGGAACGGCCTTGCCCTCAAACAGGTCCTTGGCGCGCTTGTCCTGTATCTGCGCAAGGTCGAGGGCCGACCTCGCCTTGTTGAGCGCGGTCATGGCAGTGATAAAATCATTCTGCGCCTGGACAGTATCGGCCGCCTCGATAACAAACAGTGGCTGGCCTTGCGCAACGCTGTCGCCCGGCCGGACCAACAGCTTCGTGACCCGCCCCGCATAGGGTGAAAATACCGGGGTCGAGCGATCCTCATCGACCGCGACTTTGCCTTCGGTCACGGTCTCGGAGCGGAAGGCATGCTCGCTCACGGTCTCGACCGTCAAGCTCGCCCATTCGGCTGCGGTCGGAGTGTAGCGCTGGAGGCCCTTTCGCGACTGGCTCGACAGGTCAGAAGCTCCATGCGGGCTCCCGCCCGCATGCATAAGCCCGTAGAGCACGGCGCCCGCAAGCACCAGAAGCCCCGCCCCTGTGGCCAGCCGTTGCCGTTTAAGCTTTTGCAATCGCTGGTCTAAATTAGGAAGCATGGACTCCAGTCACTTCGCCGACGATTCCGGCAACAACTGCCGCATCGCAGCGCTAATAGTGCCGATTTCCCGTTTCGAACAACCTAAAAACGCCATCGGCGCGGTCTTTGAGGCTAAATTTTCGATAGAGGGCCGACTTTTTCGATGGCCGGAATTCTGGTCCGGTTCAGCCGCGCGCCGGCCATTGCGCCGGATGACTGCCGAGCGGCATCGCCGGACGCGCCCAATACGCCGGCGTCTTCGACAGCACAGCCGAATGGCTGACCGCTCGAAGCGGACCGAATCCGGAGGGCTCCTCCTCCACGAAAGAAGCGACCGTTTCGCCCTTCAAGTCCTCCGTTTTCAACCCGTCGGCGACGCGGCCGAAATTCCACAGCCATCGCCCGGTCTGCGCCAGAGAGACCCGAACGTGCCAGCTGCCGCCTTCGCGCGATTGGCGAGCCTTCGCCATCATCGCTCCGAACGCCATCAGATGGCCGGTGGCATGATCGAGCATTTGCGCCGGCAACTCCTTGGGTCCAGTTACCCCCGCGGCCTCGCCTTCGGCGTGGTTGAAGCCGGTCGCTGTCTGAACGAGGGAATCGAACCCGCGTCGGTCCGCCCACGGTCCCTCATGGCCGTAGGCAGATAGCGACACGTAGATGATTCCCGGACTGATGCGCGCGGCGTCCTGGGCCGAGAAACCAAGCGCTGCCAGCGCATGCGGCCGATATCCCTGTGAGAAGATATCGGCTTGGGCGAGAAGATCCCGGAGCGTCGCCTGCCCCTGTTCGCTCTTGAGCTCAACAAAGCTCGTCAGTTTGCCGCGCCCGGTATCAATCGTGAGCCATGGAATTGCCGGCAGTTCGGGGCCGGAAACCAACAACACATCGGCACCGTGGACGGCGAGCGTTCGGCCCGCAACCGGGCCGGCAATCACCCGAGACAGATCAAGGACGCGAATGCCGGCGAGCGGGCGGTCACCCGCGGGCCATGGCTTTGGCGCGGCGTCGCCGATTTTTTCGATCGAAATCGTCGGCAAGGCGGCGACCGCCTTTGCCTGCGGCAGCTCAGACCATTCATCGAAAGAGCGCATCATCGCGACGACACCGCCCGCGGCGTAGGCCGCGCTCTCGAACGCCTCGGCGTCCCATTGCATCAGCGCGGACTGAACCTGCTCGCGTTCCGGCTTGCAGTTCAGCACCTTGCAAACCGCGGCGCGGTGATGTGGAAAATTAGTGTGCAGCCGCACGAACCGCTGATCGCGCGTTGTATAGATGCCTGCAATGGCGTCCCAGGCTGGCGGAGGCGGCTTGCCGTCCACGCGCAAATAGCGCTCGCTGCGGCATTCGACGACAGCATGACGCATATCGATGGTGAGGTGCTGCGTTTGGCCACTGCGCAGCTGCCAAATCTGCGCCGCCGCCAGCCCCGCGGCGCTGATGCTAGCCTGGGCCGCGGCTGCGAGGCGGAACGAGGACGGCAATTGCGGCTCTTCTCCGGTCAATGTGACCGACTCAAGCGCAGCAGGATCGCCGCCGACCGAGGTCCAGAGATGAGTCAAGATTTCGCGAGGCGATTGCATGGCGAGCATTCTCGAAAAGCGCGATCCAGTATTCCAGAGAATTGCCGATGAATCGAGACGGCCAGTGCTATGGATGCAGTATTGAGCAGCGGCTTTCGCGGATATACGATCTGTTTTCGAACCCACATTCAGCGAAAATCACGCGAGCGTGGCAATATC
>NZ_DATEPI010000287.1:0-15542 GCF_035273305.1 Bradyrhizobium sp. | reverse complement strand
TCTTTCAACAGTGCCTGGAAGTCGCCTTCGCCGCGCCAGACCGGCATCGCATTCCGTTGCACCAGCTTGTAGGCGTCCTCGCGGCTGGCGCCTTTTTGCGTCAGCGCCATCAAAAGCCGTTGCGACTGAACCAGGCCGCCGAGACGGTCGAGATTCTTCATCATGTTCGCGGGATAGACCAACAGCTTGTCGATCAGCCCGGCTAATCGATTGAGGGCAAAATCCAGTGTCACCGTCGCATCTGGCGCGATCATGCGCTCGGCAGAGGAGTGCGAGATGTCGCGTTCGTGCCATAGCACCACGTTTTCCATGGCCGGCATGACATAGGCACGAACCATCCGTGACAGCCCAGTGAGATTTTCCGACAGCACCGGGTTGCGCTTGTGCGGCATCGCCGAGGAGCCCTTTTGACCCTCCGAGAAAAATTCCTCCGCCTCCAGTACTTCGGTGCGCTGCAGGTGGCGAATTTCCGTGGCAAGCCGTTCGACCGAGGAGGCGATTACGCCGAGCGTCGCAAAATACATCGCGTGACGATCGCGTGGGATTACCTGCGTCGAGATCGGCTCCACGGTCAGCCCCATCGCCTTGGCTACGTGCTCCTCCACCCGCGGATCGATTTGGGCGAACGTGCCCACCGCGCCTGAAATCGCACAGGTTGCGACTTCCTTCCGGGCGGCAATCAGCCGCTCGCGGGAACGGGTAAATTCAGCATAGGCGTAGGCGAGCTTGAGCCCAAAGGTCACCGGCTCGGCATGGATGCCATGTGAACGGCCGATCGTGGGCGTCATCTTGTGCTCGAATGCGCGCTTTTTCAGCGCCCTGAGCACCTTATCGATATCTTCGACAAGCAGGTCAGCGGCACGGGTCAGTTGCACGTTCAAGCAAGTGTCGAGCACGTCGGAGGAAGTCATGCCCTGGTGCACGAAGCGCGCTTCGGGCCCGACAATCTCCGCCAGATGGGTCAGGAAGGCGATGACATCGTGCTTGGTCTCGCGCTCGATCTCGTCGATGCGCGCGACGTCAAAGCTCACATCGCGGGCCTTGGCCCAAATGGTCTTTGCCGCCTCTTTCGGGATAACCCCGAGTTCGGCGAGCGCGTCCGCCGCATGGGCCTCGATCTCGAACCAGATCTTGAAGCGCGTCTGGGCCTCCCAGATGGCGGCCATTTCCGGGCGGGTGTAGCGGGAAATCATCGAGGACTCTTGGGTTTGGTGATTACGCCGCGCTTTAGCAGATCACCGTCGGTGAGGCCACCCGTGCGGTGGCTGCACGGTGAAAAAGCGGCCTTCGCAAAGATTGCTTCGGACCAGCCACAGATCTCACGGCTTGCAGCAATGCCGCCGAATATCGCTGGTCATCAGCTCGTTTGCCATAGATTGAGCATCAGCGCAGTCGCTCCCACAAGCATGAGGCTGAGGGCCCAGACCGCATCCAGATTGAACCAGCTGCGGGAAATGAATTTGAGGCCAAGATATCGATAGACCAGCAAGGCTGAGCAGCCGCCAGCAACGATCATCGCGGTGGCGTGGACGATGGCTACCAGCACGGCCATGCCGAGATTGGCGCTCATGAGGACCCCGGCCGCTTGATCGCCGTTGTTGAGGTCGGACACCCGGCAGAGCCCGAGATAGATCGGAACGAGCATCAGTCCCGCGCCGTGGGCGATCGCCACGGCGAAAGACCAGAGCCCCAATTGGGTCGGCCGTATGCGCGCCAGGACTCGCGGATGCCTGCGGTCGATATAGCGGAAAATTCCGAATCCGATCACGAGCAGGCTTGCGCCGATCTGTATCTGATGCTGCCAATCGACTATCGCGACCAGCAATGCGAACGGCAGGATAACCACCACCATCGCGAGGAAATGGCCGGCCGCTAATGGGCATAGCGCAGTCAGCAACGCACGCGAACTTCGCTCCATGAGGCCGGCCGAAACCGCGAGCGGCCAACCCATACCCGGATTTATGCCATGGTAGAGCCCGCTCGCGACAACCGCCAGCCAAAGCCAGGCAGGTGTCCAGCCGGCTGCGCTCAAATTCAAACCGACGGATAGCAGAATGAATCCGTCGAACAGTCGCCACCATCGAGCCTGATCTGATGCGCCCTGTATCCTTCCGGGAAGCTCACGCAGTAATCCCTTGCCAATTCAAGCCCTCCACTCGGGTTCGCATTGGCCATCACTTCGACCCCCGGTATTCCCTTCGGGTAGAATTGATCGTCCCAGGTCGAGTAGAGCGAGTTGGTCCAATATACTCGCTTGCCGTCGCGGCTGATTTCCACCATCTGCGGACCGCCTGCATACGGCTTCCCGTTCGGGTGAGGTTTGCGGGCGGCAATGCCGCCGATGCGGACAGATCCAGCAAGCCTCGGCTTTTTCGGATCAGTGACGTCGTACTGACGCATCTCCCCGGTGCCCCAGCAGGAGACGTACAGGAACCTGTCATCCATCGACAAGTCGATGTCGGTCACCAGCGGCGGCACTGCACCGAAGCCTTGCAGGAGCGGCGGCAGTTGGTCGGTTGGCGCGGGTTCGGCCGGTATCGTCGCGGTCTTCTCGATGTGAAACTTGCCGCCGTCCCGCCACCAGGTCCAGATCGAGCCTTCGAGATTGGTGGTGTCGACGACGACACCTACGAAGCCATACTCGCGAACCGGGTCATGCGCTGGACGCACTTCGAGCGCCATTTGATGATTGGCGCCGAGATCGATCGTCTGGACATTTCGTCGACCCCGCAGATCCCAGAAATGGATGCTGTGACCATACTTGTTCGAGAGCAGGTCCTCCGGCACGATCCCATTCTCAAATTGCGGCGGTAGCGCCCACTCGCTGGTCACCATGTAATCCCGTGGCAAATTCCACCAGAAATCATAGTGCAGTTTTTGCGGACCGCGATCGATCTCCCAGCGTCCGAGGACATCGAATGTCTCACAGTCCATGATGAAGATGCCGGGCGGTCCATCCGTTCCGTCCTTGCCGCCTCCGCCCAAAGTGCTGACGTAGATTCCATCCGGCCCGCAATGGATGGTGTGAGGGCGTGAGTAACCGGTCTTTTTGAAAATTTCCTCGGGCTCGATGATCTTGTGAATCTTCGCCTTGGTCGGATCAGGCTTCGTGTCGACGATATAGATTCGAGACGATCGGATCCCCGGAATGATCAGGTAACGCCGCTCGAGGAAAGCGTGCCCGGCGAGTGGCGACAAAGCGGACGAGCAGGCGTTCCAACCGAAATGGTGAAACTCGTCGCCCTTGTTCGGCATCGTCACGGTATGGATGATCTGGCTGTAGGTCGCAGAGCCCGGCGCTGCATCGATCACTGCAAGCGCGTCGGGTTTTGAGAAGTCCCCGCTCAGGAGCAAAGTGTAGGCGAAGCGCTCGGGCGGAGCTTCCATCGCAAGCTTTGGAGATGCATGGAACGTCGGGTCAGGCCTAATGGTCATTGTACTGCCTCCGAGGTCGTAAATGCGGACCAACATGGCTCAGCAGCATGCAGCAGCAAGAAATAACCCGGCTCGAGTTCCTCTTGCGAGCGCCGCCGGCTTGTTTTCGCTATGTCACAATCAAATCATCAATATCATCGCCTGAAAAGATTTATGATGGCATCGGTGCTGCGACCATTGGTGGCCCCAGCCCATCTTGCTTTTCGCTTTCAAGCTCGATCACCGCGGGCTACCGAGGTGAGCCCAACCGACGCCACTTCCGGATTTGACCCAGCGCGGACGTAGCCCGGCCGTTTGACCGGCGTCCTGACCCTAATGGGCGTTTTGAGAGGCCCGGCTGGGCAACATCCGGCTTGCCAAGTTTCAACAATATGGAACTATGTAAGAGCCGAGTATGCTTTCGGAGGAGTGGCATGAGCGAACTCCATCCAGCCGCGCCCCATCATCTTCCAGGCTTTATCACCGCCCCCGGCGACACCGACGTGTTGATGATTCTCGTCGGCATCGTCCTCATTGCTGCCGTCGTGGCTGTAGCCAACATCTACCTGCATCTGCATTCGCTCCCGGAGCGTATGGCGCACAAGTCGCAAAAGCTTCAGTTCGAGGTTGTGGCGGTGTTGGGCCTGCTGTCGCTGTTTACCCATAATCACCTCTTTTGGGTGATCGGCCTACTGCTCGCGATGATCGACTTGCCGGATTTCGGCACGCCGCTGCGTCGGATTGCGGGATCAGTCGAGAAGTTGGCGAAAGATGACCGGACCGAGCCGCCGCATGTTGCGGCCGGCCACGGCGACGCGGTGAAGCCGGACGTCGTGAAGAGCGAGGTGCAGGGCCATGCTTGAGCTGCTTCTCTGCTCGCTGCTGACGATTTTTCCAGACTATCTCTATCGCCGCTACCGGCAGGGGAAACGTCTGGGCCACGAGATCACGCTGTATTCGGTATGGTTCCAGCTGCGGTTCGGCATTATCGCCTGCTTGATGCTCACCGTCGCGCTGATCACGATGATCTTCTACTATCACCCGTCGACCTCGTCGGCGACGTTGTACTACCGTACCGTTCCAATTGTTCCTGAAACCAATGGCCGCGTGGCGGAGGTGCACGTTGATTTCAGCGCACCCGTGAAGAAGGGCGACGTGATCTTCAGGCTCGACAACTCGAAGCAGGAAGCGTCGCTGCTGACGGCCAAGCGCAAGATCGTGGAGGTCGATGCCGCGATGCTGTCTGCACAGGCCGATACTCTGAAAGCGGAAGGCCAGCTTCAGGAGGCAAAAGGCGCGGTGCAGCAGGCGGCGGACGAACTCGACACCAAGCGCGAATTGCAGAGGCGCAATCCCGGCATTGTGCCGCAGCGCGATATAGAAAAGCTGGAAGTGGCCGTTGCTGGCCGCCAAGGTTCCCTCGACGCCGCGACGGCCTCGAAGGAATCGGTGAAGACGAGGTTGAGCGCGCTCCTCCCGGCCGAGAAGGCGAGCGCTGAGGCGGCGATGGCCGAAGCCCAAGTCGATCTGGATAAGACCTACATTCGCGCCGGTGTGGATGGACGCATCGAACAGTTTCTGCTGCGGCCGGGCGATATCGTCAATCCGGTGATGCGGTCGGCCGGCATCCTCATTCCAGAGGAGGCAGGTCGCCGCGCCCTTACGGCCGGCTTTGGACAGATCGAAGCGCAGGTGCTGAAAGTCGGAATGGTGGCCGAGGCGACCTGCATCTCCAAGCCCTGGACGATCATTCCAATGATCATCACGAGCGTGCAGGACTACATCGCAGCCGGCCAGTTCAGGGGCGGGGAGCAATTGCTCGAAGCGCAGAACACGGTGCGGCCGGGTACGGTGCTCGTTATCATGGAGCCGATTTACAAGGGAGGCCTGGAGGGCGTGACTCCCGGCAGCAGTTGCATTGCCAATGCCTATACCAGCAACCACGAGAGGATCGCCTCAGGCAAAGTGGGGGCATTCAAGAGCTTTGCATTGCATGTAGTTGACGCTACTGGAATCGTACACGCCATGCTGTTACGCATCCAAGCGCTATTGCTGCCGATCAAAACGCTAGTGCTGAGCGGGCATTGAGTGCGTGTGCGAGACAGCGTTTCCATACGGAAACCTTCCAGCAGTCGCACTGCGAGCGCAAGGAGTTCGAGATGCGGTTCGACGACATGAAACGCATTCTCAGGCTCGATCGCCTTCGGCCCGAGTTGTGCAACAGAACCGAGGGAAAAGCGGACATTACTCCGCCTGCACTCGATCAATTATGAGTAACCCTAGATCGCTTCGCCGCGCGCGCTTGCCGCCGCATTACGGATGGCGGAGATATTCGTCTTGTAGGATTGCATCGTCCCGCCCTTGAACACCGAGGAGCCAGCGACGAAAGCATTCGCGCCGGCTGCGGCAAGCTGGCCGGCGACCTCGGGCGCCACCCCGCCATCGACTTCGATATCGATCGGCCGTCCCGCCGTCATGGCGCGAAGATCGCTGATCTTGCCGAGCGCGGATGGAATAAAAGCCTGGCCACCGAAGCCGGGATTGACCGACATGACCAGCACCAGGTCGATCATGTCGATGACATATTCAATTGAAGTGATCGGGGTGCCCGGGTTGAGCGAGACGCCGGCCTTTTTTCCCAACGCGCGGATCGCCTGCAGTGATCGATGCAGATGCGGCCCGGCTTCGGCGTGCACGGTGATGTGATCGCAGCCGGCCTTGGCGAAAGCTTCCAGATACGGATCGCAGGGCGCGATCATCAGGTGCGCGTCGAAGATCTTGCTGGTGTGCGGACGCATCGCCTTGATGACGTCAGGGCCGTAGGAAATGTTCGGCACAAAATGCCCGTCCATCACATCGAGATGGATCCAGTCAGCACCGGCGGCATCGACCGCGCGGACTTCTTCGCCGAGTTTGGCGAAATCCGAAGCCAGGATCGAGGGCGCGATGACCAGAGGCCGTGACGCAAATTGAGCGGACATGTGCGCTTTTCCCGAACCATTCGAACGTGCGGAAGGTGTTCCGGGTAACATGCGGCCGCGCCCGGGGCAATCCGACCCGCAATCCGAGCGGATGAGCCCCCCGAGAGGGGAAATTATTGCCGCGACGGCATCAATTGCCGAGCGCGCGTGCAACCGACGGCTGCATGAAATGGCATGTTTTGTTGGGTTTGTGTCATGGCACGGTGTTTGCTGACACGAATTGGAGGCCGCACGTCGCGGTACCTCTCGGAGTTCTGCCATGCTGCTCGCCCTCGGTGCGCTGTCGTCCGCGATGGATGCCCTGCAATCACTGACCAAATCGAAGTCGTCGTCACCACAAACCACCGGCTTCAGCCAGAATCCGACCAGCCCACTCGACGTATCGAATGGTTCCGCGGCTTCTGCGAATCCGAGCCCGCCGACCGGCGGAAACGGATTTACGCAGATATCGCCGGAGACGATGAGCGCATTGCTCGCAGCGCAAGGCCAGTCCACGACAGCAGCGGGATCGACGACCAGCCGATCGGCTGCGTTGAACCACCTGTTCTCGCAGATCGACGCCAACAATGATGGCAAAATCGACAAGGCGGAATTTGAAGACGCGCTTGGCGCAGGCGGCACCAATCTCGCGCAGGCCGATGACGTTTTCGGCAAGCTCGACAAAAACGGCGATGGCGCCGTCAGCCTCGGCGAAATCGCCTCGGCATTGAAGGGAGGCAACGGTCACCATCACTCCCATCACACCACGGGGGCAGGGGGATCAAGGGATGCAACAGGGTCAGCGTCTGCGGATTCAAGCTCCGATCCGTTGCTGCAGGCTTTGAGCGGAGCATCGTCTAGTTCGGTAACGAACAGTGACGGTTCAACCACGACCTCGGTGACCTATGCTGACGGATCGGCGGTGACGCTGACATCGCCGGCCGCGCAGACAGCCACGGGCAACGCCACATCCTCCTACAATTTCATCGAGAAGATGATTGCGCGCGAGGCGCAGGCGATTTCATCCGGAGCAACCAACTCGCTCGCTCTCAACGTCTGAACAGGACTAGCGGATCGATCGTCGGCAAGCATGTAAATCTAGGGCGTGTACCCGCTTTAGAAGCGGACGCTCCTCAGAGCGACGCGGCCAGCACTATGCTGCGGAGCCAACGAGAGGCCCAACCCCCGGAAATGATGCCCAGGCGTTGATGAGCTGGTGTATGGTCGGCAGGCACATTCCTGTCAGCCGAGGAGCATTCGAATGAGTCGGGTTTTCCTCTCGATCGCATTGTTTGCAAGCATGTCCAGCATAGCATTTGGGCAGACAGCACCCGCCTCTGAGATCGCGCCAGGTGGGAAACTGCGGGTTGGCATGATTGCAATCACGGTTCTCGGCGGCGTGGCTGAGCCCATCGCGCACTTCATCGGCCAAAAGCTCGGCGCGACGGTTGAACCGGTGATGTATGCGAACCCCGAGGCCTATCTACAAAGCTTCGGCAAGGATGAATGGGACATCGCGATCGGACCGCGCGTCCTTGCTCCTATAGACAAAGCGGATTCCACACCAGACCTTTGGGTCATCAGCCTTGTCTACGTCGCCGCACCGGGAAAGCAATTTCCTGATATCGCCTCCGTCGATAAGGAGGGCGTGAAGATCGGCACGATCCGCGGCGCGCCCTCCGACCGCGTGCTGACGCGGGAGATCAAGGCGGCCGAGATTGTCCGTATCGCGCTCAGCCCCACCATTGCGGCCGATGCGGCCGAACTGCTCCGCTCCGGCAAAGCAGATGTGTTTGGCGCAGACTCTGGTGTGGGGTATCCCGCCGCCGAGGCCCTTCCGGGCGCCACGATCGTGCCGGGCGCTTTTGCGATGGTTCGCGTGGCCGCCGCACTGCCGAGAGGCCGCTCTGCTGCCGCGCAAGCTTCGGTCGCGACATTCGTTGATGAAGCAAAGCGGGCGGGCGTGGTGCAGAATGCGATTGACGCGAAGGGCCTCAAGGGCGTGGACGTCGCGACCAGGTAGTGGGACAACCCCGCGATCCAACTTGGTCAACCCATAGTCCGCTCGGCGGTCGAGTGTCGTTTTTTGGACCCCGAGCGAACATGTGCGCGCTTGTGCCGTTTGGGATTTGCTGAGACGACGACATCCCTTGGCCAAAATTGCAGAGCTAAGTCATGCGCATTCATAATATCTATGCTGACGAAAACGGAGAGATTCACTTTCGAGACATCGAAATCGAGATAACTGAGCATGGCCCTGACGGCTCGACGTCAGGGCGTCTACCCGCCAGTGGAGTCTATTTTCGGACGACGCCCGCTGATTGGTTCTTCGACTGGCACCCCACTACGAGGCGACAATACGTCATCAATCTGGACGCGCCCAACAAGATCACGGCGAGCGATGGCGAGACACGCATTATCGGCGTCGGCGAAATCATTCTGAGAATGTGCATGGGAAGGGCCATCTGTCTCAGGCCGTCGGGCAAAGGCGACGATCGGTAATGATTCCGATCGAGTAAGGCTACGCGCCGAGAGCACAGCGGACGGCGGGGTCAGATCTGCGTCCCTTTCGCGGCCAAATGAGCCGATATCCGAGTTCGGGAGCATACGGCCCCGCTGATAACAACATCACCGCCGACGAGGTGATCGAGTAGCCATGCTTCTCGCTATCTATGAGTCCGCTGTTGGCCCATTTGAGACCTCCCGCGATGTCTGCTGTACGGTCGCTACGGGGGAAAAAGCAGACCTATTGCCGACATGCCGAAATCGACGCGAATGACCCAAAGCTGCCATTGCCATCTTTGTCCGACCGCCTTCAATTATGGAACTGTCGGTCGCCGGGGTACTAAGATAGCTGTCGGCTGACGATCAGTTGGAGGTCACATGAGGCGACGCGAGTTCATTGCGCTTCTCGGCACCTCTGCATTGCTGTGGACGCGCACGGCTGCGGCGGCACAGCCAGGCCGCAAGATCGCGAGGGTCGGCGTGCTCTGGCACGGGGGCAACGCGGAAGAGGAACGTGAGTATCTCACCGTGCTCGTCAAGGCATTTAGCGATCTCGGCTATGTCGAGGGCAAGAACATCCAGTTCTTGCATAAATTTCCTGCTGAGCAGATCGATCGGTATCCTATCCTTGCAAAGGAGCTTATCGAAGATGGCGTTGATGTCGCCATCGCGGTACCACCGGCTGGCGCTATTGCCTTGAAGCAGATCACAAGCACCATTCCCATTGTGTTTGTCATTATGCCGGACCCGGTCAGCTCTGGACTTGTCGAAAGTCTGGCGCATCCCGGCGGCAACATGACCGGGCTTTCGCTGTTGACGATTGATCTCTCAAGCAAATTCTTGGCGTTGCTCAAGGAGGCCGTTCCGAACCTATCCAGCGTGGCGCTGTTCGTTGACCCCCAATATTCGATCATGCAGCCGCGCATGATTCCGGCCTACGCAGCGGCGACCAAGACGCTCGGACTTTCGTTTCGTTCGGTCGCGATTCCAATACCCGACGCTATCGAACCGGCATTCGCACAGGCAAAGAGCGACCACGTGGACGGTGTCATTGTCAGCGGACCGATCTTTTTCAATGAGCGGGCCCGTGTCGGCGCGTCGGCGCTTGCCCATGGAATTCCGACCATCGGCTTTCAAGCGGAAATAGTCCCGTACGGCTTACTCATATCCTACGGACAAGATTTCCCGGACTATTTCCGCAAGGCCGCCGGTTATGCCGACAAGATATTGCGCGGCGCAAAGCCTGCGGACTTGCCGGTCGAACAGCCGACCCGCCGACGAGGTGATCGAGTAAACATGCTTCTCGCGACCTATATGAGTCCGTTCGTGGCCCATTTGAGACCTCCCGCAATGTCTGCTGTACGGTCGCTACCGGGGAAGAAGCAGACCTATCGCGGACATGCCGAGATCGACGCGAATGACCCATAGCGGACAAGACCGATAGCTTCTGGCAAGTAGCTTGTACAGTGGTGAGCTCACGCGCCAGTTCGAGGAGAACATACTTTGATCTCTGCGCGCCTCACCGGCTTTCGTCGCCCTGCACCCGGCCGGGCCAGCGCGTGATTGGCCTCGACAATGCGCACCAGAAAATCCAGAAACAGTTCCTGCTCCTTCGTGGAGAGTGGCGCGAGAAGCGCCATTTGTTTCGCGACCACCGGCGCGCGAAGACGGGCATAGAGCCTTTCGCCCCGCGCAGTCAGCCGTAGTAAGCGAGCTCGCCGATCGGCTCCGTTCACCCGCCGATCCACAATGCCTTCCTTTTCGAGCCGCTCTACCAGCAAGCTTGCGCTGTAGCGGTCGATGCCAAGCCGAGCGGCCAGGCCGTTCTGGTCAATGTCGGGCTCGCCATTTTGCTGATTAAGATAGGCGAGGACGCCCATATCAAGCGGCATGAGGCCTTCGCTCGCGAGCGGCTCCGCAACCACTGCCGTGCAAATCTGCAGGAAGCGACGCGCAAGCGGGAACGGCGCCCGGCGTACCAGCGGCGGCCGCTCATAAGTACTCCGGGATGCAGGTCCGCGCGTGGCCACTCGTCAGCCTATTGACAATCTGATTATTGATGATCAATATACTAATTATCTTTTTCGGTCAAGATAATTCCGCTTACGAACAGCTTCGTCGGTGAAGTCAGGTCTGGCAAACGATGGTGCGAAGTCTGGCGAAGTATCCGGTTCGACACGTCCTCGTCGTTGGGGCCGGAATTGGAGGGTTGAGCGCGGCCTTGGCGCTTCAGCGGCACGGTGTTCGCGCATCGCTCTATGAGCGCGCGAGGGCAGCAACCGAATTCGGCGCCGGCGTCGTGATGACACCGAATGCCATCCAGGGGCTAAATTTTCTCGGTGTCGGTGACCAGGTCACGGAATCATCTAGCCGGTCGCGCGGGCACGAGTATCGACACTACCGCACCGGCGAGGTGCTCCAGAGACGACCGCCGGCGGAGGTGTACACGGCTAGATACGGCGCTGGCGTCTACTACGTTCATCGCGCGGACCTGCATCGCGCGCTGCTCGCGGCCGTGCTGGCCAATGACCCTGACTGTGTCCACTGCGGGCACGTCTTCACTGATTTGTCGCAGGATCAAGATGGCGTCGTCGTGCGCTTTGCGAACGGCGCTTGCGCTAAGGCTGACGCTCTGATCGGCGCAGACGGATGCCGGTCCGTGGTCCGCGAGGCGCTGCATGGCCGCGAACCGGTGGGCTATACGGGTCAAGTTGCCTTCCGTGCGCTAGTCCCGAGTACGCGCCTTCCCAATGGCTACGACTATCGGCGGTCCATGCACCTAGGCCCGGGCCGACTGTTCCTGTCGTATCCCTTGCGTAAGAACGCTTTCATGAACGTCGTCGCGATCGCACGGCAGCCCGCTTGGCAAGAGGAGAGCTGGACCGTTCACGCAAGCGTACCTGAACTTCTGGAGCGATACGCCGACTTCAATGGCGAGGTCCGCGACCTGATCAAAACAATCGAGACCACCACACTGTTCAAGTGGGGTCTGCACGATCGGCCGCCACTCGCGACATGGAGCGCCGGCCGTGCCACCCTGCTCGGCGACGCCGCGCATCCGATGTCGCCGTTTCTCGGGCAAGGAGCGGCGTTGGCGATCGAGGACGGAGTCGTGCTCGCTCGTTGCGTCGCGGGAGCTTGCGACCTGCCGCAGGCGCTCGCCAGCTACGAGCGAGCCCGGAGAGCGCGTGCCGATGCGGCCCAGCGCCAGTCTCTCGCGCGCGGCGATGCGCTGCAGAGAGCATTCGTGGACAGCTTTGA
Source organism: Bradyrhizobium sp. (assembly GCF_035273305.1). GTDB lineage: Bacteria > Pseudomonadota > Alphaproteobacteria > Rhizobiales > Xanthobacteraceae > Bradyrhizobium. The sequence continues at coordinate 3,402 of NZ_DATEPI010000287.1, read as the reverse complement.
CGCGCACCGGGACGCAGAAGACACGCGTCTGCTGGATACGTTCTTCGACTACAATCCGGCCACTGTGGCGCTTGACGAAATACGTGCGTAGGAGTCCAGCCATGAGTCTCGATCGGAGAAATTTCCTCATTGGCCTTGGGGCATCTCTATTGAGCCCGTCGCCTCGTGCACACGCCACAAATTTCCCCGCGCGACCCCTGACGTTGATCGTGCCGCTGGGTCCCGGATCATCCGTAGATGTGATCCTGCGGACCCTTGCAGCTAGCGCCGAGAAACGCCTGGGCCAGCCAATTGTCATCGAGAACCGGCCCGGAGCAGGAACAACATTGGCGCCGGGCCAGATGGCAGCAACTGCAAAGCCGGACGGATACACGATCTGCCAATTGGGCCTTCCCGTTCTGCGTGCGCCCGCCTTGCGCAAGACGACTTTCGATCCCAGCATGGATTTCACCTACATCATCGGCCTCGTCCAGCTCGTATCCGGCCTGGTCGTGAGGCATGACGCACCCTGGTTGACACTCGGCGACCTGATCAATGCCGCAAGACGAGGCACGATCACCTACGGCACTGTCGGCGTCGGCAGCGATGCTCATCTAACAATGGAGTTGACGGCACGACGGCAAGGAATCCAGTGGGTTCATGTTCCATTCTCAAGCGGTGAGGTGACTGCGCTGCTCGGTGGTCACATTCACGCGGTCGCTTCAGGGTCGGTCTGGGCGCCTCAGGTCAACTCGGGCGAGCTGCGGCTGCTTGCGACTTTCGGTGCGAGACGTACCACCTACTGGCCATCCGTACCGACGCTGACCGACAGCGGCGTCGACGTCGTGATAGAGGGCGCGTACGGTCTTGCGGGTCCAAGGGACATGGATGTGGCCGTCGTCGCAACGCTTCACGACGCTTTCAAGGCAGCGATGGATCAGCCGCGATTCGCCGCTGCGATCGCGAACTTCCATCAGGAGACTCACTATCTCGACAGCACGGATTTTCGTGCCTTCGCACTCGGTCAAATTGAGAAGCAGAGGCGCCTTGTAGAAGAGCTTGGTCTGCGTTTGAACTGACAGATGTCCCCGAACCCTCCACATGGGCAATGATGCTGATCGGCTTCGCTGGGGTCGGCTTCATGGCATATCGGCGCAAGGCAAAGCCCATGGCGACGGCCGCCATTTTATCAGGAGTGAATTGAAAAGCGGTTCCGGGACTTTTCTTTGCCGCTTCCTGCTACGAACTTGGCCGGATAATTGAGCCCTTTGTGTAATTCAACTTGTGGGAGTACCAGAAATGCGTAGGCAATCAGTATTCTTTGCTAAGGTTTTAGGCTGTTTGTTCTCTCTTATTGGCTGTTTTTCGTTATCGGCGAACGCCAACGTTTGCTCTCTTGACTCGCCTGGCTCCTGCGCAACGAGTTCAGTTCGCGGCCTAGATGCAAACAACACTTCCATATCCTCGACGGTGATCAATCCAGACAGTGTAACGCTGCTAGGCTCGTCCACGGCCTCTTCGGCAGGCGGTGGCGGTGGCATGAGCGGAACCGCTGGTGCTTTCGCAGATTTTGGCGTGTTGAAGGCGACGGCGTTTTCGCAAAGTTCCAGTCCGGTCGGCACGCAGGGATTTATTTCCGCAAACGCGGGAGCGGAATTTTTAGACACGGGGACTGTGTTTTCAAATGTATTTCAAGGGACCGTTAGTATCCCGGTGACCTATCAGATCACTGGCACCTTCAGTGGAAATGGAGGGATCGGCCCCGATGGCGTGGAGTTTGTGGTGGGGAACAACATTCTTAGCGCCGGTATCACCAATGTGACCTTTACTGTCGGACAGACGGTAAATTTTCTCGCCTACATCAACGTTTTTGCTGACGCAACTTCAGTTAGTGGGGGCACTCCTACCTCCGCTGCCGATTTCGGGCATTCGGTTCACATCTTTTTCGATGCACCAGAAGGATATACCTTCGTGGCGGGCAGTGGACACGACTACTCCAGCACTGCCGCCACTCCGGTCGATGGTGTCCCCGAACCCTCCACCTGGGCGATGATGCTCCTTGGCTTCTGCGGCCTCGGCTTCATGGCGCATCGACGGAGGAACAGCGCGATGGTCGCAGCCTGATCTCCGGATTTGATTTGAGAGGCCGCCGCGAGGCGGCTTTTCTTTTGCTGGATGACATAGGCCGCATGTCTGAGTTTGGCCCCTTAGCGGACATGCCCCTGCGCTGCTGCGACTTCTGCTTTGGAGGGAAAAGCGGATATTGCTGCGCTTGCATCGGCTGATTTTTGAGTACCCGCTCTAGCCGAAGCGATCCTTCCAGGCCGGTAATGCGCCGGGGAAGGGCAGCGCGGTTGCGGCAAACACACCGCGCGCGATGGCGCGGGCGACCGCATTGGCTGCGACCATGCCGAGTTCAGTGAGGCCGATCAGCGGATCAATTGCCTTTTCCCCAGTTGCGGCCGCGAAAACCACATCACCATCGAGCGGTGCATGCACGGGATAGATCGCGCGCGCAAATCCGGTCTGCGCAATCATGGCGAGCCGCTGCGCCTGCGGCTTGGTGAGCGCAGCATCGGTCACGACCACCGCAAGGGTGGTATTTTCCGACGCGTTGGCGGCTGCGCCGCCTTTCAAGCGCATCTTCAGCATGTCGGACGTGAAAGATGCGGGCATGCCACGACCGCCAAATTCGGCGTCAATTTCAAATGGCGCCGCCCAGAACCACGGGCCATCACCAATCGTGGTCGTGCCGACGGCATTGACCACCGCAATGGCGCCGACGCAAACCCCATCTTCGGTTTTGGCCGAGGCGGAACCGAGTCCACCCTTCAGATTGGCCACGCTGGCGCCGAGGCCGGCTCCGACACTGCCGAGTGCGAAGCTTGTACTTGCCGCCGCCGCCGCGGCGTAGCCGAGATCGCGGTAGGGAGCGAAGCGACCCCAGTGCTTGTTGCCGCCGTTCAACAGATCGAAGCAGATCGCGCCCGGAACGATCGGAACGATGGCCTCGCGGATCCGGAAGCCGCGGCCCTGTTCGGCGAGCCACGCCTGGACTCCGTCAGCCGCTTCGAGCCCGAACGCCGAACCGCCGGAGAGCGCGATGGCGTCAACCTTTTCAACGACGTTAACCGGGTCGAGCAGCGCACCTTCGCGTATGCCGGGTCCGCCGCCGCGCACATCGATAGCGGCAACCGCAGGATTATCGAACAAAATCGTAGTGACGCCGGAGCCTAGCGCTCGGTCATCCGCGTGACCGACGCGGACGCCCGTGACGTCGGTGAGAAGGTTCTTCATGGCACGTTCCCCAGGGAGACGCAGATCACTCCGGCCTTGCGTCCGGGTCAACCGGCTCCAGCGCAGGCGCTGCGGATCCCTAGCGCAACAAAAACGCCCCGGCGAACCGGGGCGCTTGAGTTGTTG
>NZ_DATEPI010000286.1:0-4297 GCF_035273305.1 Bradyrhizobium sp. | reverse complement strand
CTTCCAGCGATGTCGGATCGCTGGCATCCGCCTGAATCAAGGCGATATCCGACGGCGCGCCGATGGCGTCGCGCACGGAGGCAAGCTTCTCCAGGCTACGACCGGCCATAGCCCACTTCGGACTACCCCTGCCACTGTAATGCGTGGCGAGGTATTCGGCGATTAGCTGCCCGGTGAAGCCGGTTGCGCCATAAACAACGATGTCGAATTGCGACGACGAAGACTTCATAAAACCAATTCCCTTGGGGTGCTTTGAATTCGATTACGGCTAGCTTACTGGTCTATTTCCGCGGATAGGAAACGCCCATGCCAGCGCGTACATCGCTCTGGATGCCGTAGGGCGCGATCGGATAACGCAAGCCATTCTTCGCCAGAGCCTTCATACCTGCAATCGCCTTGGCGAGATGCGCCGGCGACAACGCCATCAGCATTTCCTCATCCGGCACCCCGCCATAGCGGCGCTCGGCGAAGCACGGCAGCGATAGGCTGGGCTCACCGGTTTTTAGCGCCCTTCCCCATGAATCCGCGCACGCCGTCTCGCCGACCACGCCCCATTCGAATTTCTTGTAACCCGTATATTGCAGCCCATTGATCAGAATGATCATCTGACCCGGGGTCGCATAGACCAGGCAGATATCCGGCGGGTTGAGCCTGCCACTCGCAAGTGGGCTCACTGCCAGCGCCTGATAGCTACCGTACGGAACGACGTCCAGGGCCTCCTGGCGCTTGCGCGCGTCCTCGGCATTCTCGTGCCAGACTCCGATGTAGGACTCTCCGGCAAGCCACTTCTCGTCCTGCGGGGCGAGCCCAATCACTGCCCTGCACTGTGCGCCGACGAGATCGTCGGCCGTGATGCCCACGGTCCAGCCCAGCCGCGAAGCCATGCTGATAATCTGATCCGTGGTGTGAACCGCCGACGGCCGCCTGATTTTCGGGATAGCGGCCATTTCCTCGACGCGCGCGAACATCTTGATACCCGTAACGGTCGTCTTCAGCCGAAGCAGATTGTTCAGATCGGTCACCATTCCGACCAAATCCAAATTTTGATCCTTTGCTGCCTGCTGCATAAACGAACCTCCCGCGACGCCGGATTGCCACCGCATTTTAGTTTAAACAAACCTTATCGGGATATTTTGTGGACCGCGAGCCGATTAGCGCGTGTCGGGACCCGGGAAAAACGCGCTGCTTTTGCCTGAGATCCGGTAAGCGACAAGTCCCATCCATTCGCGCAGTGCGAGCTCGGTTCGTCCCAGAGCTTCGATGGAGCGAACCGAAAAATTCACGAGATCGGCAGCCCCGCCCACCCGCCAATCGGCTGGATATGGTTCGACGTCAAATCCGATTTTGCGAAAAATGCCGATCGATCTCGGCATATGATAGGCGGACGTCACCAACAGCCAGCGCTCGCCATGTTTGGGAGCGGCCACGCGCTTTGAGAATTCAGCGTTCTCAAAGGTATTCCGCGAAGTTCGCTCGGAAATCAGGCGATCGCTTGAAATCCCGAGGCTCTCGAATACCGTCACTGCATAATCTGCTTCTTTCGCCGCATCATCCGAAACCAGGTTGGCGTTTCCACCGGAATAAACTATGCGAGCGTTCGGATATCGATGCGCAAGCGCGGCGGCGGCGATGATGCGAGCGGCCGAGCTACTAAACGCAGCAGTACCGTGCCCTGCGGAAACATCGGTCTCAATGCCGCCGCCCAGCACGAGGATCCCATCCGGCGCACCCGGCCCGCTGTCCCAAGCTGGAAAGCGCTGCTCTAACGGATAAAGCAGCCAATTTCCGAGTGGCGAGAATCCACATATCCCTAACAGCAGAATGGAAGTGATCAGCAGCTTCCGGCCTAATCGGGAAAATCGTGTTGCAAGCAGGATCGCACCGAACACCCCGATGCCGATCAGGAGATTCGTCGGCAACAGCATGATGCCGACCGTCTTTGAGAGCACAAAAAACAAGGGAGGCCTTCGGGAATGTCTGCTACAGCCTCTTACGCGAGCGCCGCCCCGAACAGAAGCCCGTCATGACACATCATCACCTGCATTCCAGCCCTGAGACCTGTCACTGGGGCTTCTTCGAAGCGCGACTGAAGCCCGTTCTTACGGTTGACAGTGGCGACGAGGTGACGATCGACACCATCACCGGCGGCCCGGATGTGATACCGGACAGCAGCCGATTTCACGTTCCGCCTGAGCTCGCGCAAGTTCACGCGAAAAACGAACGGATGTTGCCCGGACATATTCTGACCGGCCCCGTTGCCATCGAGGGCGCCGAGCCGGGCGATGTTCTGGAGATCGAAATTCTGGACGTCAGACTCCGTCAGGACTGGGGGTACAACTTCATTCGGCCACTCGCCGGCACCCTGCCCGACGATTTCCACGAAAGCCGCCTGCTCAACATCCCCTTGGACGAAAAGCGGATGGTGGGCCGGCTGCCCTGGGGCCTGGATCTGCCCCTCAAGCCATTTTTCGGGGTCATGGGCGTAGCCCCGCCTCCTGCCTGGGGACGCATCACCTCGCTCGTCCCGCGCGCAATGGGCGGCAACCTGGACAACAAGGAGCTGATCCCCGGCGCCAAGCTCTACCTGCCTGTATTCGTGCCCGGCGCACTGTTTTCCTGCGGGGATGGCCACGGAGTGCAAGGTGACGGAGAGGTTTGCGTTACCGCCATTGAAACGGCGCTGCAGGGGCGCTTCCGGATGACCGTGCGCAAGGACCTGCGGCTCGATTATCCACGCGCCGAAACGCCTTCCCACTACATGACAATGGCAATGGACCCTGACCTGGACCAATGCGTCGTTCGAGCATTGCGAGACATGATCGTGCTACTGGGTGAAAAGCGCAATCTGTCACGCGAGGACGCCTACACGCTGTGCAGTCTCGCCGCGGACCTACGCGTCACCCAGACCGTCAATGGCTCGAAAGGCATTCACTGCATGATCGCAAAGGCGGTGGTGCACGGGTGATAGCGCGGGCACGGTTCACGTCTTCTGGCCCGCGATCCGACATGCCTGTCACTCCGGCGCTTACGCTGGCCCACGCGCGCGCATCACAGCAGCCATCCCATTGTCAGCCGAGGCGCCAACCAACTTCCTGGGCGAAACTCTGGTAAAATTCGGCGTCATACGCGCGTTCAGGGGTCTGTCGCACGCGCTGATCGAGCCGCTGGGCGTCGTCTCCGACCAGGATCCGCCAGCGCTCCGCCTTGACCCCGTCAAGGATGATCTTGGCCGCAGCAGCGGCGGAAGTCGGTGCCTCGTCACGGAAACTGCGCGCCCTGTCCAGCGCGATCTGCTGAATGTCTTCATCCGTCATCGCCGTGGTGTCGATGCCCATTCCCTTCAGACGCTGGCGGCTCGCGATGATGTCCTCAGCACTCAACTGATCGGAATCAATCCCGCTCTGGATCTTACGGGAGTTCGAAATGATCGACGTGCCGATGTGGCCGGGCATGACGACGGAGCACTTGATGTGGGGCGCGTTCAGCCGGAGATCGTTGATGAGTGCCTCGGTGAAACCCTTTACCGCGAATTTGGCGGCGCTATAGGCGGTGTGCGACACGCCCATTCCGACTGAAGCCCAGAACCCATTTACGCTGCTGGTATTGATGATGTGGCCTTCATCGGCCTTCATCAGCATCGGCAGGAAGGTGCGAACGCCAAGATAGACTCCACCCCAGCAGATATTGAACGTTCTCTCCCATTGCTCACGCGTGTTAGTGAATAGGCTTCCGCCGCCGCCGATCCCGGCGTTGTTGAACAGCAAGTGGATTTTGTCCGTGCCCTGCTCCAAGGTGATTTCGTCACGGAAGCGCCGGAGCTGATCCTCGATGGACACGTCCGCGATATGGGTGGTGACGCGAAGCCCCTGAGGCAGCTTTTCCAGCTCGCACAGCCGCTTGGTCTCGGCCATCGCATCGGCTGAGATATCGCACATTGCGACATTGCAGCCTTCTGCAACAAGCTGACGCGCGAGCTCGCGGCCCATGCCCGTACCGCCGCCGGTGACGACGGCAAACTTTCCGGCAAACTCCTTCATGAGAAAACGAAAACCTTTCTGTTCAGGGTGGCGTCATCGAAATGACAGGTGCGCGGGATATCAACTGCCGGGAACAGCACAAGGAATAGGTCGACGCACTTAGACGTGACGTGAATATCCGGGCTTAATGTGGATGTGTTTATCAGATTGGCGCGTTAGGAGCGAGGAAAGCACAGCCGGAGCGTGGGCTAGCCCTACCCTGCCGATCCGCGACTTGGGCGGGTTAGCCGCAATTGCCGAACGCCTGACTGATTTCCGAC
>NZ_DATEPI010000285.1:0-9263 GCF_035273305.1 Bradyrhizobium sp. | reverse complement strand
CTGAATCTGCAAGCGTCGAGCAAAGGTATCCACCACCCGCGCAATCTTCGATATTCCGACCACGCGACCATTGGGGAGATATCCCACATGGGCGACGCCCGTAATCGGCGCCAGGTGATGCTCACAAAACGATTGAAATGGAATATCGCGAAGCGTGATTATCTCATCGTATCCAGCAATTTCATCAAAAGTACGTTTGAGCATTGCCTCCGGGTCTTCCTCATAGCCTCTGAACCACTCCCGATATGCTCGAGCAACTCTGGATGGGGTTTCCTTGAGACCTTGTCTGTTTGGATCGTCGCCCGCCCAGGCCAGCAGCGTTCGAACCGCTTCTTCCACTCTCGTTTGCGAGGTCTTCAGGTTGTAAATCTTGGCCATGAATGAGGCCCTTTCTTATGGACGGATCGATCCGGAGCAACACGTGAACGGCAACGACGATGCTCGCCTTCGCATGGCAACTTCGGAACGGCAGGTGCGTTCAACGCCTGCCCGACCGCAAATTGGGAGGACAGGGACAATCCCGGACAACGCTTCAGTAAATTCGTTGCTCCCTGGTATGGGCCCACTTGGAATCGGACTCCCGCTTTACTCCGACTTCGGACGCCTCGCTGCGCTGCACTAACTGCCATTCCGGGCCCGGTAACATTGAGCGAGCCCCTCGCCGGAACGCAAGCCGAGCACCGATCCGTCATGTTAATTCACGGCGCTGGTATCGACTGCCAAGGACCCAATCCCGTGCCGAAATGTTAAGCCCGACGTGGAATCGATCGAGGCCGGGATGGAAACACTCGAGGCATATCTCGAAAGGAAGCACGAGGAGCTTGCGTTACTGAACGGGTTCCTCGGCAGTCCTTTGAGGCTGCGGCGCCCGAGTTCGATCGAGGAGGTGATTGAGCAGAAATTTCATCTTGCCGCAGCGCTGAAGGCTGAGCATGAGCTGCACGATTGGGCGCTCACGGAAACGGCCTGGTCACACCAGGGCGGGCTGCGCGCCGGGCCGTTTGAGTTCAGGTACGACTATCAGCGCGCCGACCTCGAAGTACGCGGTCCATCCTTTTACGAACTCGACAGTTCGGCAGGGTCGAACGAGACAATCTATACGTCATCGGGCATGGCCGCGATTTCAACCCTGCTGCTGGCCTTCGTGCGCTTGATGTCGGAGGCGGAGATCCTGGCGTTACCTGGCTCCTACAGTGAAACGATAGAGCTAATCGAAAACTATACCCCTCAGTTGCGCCTCATCCGGCTAAAGCACTCACTAGGCGAAGTCGCACCCGCGGGGATCAGATCGCGGATTCTGCTCTTCGATTCATGTACGTCTGCCGGCGCATTCGAGGCGACCCTGCATTGTGAACAGCCGCAGCTCGATCTCGTTATTTTCGATACGACTTGCTTCTCAAGCGGCTCAGGGCGAATCCGCCGGGTTCTGAGGTGGGCACAACGTTGGGAAATTCCGGTCGTGCTGGTGCGCAGCCATACCAAGCTCGATTCTCTCGGCTTGGAGTACGGGCGGCTCGGCTCCGCCGTTTTCGTACCCGGCAAGAAACGCGCGACCACAGCGAAGCAGGACCTGCTTCAGGAACTCGCCATGGAAATGCGCAACGCCCTACGGCTGTTCGGGGGCGCGGCGCTGCCAGCGCATTTCCCACCCTATGTCGGAACGAAAGCCTATCGGACGCTGACAAACCAGCGGGTTGCGGCCATTTTGCGCAACAGCAGACGGACAGCGCGCTATTTTGCCACCGCGCTTCCCGGCTCGTCGGCGGAGCTGCATTTCGCTCATGGACTGTATGTCACGCTGGCGCCGAAGAGAACGCTAGACGAGAAGCAGACGAAACAGACGGCGGCTGACTTGTGCGATGACCTGAGAAAGGCCGGATTGCCGGTGCGCCATGCCGGGAGCTTCGGTTTTGATTTCGGCGCGGTGGAATGGTTCCGCGACACGACCCGCAATCGCTATGTCCTCCGGATCGCGGTCCCCGACCTCCCGACGCCGGTGTGGGATCAAGTCGCCACCGCCGTCGTCCAATGGTGGTCGGCGCATGAGGAGCAACGGCTTCCTGGTTCCGTTTTGCCGATGAACGCGTCCGTCTAGGTCGCCGGGAAGATGAGTTTGGATGCTGAGTTTTCCGGAGCACCAGAGTGATTCACGAGATCCTGCGTTGGACTGCCTCGCTCGGCACAATGGGGGCCGGGCTGGTTCTCGCTGCCCGTGTGCGGCCACGAACGACCGGCTGGGCTTTCGTCGTCCTGACCGGCGCATCAATAATCTGGATCGCCATCGGCTATCTCACCGCTGAATATGCACTGATGGTGCAAAACGTGGTGGTGACGCTCATCAATGTGTTCGGGATTTACCGTTGGCTGATATGGAAGGGGAAGGTATGAAAAGGCTGCTCCGCTTGGTTGCTATTCCGGTGTCTCGCCGCTTTTGTCTTCACGCAGACGAGGATCACCGTTTCGGAGCGTCACGTTATTCGTTGGATTAGCTTCCAAAGAAATTGTGACCTGAACGCCGGCCGCGACGACTATGGCGCATCTCGGCGGCGAAGTAGGTGAATTTCGCCATTGAAGAGCATGCGGCTCGTCGAGAAAGCGACGCGCGCATCGAATGCTCCGGCAACATCAGCTCACTGCTGCTTTTCCCAGAATGACAGCAGACCCTGCGACGCCGAACCCCCAATCACGCAGGGTATTCCGATCGCCACCTGCCCGAGCGCGGCGGCTGAAACGCAGCCGAGCGCCACCGCGCCAACTCCGACCTGGCCCCAGAAATCGAGATTGCGCCGTGCATCGGAGCCCTTGACCTTCAGCTCCTCGACCGCGGCGAGCGCATCCTTGCGAACGGCGGTGAGCTGCACGGTGTCGGCAGCCTCGACCACCTCGCCGAGCGGCACCTTGATCGCCTCCGGCTGGGTAGCCAATTCGCTGCGGAGAAATTCGCGCAATCCCGTGTCGCGAACCGCGTAACTCGCAAGCGTGTAGCGCGCCATGCTGCCGATGCTCAGCTTGTCGACCGTGTCGCGACTTTTGCTCCAGGGGAGCATCTGCATGATGCGCAATACCGGTACATGCGAGCCGGTCGCGAAATAATAGCCCCACAGCGTATCGAGCAGGTCCTGATTGCCGGCGAAGGTCTGAATCATCTTCAGCTTCTTGTCGTCTTTGGCAAAAGGATTTTTGGTGAAGACACCGCGTATCTTGTCGAACATCCCGGGCTTTGTTTCCTCCAGCGGGATTTCGGCAAGCGTCGGCAGTTTGCCGGCGAGATAACTGTCGATCATCACCTTGCGTCCGGGCATGCGCGGCGCGACCTTGCGAAGCAAATAGCGCCAGTCAGATAATCCCGAATAGGCGATCGCGCGGACGATCACCCATTCGTCTTCGGGCGCGACCGGAAACATGCTGGTGACGAGTTGCTCGGCCTTGGACGGGTTGGATCCGATCGCGCCGGCAATGAAGCCGAGATAGATGCCGGCATTCTCCGGCTCCTTGAAGGTCTGGGCGTGAAACAGCACCCGTACGGCCGCGGGGACATGCGCGTAGTCCGGCTTCGCCCGGTAGTTGTAGATCCAGCGCTGAACGACATCGAGCGAAGCGCGGGCATCGAGTTCCGGCGTGACCGCCGCATTGACCGGCGCCATCAGCAAAACCGATGCGATCAGGAATATTGCGTAGCGCATGTGATGCTCCCAGAAAGCGCCATCCCCCTGCGAAAGCGCTCCAGACCCCAACGTTTTGGCCTCATGGCTAGGAACTATTTGAAGCGGCTATGCGACATTTTCGCGAACACGCCGTTCGGCCTTGTGTCCAAATTAAGGCAAACCGCCAATCCCCAAGCCCGCAACTGACCTTATCCCAGACATTGTTTTGCCCCGCGGGGGCATTTCGATCGCCTAATCGTCGAATGGGAAGGCAGGCGGGACGATGAAAAACAGAGGCGCGCGGGGCGGACAAAACCGCCCCGCGTTTGTGGCGTGGTCGCTGGCCATTTCCCTGCTCGGGTTGCTTTGCGGGCACGCGCTCGCTGCCGAGGCGATCGAGGTCGAAGGCAATCGCCGCATCGACGCGGCCACCGTGCGGTCCTATTTTCACGCCACCCCCGACGGATATTTTGACGAGGCGGCGCGCGACTCGGCTCTCAAATCGCTACTGGCGACCGGCCTGTTCGCAAGCGCAACGATCGAGCGGAAGGGTCAGCGCCTCGTGGTGCATCTCACCGAGGCGCCGGTGCTCGATCACGTCGCGTTTGAAGGCAACAAAAAGATAAAGGACGAAAAACTTAACGCCGTGATCGAATCCAAACCGCGCGGCACGCTGCAGCGGTCGGTCGTTCAATCCGACGTCGGCCGCATCATGGAAGCCTATCGCCATGCGGGGCGCGACGATGTCGGCGTGATGCCGAAGATCATCGACCGCGGCAACGACCGCGTCGACCTGGTCTATGAAGTGACGGAAGGTCAGAAAACGACCGTTCGGCAGATCGATTTCGTTGGCAACCACGTGTTCAGCAACCGGCAACTCGCCGCCGTCATCAAGACTTCCGCGACCAACTTTCTCAGCTTCCTGACCGGCGGCGATGCCTACGATCCGGATCGGGTCGCCGCCGATCGTGAGCAGTTGCGGCTGTACTACCGGAGCAAGGGCTATGCCGACGCCACCGTGACCTCGGCGAAGGCCGAATACGATCCGGCGCTGCACGGATTTGCCCTGACGTTCACGATCGATGAAGGCGAGCGCTATCACTTCGGCGACGTTTCGGTCATCTGCAACGTGCCCGGCGTGGATTCCGAGAAACTCCGCGGTTTGCTGGTGGCGAAACCGGCCGCCACGTTCGATGGTGGCGCGCTGGATAAGACCACCGAGGTTCTCGCGATCGAACTGTCGAAGCTGGGATTTCCGTTTGCCCAGGCTACGCCGCGCATCAACCGCGACGCCGCAGGCAAGCGAATCGATGTCGCGTTTACGATTGATCAGGGGCCGCGCACTTATGTCGAGCGCATCGATATCCACGGCAACACGCGTACACGCGCTTATGTGATCCGGCGCGAGTTCGATATTTCCGAAGGCGACGCCTACAACAAAAGCCTGCTTGATCGCGCCGAGCGACGACTGAAGAATTTGAACTATTTCAAGAGTGTCAAGATTTCGCGCCGCCAGGGATCGAGTTCTGATCGCGTGGTGCTCGACGTCGCGGTTGAGGAGCAATCGACCGGCGATTTCTCGATCTCCGGCGGTTACTCGACCACCGACGGCCTGCTGGGAGAGGTCAAGTTGGGCGACCGCAACGTCCTCGGTAGCGGCATCGCCGCGACCTCTTCCCTTACCTACGGCCAGTACGCGCGCGGAATCGATCTCGCGGCTTCCGAGCCCTATTTCCTCGGCACGCGCGTCTCAGCGGGCATCGAGCTCTATGGCCGGCAGAACACGTCGAGCCCGTACCAGTCGTACGGCAGCAACATCTATGGGGTGACCACGCAGTTCGGCACGCCCATCACCGAGCAGATCGGCGTGCAGTATCGCTACTCGATCTATAATCAGGATGTCACGCTGGACCCGACCTCGCTTGCGCTGGCGCCGTCGCTGCCGATCCAGCAAGCCGCGCTCGCTGGACCGCAATGGGTTTCCGCGGTCGGCAGCACGGTGAACTACAACTCGCTCGACAACGTCAAGAATCCGACCAGCGGTTTCAGCTCGCAATTGAAGCAGGATCTCGCGGGCCTCGGCGGCGATGTCAAATTCCTCCGCACCACCGAAGACCTTCGCTACTATCACGCGATCAACGATGACGTGGTCAGCCTGGTGCGTGCGCAAGGCGGTTACGTCACCGGCTGGGGCGGGCAGCAGGTGCCGTTGCTCAATACATTCTTCGGCAACCCGACCATGGTGCGGGGATTTGCTCCGAACGGCTTCGGCCCGCGCGATCTCACGCCGGGCACCAGCATGGATAATGTCGGCGGCAGCATCTATTGGGCCACGACCGCGCAGCTGCAGAGCAATATTCCGGGCGTGCCGCAGGAGTATGGGCTAAAGGCGAACGTGTTCGTCGATGCGGGCAGCGTGTTTGGCTACCGGGGGCCCACCGCGTTTCCGGGCTCGGCACAATCGCTGCAGCTCGCCAATAATAATGTGGTGCGATCCTCGGTCGGCACCGGCCTGACCTGGGCCTCCCCGTTCGGGAATTTGACCGTCGATTACGCGGTGCCGCTGACGAAAGCGGCCTACGACGTGGTCCAGCCGCTGCGGTTCAGCGCCGGCGGACTGTGAGTGAGCGCGCGCCGGTGAGAAGAATGTCGGACGGGGCTAAGTGGCTAAAGGGCTTTCACGAAGGGGCGTATCAGTTCAGTAAACTGTTCAATACCGAGACCCTTTGCAACTAGACCCGTAATCCAGTGGCCCAATGGAATTTCGCCATCTGGCACGGTCAAATTGTAGCCGTTGGCTTTCAAGAACATCACGAAGACGATGAAAGCCGTCCGCTTGTTCCCTTGCTCAAAGCAATGATTTTGAACGATGCCTGCTAGCAATTGCACGGCGAGGACAACAACGTCATCCTCGCCGTAAATCCAATGATTTTGGGCTTTGCCGAGTGCGCTTTCTAAAAGAGAGCGATCGCGCAGGAAATAGTTTTCGCCAGTTTCTGAAACAGCATCTTGGTTGACTTTAAGAACTACCTCTAACGGCAGCCAGTTTGGCTCATTTCGCAAGATAGGCGATTGTCCGGGCAAATTGAGCGGTGACCTCGGCCTGGAGCGTATTCCAGTCAGGAGCCTTTTGAGGCTGCACTTTATAGCTCGGAGGCGCACTATCCACGTGCGGAGTCTCAAGCTCCTGGGGCTTTTGGTGTCGAGCCGACATGTTGCCCTCCTGTCTTTCCACTCACACAGAACAACGAATGAATAGGTAGAGCTTTTGTTCCAAAAATCAAGTGATATTTCAGTACGTTAACGGTGGTTAAGAAGCAAATTCCGTTGAGTTATCAACAGCGAGGTCGGCAAGAATGGCGCAGCCTTCCTGAGAAGTAGAGTTTGCGACCCTTGACTGCAGCGAACTTGCGTCGGCGATCCGAGGGTCTCAGTCGTACGGCTCTCACGCGCAGGCACGTTCACAGCTGTGATGCGCGAAATACAACGCAACCGCGAACGTGGTTAGGTGAAGCGATAAGGCGGGTAAAGCGACAGTAACATGCGCGGCGAAAACTTCTGCGCTCACCTGCCCTTTCCCGAACGGAGGACCCTAACTCAGCGAACCTGGTCCGCGTGGCGTTGGCCGTCAGCCCTGGGCCCTGCCCTCGCCCTGCCCGCCCGCAGCCGCCTTCCCCTAAAGTTTTCGCGAATGTTCCGGGGCGGATGGAACTCTGCCGGAACGACCGCGTTCCCGCGAAAAGGGGCTGTTGCGGAGGAATTCTCATGGCAGCACTCGATGGCGACCTGGCCCGCCTTTCCCCATCCGAGCATCAGGTTCAGCTTCGCCGCGCGGTGATCGCGTCGACCGTCGGCACCGCGATCGAATGGTACGACTTCTTTCTTTACAGCACGGTCACTGGTCTCGTTTTCGCAAAGCTCTTCTTCCCCCATTCCGACCCGTGGGTTGGAACGCTGGAGGCGTTCGGCATCTACGCCGTTGGCTTCGTTGCCAGGCCGATCGGCGCCGCCATCTTCGGGCATTACGGCGACCGCATCGGCCGTAAGTCCACGTTGATCGCGACGCTGCTGCTGATGGGCATCGCCACCGCTGCGGTGGCAATCGTCCCCACCTATGAAAGCATTGGAGTCTGGGGTGCGGTGATCCTGACTATCCTGCGATTCATCCAGGGCGTCGGCGTCGGCGGCGAATGGGGCGGTTCGGTGCTGATGTCGATGGAATGGGCGCGCACCAATCATTCGCGCGGCTTGATCGCTTCCTGGCCGCAGTTCGGCGTGCCCTGTGGACTTTTCCTCGCCAACCTCGCGGTGCTCGCGCTTAGCCAAATGTCCGGCGACCAATTCCTGAGTTGGGGCTGGCGGATTCCGTTCGCGCTGAGCCTGATCCTGGTTGGCCTCGGTCTGTACATCCGGCTTGGCATTCTCGAGACGCCGGTGTTCTCCAAACTGCTTGCCGAGCGCCAAATCGATCGCACCCCGATGCTGACGGTTATCAAGCAGCATCCAAAGGAGATCCTGCTCTCGGCGTTTGCGCGGATGGCCGAGCAGGCGCCGTTCTACATCTTCACGGCGTTTGTCTTTTCCTATGGCATCGGAACCCTGCACGTCTCCCGCAACTTCCTGCTGACCGCGGTGCTGACGGCTTCCGTGCTGTCGTTCGTCTCTATTCCCGTGTTCGGCCATGTGTCCGACCGCATCGGCCGCAAGAACATGTACATGATCGGCGCGATCACGACCGGGATTTTCGGATTCATCTATTTCGCCATGGTGAATACGGGATCGGAGCCGGTCATCTTCTTCGCGATCATCCTCTCGCTCGTGCCGCACGACATGCTTTACGGACCGCAGGCGGCTCTGATTGCTGAAAGCTTCACCGGACGACTGCGCTACAGCGGCTCCTCGCTCGGCTATCAGTTAGCCTCCATCATCGCCGGTGGACCGGCGCCCCTGATCGCGACCTGGCTGTTCGGCACGTTCCATTCGTCAACGGCGATCGCTGGCTATATCGCGATCTGCGCGGTGATCACATTGGTGGCGACGGCTATGATGACCGACTACACCGGTAAAGACATCGACGCGGCCGGCGTATACGACAGGCGCTGAAGGGGACCGCGGGAGGTTGGCCATGAAAAAGTGGCGGCGCGAGTCGATACTTGATCTCTACAATCTGCTGCTGGCGGCGTTCCTGTTCATATCGCCGTGGATGTTTGCGGCAGCGAACGGTACCGCGGCCGCGGATCTGCGCGTGAGCGGCGTGGCGGTCGCGATCCTGTCGCTCGCGGCGATGCTGGCATTCGCCACCTGGGAGGAATGGGCCAACCTGCTGCTGGGACTCTGGCTGATCGCCTCGCCCTGGATACTCGGTTTTCCGCATACGCGCGCGATGCACTTCAGCATCGGCATAGGTCTCGCGGTTGCGTTCTTTGCGGCCCTGGAGCTGTGGCTGGTGTATGACGAAACCCATCCGGAACCGCTGCCGTCGGAGCCGCACCAGAAGCAGTAATGGATCGCGCTCGGCGGTCTGACGCGAGCCGTGCGATCTCGGTGCAGAAGCAATGAAACCCCGCCGGCGCGATGCCGGCGGGGTTTCACTGGAGACCAACTCTCCCTCACACGGAG
>NZ_DATEPI010000284.1:0-2337 GCF_035273305.1 Bradyrhizobium sp. | reverse complement strand
CGCCGTAGCCATCCGTCGGCAGCGACCATTTCTCGATCACGCCCCAATGATCTATGTCGGTCATCGGCTTGATGGTTTCATTGACCCATCGGTTGACCCGCACCAGATCCCGCCACGTCGTCTGCGACATCACGATGTCGCGTGGCTGAGATGGGCCGCCGTGGCAATCGACCGGATTGTCGGCACAAAATTCCACCCAGCCGATCGGCGCTCGCGTGATCTCGCCAAGCGCGGCATAAAGAACCCGCTCGTCGCCGGCATTGGCTGGCGCGCTCAATCCCAACAGGACGGCGACGATCGCCAATCCCTTTCCGTCTCCCCCGAAACCAAACATTGTGGCCCCCCGTTTTTTGTTGGGACCACGTTGCGCACAAACGTTTTGCGCCGCCGCTAAGTAAGCCAAGTAGATTTGAGGTACTTTGAAGTCAAATTGAAACTAAAATCGATCTTTACTTGAATAAAACAAGCTTAGAATTTGTTTCAAATTTTAGGGATTGCTCACCATTCAGCCCGGCTAAGACCGATTTGCTTAGAAAGTCCGGCCGCGAATCCGTTCGGGCATGCCGCGCCGGACCGCGAAAGCCAACGCGGCACGCGGCGGGCAGCCGTCCGGATTTCAGAAGCCTGCGATGTGGGGAGGCGACGCGTTTACCTTGCGGTAACGCTGTCTTCGAGCGTTTCGGCCAACTGCTCGTGAATGAACTCGAGGGCGAAGCCCTCCTCGAGGTTACGTATCACCCGGGCGTTGACTTTGCCCAGCAGGACCATGGATTTCACTGGCGGCCGGTTTTCCGCGGCGATGGCTGCGCCGGACAGCGAAAGATCGATGATCCGGCAGGTCATTTTGGTGCCGTCCTCGAGCGTGAGCAGCGCAATCGGGTTGCGTGGCACGATGCGGTCGTGACGCCTGTCCTCCGGCAGGTTCAGAATGTCCCGGTTGGCCAGCCACGTCAGTTGAGCCGCGAGTTTGTCCCGCTTGCGAGCGGTGGCGCCGACGGTCATCGCAAAGCCGTTGTCAATAATGCGGGTAATCCTGCCTTCAACCCGGCCGATGTGGTCCAGATAGGCGATCACGCGATCGCCGACATTGCCGATTCCCGGCGCCAGCAGCGCGAGCCCACCTGGCGACATATTGATGATCTGGCAGGGAAACTCACGCCGGTCAGGCAGCATGTAGCGGCCAAGCAGATGTATCTTCACGCGCTGAAAACGGCGGCGTTCTTCGGCGGCAGGAACTATAGCTTTTTTGATCGCGAACGCCATCTTCGCCAGCCGAAAACCGGGATCTCTATATTCAATGACCCTACGTCCAGCAGGGTTAACGAGCGGTTAGCGGAAGGCTGGTGAGGGGACGCCGGTCTGTCTCAACCGATGCAGCATCCGCGCAGGGGCGTCGTGGTCGAGATTGGGACGCTATCGAGACGAGATCGCAGCGTTGGCACAGCGGCCGGTCTCGAATAACGTTTTGCCGCGCCACCAAGAAAGAAAAAGGGGAAAGAGGAAGCGCATGCAACAGATTCGCGTATGCACCTACGATGGCCCGGGAGCACGGCCCGTCATTCGCACCGTACCGTGGCCCAAAATTACGAGCAAAGCGGCGCTCATAAAGGTCGGTGCCTGCGGCGTTTGCGGCACCGATCTGCACATTCTGAAGGGCCACTGGCCGAAACCGCTGCCATGGCCCTTCACGCTCGGTCACGAGATCGGCGGGGTGCTGGTCGAGGTTGGCTCCGAATTCAAAGAGGATTTCATGAGCAAGCCGCTGACGATGGGATCGAAGGTGATGATCCCGCCTTTGATGCCGTGCGGCCACTGCTACTACTGCATTCACTACCCGCTAAGCGCCAATAAATGCCTGACGCCGGTCTATTACGGCCGTTATCTCGGGTTCGACAAAGCGCCGCATCTCTGGGGAGGCTGGGCTGAATATGTCTATGTCGACCTTGAGATGCTGCCGGGCACAAAAATATACAAACTGCCCGATGACATGTCGTTGCGGCTCGGCGCGTTGTCCGAACCCCTGACATCATGCATCCGCGCCTTCAACAGGGCCACGCGCGCCGGCGGCTTCACTTGGGGCGACACCGTGGTGATCCAGGGCTCCGGCCCGATTGGCATTCTGGCCGTGGCGGCCGCGCAGGAGATGGGCGCAAGCCGGGTGATCTGCGTCGGCGCGCCGGAGACGCCGCGGCTTAAGCTCGCACGCAAGTTCGGCGCCGAGACGACCGTCGATATCGAAGAGATCAAGACGCCAGAAGCGCGCATCAAAAAAGTGCGCGACATCGTGGGCGGGTTCGGCGCCGATCTGGTGATGGACTGCTCGGGACATCCGAGCGC
>NZ_DATEPI010000283.1:0-30869 GCF_035273305.1 Bradyrhizobium sp. | reverse complement strand
ATCTGGAACGCGCGCGCGAGAAAATCGGCGAGGCGCTCGATGCGGAGCAGGCCGAACAGCTCGGTCTGGTGACGTTTGCGCTCGACGATATCGACTGGGATGATGAGATCAGGGTGTTTCTCGAGGAGCGCACCAGCTTCTCGCCAGACGGGCTTACCGGCATGGAAGCCAATTTGCGTTTCGTTGGTCCGGAAACGATGGAATCGAAAATCTTTTCACGCCTGACGGCGTGGCAGAATTGGATCTTCCAGCGCCCCAATGCGGTTGGGGAGAACGGCGCACTGCTTCGCTACGGCACCGGCCAGAAGCCGCAGTTCGATATGACCCGAGTTTGAAAAAATTAGTCGCGTGAGGGTCGGCTCATCCGGCCTGAAGAGAGTTCGAGCGAGGAGCACGCCATGAACGTCAACGTCATGAACGTCGATTACTCAACCAAGATTCCGAACAACGTGAATCTTAGCGAGGATCGACAGGTGCTGAAAGCCCTCGAAGGCTGGCATCCAGGCTACATGAATTGGTGGACCGACATGGGCCCGGACGGTTTTCAGCAATCGCTGGTGTATCTGCGCACCGCCTATTCCGTCGATCCGCGCGGATGGGCCAAGTTCGATTATGTCAGAATGCCCGATTATCGCTGGGGGATCCTGCTTGCGCCCCAGGAAGAGAACCGCGTCATTCCGTTCGGTCAGCACTATGGCGAGCCCGCCTGGCAGGAAGTACCGGGCGAACATCGCGCGATGCTGCGTCGGCTCATCGTGATCCAGGGCGACACCGAACCGGCCTCGGTCGAACAGCAGCGCCATCTCGGCAAGACCGCGCCCTCGCTGTATGACCTGCGCAATCTGTTTCAGGTCAATGTCGAGGAGGGTCGCCATCTATGGGCGATGGTTTATCTGTTGCAGAAGTATTTCGGCCGCGACGGCCGTGAGGAAGCGGACGAGTTGCTGCGCCGCCGCTCGGGCGATGCCGATAGCCCGCGCATGCTGGGCGCCTTCAATGAGGCCACGCCGGATTGGCTGTCGTTCTTCATGTTCACCTATTTCACCGATCGCGACGGCAAGATGCAGTTGCACAGCCTCGCGCAATCCGGCTTCGATCCGTTGTCGCGCACCTGCCGCTTCATGCTGACCGAAGAGGCGCACCACATGTTCGTCGGCGAGACCGGCATCAGCCGGATCGTGCAGCGAACCTGCGAGGCGATGCGGAGCGCCGGGATCAGTGATCCAACCGACATCGCCAAGGTGCGCGCGCTCGGCGTTATCGATTTGCCGACCATCCAGAAAAAATTGAACCTGCACTACACGCTGTCGCTCGACCTGTTTGGCTCCGAAGTGTCGACCAACGCGGCGAACGCGTTCAATGCCGGCGTCAAGGGTCGCTATCATGAGACCCAGATCAAGGACGATCACCGGCTCCAGAACGACACCTATCCGGTGCTGAAGCTGGTGGGGGGGCAGATCAAGCTTGTCGACGAGCCGGCGCTGACTGCTTTGAACATGCGGCTGCGCGATGATTATACCCAGGATTGCGTCAAAGGGCTGTTGCGCTGGAACAAGATCATTTCCCTCGCCGGATACGAGTTCAAGCTGAGCCTGCCGAATGTCGCGTTCCATCGCCAGATCGGCGAGTTCAGGGATATCCACGCCACGCCGGATGGCGTGTTGATCGACGATGCGACCTGGAACAAGCGCAAGAGCGACTGGCTGCCGTCTACGGAGGACGGCGACTTCATTGCCTCCCTGATGACGCCGGTGACCGAGCTCGGCGGTTACGCACCATGGATTTCGCCGCCCAAGGTCGGGATCGACAACAA
The DNA here is from genome assembly GCF_035273305.1 of Bradyrhizobium sp. GTDB lineage: Bacteria > Pseudomonadota > Alphaproteobacteria > Rhizobiales > Xanthobacteraceae > Bradyrhizobium. Next base: position 29,056 of record NZ_DATEPI010000283.1, on the reverse strand, counting down.
GCCTGGTGATTTCGAATACGTAAAGATCGAGACCTGAGGCACGTCACTACAGGCGGGAAGAGGCGTGAACGTCCCGGGCTGTCCATCGTCATGGCCGGGCTTGTCCCGGCCATCCACGTTCTTCATGTTGTGACAATGGCAGGTGGCTATCTTTACATACTGGCAAGCGCGCCCAACGGCATCTTGTACGTCGGTGTTACGAACGACCTTGTCCGAAGAATTCACGAACATCGGAATGGCCAGATCGCAGGATTTACGAAAAAGTATTAGGTCAAGCGGCTCGTTTATTTCGAACACTACGAGGACATTCAGGCTGCGATCCAGCGCGAACACAACATCAAGCATTGGTCGCGAAAATGGAAAGTAAGGCTGATTCTGGCCGACAATCCCGAGTGGGTTGATCTGTACGACAAAATCATTTGAGACAGAATTATTAGAAACGTGGATGGCCGGGACAAGCCCGGCTATGACTGCGATGCAGTGGCTGAGACAATCGGCGAGATTCGCCCGCTTGATACGCCCAGCATATTCCCCGGAATACTGTATGCCCGCCCTTCGCGGAGTATGACGACGACGATCGAAGGGACGATGCGTGCCCCTTCTAATCCCAGCCGTCGCCCTTGATGCCGGGATTCGCATAGACGATGCCGCCATCGACCGCGATGGTGGCGCCGACCACGTAATCGCCGGCTCGCGAGGCGAGATAGATTGCGGCCCCCGCCATGTCCTCGTCCGTCCCGATACGGCCCGAAGGCACGCGCTTCGACACCTCGTCCGAGTGATCGCGTGCCGCCTTATTCATGTCCGACTTGAACGGTCCCGGCGCGATCGCCGTCACCACGACATGATCACGGATCAGCTTCGCTGCCATCCGGCGGGTCAGGTGGATTAAACCCGATTTGCTGGCGGCATAGGAATAGGTCTCCATCGGGTTGACGAACACGCCGTCGATCGAGGCGATGTTGATAACCTTGGCAGGCCTGTCAGCCCTTGCCGCAGCGCGCAGCGGCGCCGCCAGCGCCTTGGTGAGAAAGAACGGCGTCTTCAGGTTCAGGTTCATTACCTTGTCCCAACCGCTCTCAGGAAACTCGTCGAAATCCGCGCCCCATGCCGCGCCGGCATTGTTGACCAGAATATCCAGTTTGGGTTCGCGCTTCTTGATCTCGGAAGCCAGCATCTCGACGCCGGCCATGCCTGAAATATCAATAGGCAGCGCGATGCATTCGCCATCATACTCAGCTGTCAACTCTTTAGCCGTGGCCTCGCACGGGCCGGCCTTGCGCGCGGTGATGTAGACTTTCGATGCCCCCTGGCTGAGGAAGCCGCCGGCGATCATCTTGCCGATGCCGCGCGACCCACCCGTTACCACCGCAATTCGGCCCTTGAGCGAAAACAGATCCGTGAACATGTCGCGTCCCCCGTTTGGTTTGCGCATGTTTCTGGGCGCAGGGGCGCAACGAGTCAAGCAAGCGGAAGCGGAGCTGAGTTAGGCTGCGTCAACGCGTCGGAAGCCGTTCCACATCGCGGTCGCTGCGCCAGAGGTCAGCACCGGCAGAACCCGCGAGTACTGGTAGTTGCCATTCAGCGAGACACGCCGAAGCGCGGTCAAGTGATCGGCAGATTTGCTGAAAATCATGCCGGGCCGCGTCGTCACAGCGGTTTTGAAGCCGGCGTTGCGAGTAAGCGCGAACTCGCGGGCGGCCGCTGCAGTCTTGTCGCCGTATGGATAGGCAAAATGTTCGACCGGACGCTTCAGTATCTCCTCGATTCGTGAACGGCTGACCGCGATTTCCCGGGTCGCTTTCGCCTCGGTTTGTTTGCCGAGGTTACAATGCGTGATGGTGTGGGCGCCGATCGTGACCAGCGGATCATCTGCGAAGGATTTAAGCTCATCCCAAGACATGCAGAGATCGCGGCATACCGCAGTTTCATCGATGCCATGTGGCGCGGCCAATGCCGCGATCTCGCGGCTAATATCCTGATCGCCGGGTAAAGAACGAAGCCAGCGGCGCAACCGTTCGAATGCGATCTGCTTGGCTGCCGGCGCGCGAACTTCGATGCGCTTGGCAGCGCCATCGACCACTACTTCGAGGACGCTGGCCTTTGCGATCACTCTCTCCAGCGTGATCCACCAAAGCTTGCCGATACCTTCAGCGAAGTCGCTGGTCACGTACACGGTAAATGGTGCGTCGAATTCCCGCATTACCGGGAGCGCGAAATCCCGGTTATCGCGGTAACCATCGTCGAAGGTGAAGCAAGCAAAGCGCCGCGAAACGTCGCCCTCGCGGAGTCGTTGATGCAGCTCATCCAGAGTGATGATGTCGATGCCGCGCGAGCGCAGGTGCAATAACATCGAGCGCAGGAAATTAGGTGTGATCTCAAGCTGCCGATTGGGTCGAAACTCGGCTCCGCTGGCCGGGCGGACATGGTGCATCGTGAAAATGGCGCCTACCCCCTCGAAGATCGGTCGCAGCAGATGATGCGTGCCGGTGTAGTAGAGCGCTGCCAGGCCGGCGTGGATCAGGTCGTCTCGAAATTGATGCATTCGGATCGCCCGCCGGTTCGGATTCAACCGCCGAAAGTACCGGGAAATCGCTGAACAAATAATTAGTGGCTACGTCGCCCGATGGTCCGAAATTGACCCAATTTCCGGTTTGACAGCCTTCCAAGGGTTTGTTTTCTCTCTCCTTTGCTTTTCTCTCTCCGAAGCTCGTGGCGCGAGTGCCGCAACAGTTACGGGCTTTGGAAACGGGGCGGCAGGGCCCTGTGGGACATCGAATGCACGGACTTTTCAGGTGGAGCAGCAAATGGTGGCCGGGCGTTATTCCACTGGGCATCATTTGGGCTTTGGCAGCCTGGCTCAGCACCTCTCCGATCGAAGCCGATCTAGCTGCCCGCTCCAGCTCGGCGCTTAAGGATAACCTGCTCGATCAGACGAGCATCGAGGTGTCTGGCCGCGACGTCACCTTTGCAGCCAATGCCTTTTCGGAAGATGGCCGTCGAACCGCGCTCGCCGCTGTGCAAGCCGTATCCGGCGTGCGGCTCGTCAATGACGAAACTCGCCTCGTTCCAGAGGCCAAGCCGTTCGTGTGGTCGGCGGAGCGGGATGTCGCCAAAGTCACCCTGAGCGGCAATTCGCCACTGCCCGCCACCAAGAGCAAACTGCTCGACACGGCTCGCGCCAACCTTGCTGGCGTCGAAGTTGTCGATCAAATGAAACTGTCGCGTGGCGCGCCGCCCCGATTTGATAATGCAGCTCTGCTGCTGATTGAGCAGATCGGAAAGTTGAAGGATGGCAAAGTCATTCTTTCCGATACCAGCGTCACGCTCTCCGGCATGGCGCGCGAACTCGGTGGGCGCGAAGCGATCGCAGCGGCACTGAAAAATCTGCCCGAGGGTTTTTCGGTGGCGGCGAATGATATCAAAGCGCCGCCTTACATCTTTCAGGCCAACAAGGATCCTGTAACGGTAACGCTGACCATGAGCGGCTATGTGCCCGACAATAATGTCCATGCCACGATTGCCGCAGCCGCAGCCCGCAAGTTTTTCAGCGAAAAGGTCGTCGACAATCTCAAGGCCAGTATGGGGGCACCTTCCAGGTTCCTCAACGCGGTAGTGCCCGCGTTGGGTGCCTTGTCGCGACTCTCGACCGGCACGCTGGTCGTGACCGATCGCGAGGTGAGAATCTCGGGCGACGCATTGTACGAAGCGGCTGTGCCGCAGATCCGCGCCGGTCTTGCTAAGGATTCTCCGGAGGGTTGGCAGATCAAAACCGAGCTTTCGGTGAAGCCCGCTGCTGCCCCCGTCGACCCCGGCGTGTGTCAGCAGCTATTCTCGGAGTTGCTCGCCAAGGGAAAAATCCGGTTCGAACCGGGGCGCGCCAGCATCGATCCGGATTCGGCGGGGCTGCTCGACCGGCTGATCGAAATCGCGATGCGCTGTCCCACCGCCAACATCGATATTGCGGGGCATACCGACGCCGATGGCGAGGATGCATTCAATCAAGCCCTCTCGGAGAAGCGGGCGCAGGCAGTGACGGACTATCTGGTTAAAGCAGGGCTGCCAGCTGGCCGCTTCACGGCGCTGGGCTATGGCAGTTCGCAACCCGTCGCGTCAAATGACACCGATGAAGGCAAGGCACAAAACCGCCGCATCGAGTTCCTGGTGAGATAGCATGGGATTTCTGGTCATATTCAATTGGAGCTGGCTGCTGCTTTCGGTGCTGCTGGGCTTCGCGATGGGCTGGATCGCGGTAGTTCATCGAGGACGAGGCGTATCGAAGCGCACGTCGCAATGGCTCGCGCTGTTGGCCGTTGCGGTGGTTGCAGCCGCGCTGGCCCATCTCATTCCGGGCCGGCCGGGCTACTGGCTCGATCTCGCGCTGCTGATGTTTGCAATGTATATCCTGGGCTGCGCCGCGGGATCGTGGCTGCGCGAGCGGGTACTCTCGCGCGCCAGGCCGGCAAATTGAATTGCTATAGCTACGGCGGGACGTGAGACATGGCCTCTGCAGCTCACTATCGGATGTTCAGCCACTACAATGCCTGGGCAAACAGCCGGATCTATGATGCCGCGGCGCGGCTGAGCAACGAGCAATATCGCGCCGATCGCGGGGCTTTCTTCAAATCGGTCCACGGCACATTGAACCATCTGCTGGTGACCGACAGGATATGGATGAAGCGATTTACCGGGCAGGGCGAGGCGCCGGACAGACTGGATGCGATCCTGTTTGAGACATTGGAGGAGCTGCGTGCGGCCCGCGAGGCCGAGGATCGGCGGATCATCCAATGGGTGGAAGGCTTGGATGACAGGAGGGCCGCCGCAACCATCAAATATCGGCGCGTCTCATCCCCTGAGGAGTTCGAGCAGCAACTGTCGCTTGCGCTGGCGCACTGGTTCAATCACCAGACTCATCACCGCGGGCAAGTGCATGCCTTGCTGACCGGGCTCGTGGGCAAAGCGCCGGAACTCGATCTGTTGTACTTCCAACGGCTGTCAGCGAAACCGACCGGCTGATTTCACTAGAGCTTCACGCCTCGAGCCGCCCCAAACTGCCGGGCAACCGGGTGCTGCAGCGGGTGCGGCAAAGCGTAGCGAAGGCTCGGTCAAAGTCTCTTAAGTATCTTGAAGACGTGCGTTTTATTAACGTCAGGCGAATTCCACTCCGGCTCAAAACACGCTACCACATCCTGCACAGGGAGCAGTTGTCGGGCTTGGCGGTGCAAATTCGCTCTCAAGGAGCCGTCTCGCGGGATCGCAATTCGAGGTCTAAATGCTGGAAGTAATACGCAGAGCGATCTCGTTTCTGCGCCAGAAGCAAGTCCTGCATAAGTTAGGCGTCCTCGTCAGTGTCGCGGTCATCGCAACCGCCTGCTACGTGCTTTACCACATGCTTCGGGGTATCGACGTCGATGAGGTGATCGAAGCCATCAAGCAGACCGAACCGAGCCAGGTCGCGCTGGCAGCTTTATTTGTGGCCGCGGGCTATTTCACGCTGACATTCTACGACTGGTTCGCGCTTCGAGCGATCGGCCGCGGCGACGTTCCCTACCGCATCAACGCGCTCGCCGCCTTCACCAGCTATTCCATCGGACACAACGTCGGCGCCAGCGTGTTCACCGGTGGCGCGGTGCGCTATCGCATCTATTCCGCTTGGGGGCTGAACGCGATCGATGTCGCCAAGATCTGCTTCCTGGCCGGCCTGACGTTCTGGCTCGGCAATGCCGCGGTGCTGGGCCTGGGCATCGCCTATCATCCGGAAGCAGCGGCCGCGATCGATCAGCTCCCGCCCTGGTTCAACCGCGTCGCTGCGATCCTCATTATTATGGGGTTATTGAGTTACGTGCTGTGGGTCTGGACACATCCGCGAGGGGTGGGTCGCGGTCCCTGGACCGTGGTGCTGCCGGGTGGCCCGCTGACGCTACTGCAGATCGCGATCGGAATCGTAGATCTCAGTTTCTGCGCGCTGGCGATGTACGTGCTGGTGCCGGATGAGCCCAACCTCGGGTTCGTCGTAGTCGCCGTCATCTTTGTCTCGGCGACATTGCTGGGTTTCGCCAGTCACTCCCCGGGTGGGCTCGGAGTGTTCGACGCGGCCATGCTCGTGGGATTGTGGCAGATGGACCGCGAGGATCTGCTGGCGGGCATGCTGCTGTTTCGCGTGCTTTACTACATTGCCCCTTTCGTGCTGTCCGTAATCCTGCTCATGTTCCGCGAACTTGTATTGGGCACGCGAATGAAGCGCATGCGTGGTGCGGCCCCAGGGCTCGATACGCAGCCGAGGGGCGAGGCTGCCTATGTCAGAAAGCGTCGCGAAACCGGCATCTGATCGTGGACACGCACGGGAGAAAGCCGGCCCGATGCCCGTAGATGCTCCTCCAACCTTGTTCTCCTGGCCCGACCGCTTGCGGCATTCGGCTATTATCCTGCTCGTCGCCGGCCTGGCGCTCGCGGTCGTCGTTACATCCGGCGAACTTTCGCCGACGCTGGCTGCAGCGGTATTTGCCTGCATCGCGGGCGCCGCCCTGATTCCGTGGCGGCTGCACAATGCCGCCACTTCAAACGAGGATTTGCGCGCGATCAACAGTCCGGCCGAAAGCGAGGCGGTGAACGCCATTATTGCCGGGATGCCGGATGCCGCCGTGCTGCTCGACCGCGCCGGACGCGTCATCCATCTCAATGGCGCGGCAACCCAGCTCGCGCCGGCGCTACGCAAGAACGAGCTGGCGCAGTTCGCACTGCGTTCGCCCGAAATCATCGGAGCCCTTCGCGAAGCGATCGCCACCGCTGAACCCCGGCGCGCCACCTATCTCGATCCCGTGCCGGTCGATCGCTGGATGGAACTGATCATCACGCCGGTATCGGTGCCGACACTGTTCGGCGGCATCGAGAAGTGCATGCTGATGACTTTTCATGACCAAACCCCGTTGCGGCGGGTCGAGGAAATGAGGGCCGATTTCGTCGCCAACGCCAGCCATGAATTGCGCACCCCATTGGCGGCGCTTTCCGGGTTCATCGATACCCTGCAGGGACCGGCCAAGGAGGATGCCCAGGCGCGCGAGCGCTTTCTTGCGATCATGCAAGCCCAGGCGAAACGGATGGCGCGGCTGATTGATGACCTGCTGTCGTTGTCGCGGGTTGAGCTCTCCGCCCATGTCCGGCCGGATACCCTGCTCGACATCCTCCCCATCATCCGGCAGGTCGCGGACGGGCTCGAGCCGCTGGCGCGCGAGCGTCAGGTCACCATTGATCTCGATCTGCCGCAGGCGCCGGTCGTGATTGCCGGCGACCGCGAGGAGTTGCTGCGGCTCATTGAGAACCTGATCGAAAACGCCCTGAAATACGGCGCTTCCGGCGGCAAGGTGATCGTCTCGCTGGCGGTGGCAGCTTCAGCGGACGGCGCGCCGGAAGTTCGGCTCACGGTGCGCGATTTCGGTCCCGGGATCGCGCCCGAGCATCTGCCGCGGCTCACGGAACGGTTTTATCGGGTGGATGTCGGCGACAGTCGCGCACAGGGCGGCACCGGGCTCGGGCTGTCGCTGGTCAAGCATATTGTGAACCGGCACCGCGGCCGGCTGTTGATCGAAAGCGTGCCCAAGCAGGGGGCGGCCTTCACCGCCTGTTTTCCATTGGCAGAGCCGCCGCCTGCGGCATAACTCAAGCAATATCAATTGCTTGTACTGTCATCCGACTGTCACCAAAGCTTCGTAAAAACAGCGCGTGCCGCTCTTAAACGGACGGCGTGGGCGCAATCGGGCGCATCGGCGCTTCGCTCACGAGTATTGGAGACCCGCAATGAATTTCATGAAGACGCTTGTCGCTGCCGGCCTCGTGGCCGCATCGACGATATCCGCGCGAGCCGCCGACGTAACCGGTGCCGGCTCGACCTTCATCTATCCCGTCCTGTCGAAATGGGCGGATGCCTACAAGAAGCAATCCGGGAACGGCGTGAACTACCAGTCGATTGGCTCCGGCGCCGGCATCAAACAGATCCAGGCCAGGACGGTGACCTTCGGCGCGACCGATATGCCGCTGAAACCCGATCAGCTCGACAAGGAAGGCCTCACGCAGTGGCCGATGGTGATGGGCGCAATCGTTGCGGTGGTGAATATCGAAGGCGTTAAGGCCGGCGACATGACACTCGACGGCGAAACCCTCGCCAAGATCTATCTCGGCAAGATCACCAAGTGGGATGATGCTGCGATCAAGAAGCTCAATCCGAAACTGAATCTGCCCTCCGCGGCCATCGCTGTGATCCACCGTGCCGACGGATCGGGCACGACCTTCAATTTCACCGACTACCTGTCGAAGGTCAGTGCTGACTGGAAAGCCAGCGTTGGCTCGGGCACCGCCGTCGAATGGCCGGCAGGCGTCGGCGCAAAAGGCAACGAAGGTGTTGCCGCCAACGTCGGCCAGACCAGGAACGCGATCGGCTATGTCGAATATGCTTACGCCAAGCAGAACAGCCTGACCTATACCCAGTTGGTCAACAAGGCCGGGAAGACCGTGCAGCCGACCATGGACGCCTTCAAGGCCGCGGCTTCCAATGCCGACTGGACCCACGCCCCGGGCTATTACCTGATCCTCACGGATCAGCCGGGCGACAAGTCGTGGCCGATCGTGGCGTCGACTTTTGTCTTGATGCACAAGGAGCCGGCCGACAAAGCGGCGTCTGCCGAGGCCGTCAAGTTCTTTGGCTTCGCCTTCGACAAGGGCGGCAAGATGGCCGAAGACCTCGACTACATCCCGATGCCCGACAGCGTGATCAAGCTGATCGAGAAGACCTGGTCGTCCGACATCAGGAGCTGAGCGGCGCCACGAGGCCCGACACCGGTGAAGTGCTACGCGGCGCGCCAATGGCGGGCCGCGCATTCCCGAGGACGACGCGGTTCAACAAAAGCAGTATAGGAATTGGTCGTGTCGGAATTGGCCGTTCAGAGCGATTTGATGGAAGCCGCTGGACCTTACGATCGAGCCAGAGCGCTCCATGCCTTCAAACTTGGCGACGTCACTTTTTACTGGGTCACGCGTGTCTGCGCGATCTCGGTGCTGCTTATTCTCAGCGGCATCATCCTGTCACAGATTGTTGGCGCGTGGCCGGCTATCCAGCAATACGGCGTCGCGTTTCTGTGGTCACAGCGCTGGGCGCCTTCGGCCGATCCGCCGGTGCTCGGCGCGCTCGGTCCGATGTACGGCACGCTGGTGACCTCGTTGATAGCGATGCTGATTGCCATTCCGGTGGGACTTGGCATTGCGATTTTTCTCACCGAGCTTTGTCCGCAATCGCTGCGGCGTCCAATTGGCATCGCCATCGAACTGCTCGCGGGCATTCCCTCGATCATCTACGGCATGTGGGGGTTCTTCGTGCTCGGCCCGTTCCTGGCCAACACACTTCAGCCGTTCATGATCGGACTGTTCGAGGGTGTGCCGGTCCTCGGACCGATTTTTGCAGGGCCGCCGTCGTATCTGAGCCTGTTCAACGCGGCGCTGATCCTCTCCATCATGGTGCTGCCGTTCATCACCGCGATCTCGGTCGACGTGTTCAAGACGGTGCCGCCGGTGCTCAAGGAAGCAGCCTACGGTGTCGGCTGCACCACCTGGGAAGTCGTGCGCAGTGTGGTCATTCCCTATACGCGCGTCGGGGTGATCGGAGGGATCATGTTGGCGCTGGGCCGTGCGCTCGGCGAAACCATGGCGGTGACCTTCATCATCGGGAATTCATTTCGCATCACCGGCTCGGTGTTCTCTCCGGGGACCACGATCTCGGCGGCGATCGCGAGCGAATTCGCCGAGAGCGACGGGCTGCATCAGTCGGGTTTGATCCTCCTCGGCCTGTTGTTGTTCGTGTTGACCTTTCTGGTGCTGGCCTCGGCCAGGCTGATGCTGCTGCGTCTCGAAACGAAGGCCGGCAAATAACATGAATCCGATTTACAGAACCCGCCGCCGCAACGACGTGGTCGTGAGACTGCTCTGTTTGTTTTGTGCGTTGTTTGGCGTCACCTGGCTGGCGTTGATCCTGTTCACGCTGTTCTACAATGGGCTGGCCGGCATCAGCCTGCAGATGTTCACGCAGAGCACCCCGCCGCCGGGGTCGACCCAGGGCGGCCTGCTCAATGCCATAACCGGCTCCATCATCATGACGGTGATCGGCGTCGGCATCGGCGCGCCGCTTGGGCTGTTCGCCGGCACTTACCTTGCCGAATACGGCAGGCACGATCGTTTGACTTCGGTGATACGCTTCATCAACGACATCCTGCTGAGCGCGCCATCGATCATTATTGGACTCTTTATCTATGGCGTCGTCGTGGTGCCGATGCGCGGATTCTCGGCACTTGCCGGCGCGCTGGCACTCGCTGTGATCGTCATCCCGGTCGTGGTCCGCACCACCGAAGACATGCTGCTGCTGGTGCCAAATCCATTGCGCGAAGCGGCATCCGCGCTCGGCTTGCCGCGCTCGCTCGTGATCAGGCGAGTTGCGTATCGGGCGGCGCGCTCGGGCCTGATTACCGGCATCCTGCTGGCGACCGCACGGATCGCCGGCGAAACAGCGCCACTGCTGTTCACCGCGTTGAGCAACCAGTTCTTCAGTCTCGATCTCACCAAGACCATGGCCAACCTGCCGGTGACCATCAATAATTTCGTGCAAAGCCCTTACGCCTACTGGAAGCAGCTTGCCTGGAGCGGGGCCTTGCTCATCACTCTGACGGTGCTCGCGCTCAATATCGGCGCGCGCATCCTTGCCGCCGAGAGGAACGCAAAATGACTGATGCTTCCGTGTCCATCAGCCATCCCGGCGCTCACATGGGTTCGGTGACGCTGCCGGAAGCGCCGGCAAAGGTCACCGCGCGCGGGCTGAATTTCTATTATGGCGAGCACCATGCGCTGAAGAACGTCAACGTCGCGCTGGGGACCCATCGCGTCACCGCATTCATCGGACCGTCTGGCTGCGGAAAATCGACACTGCTGCGCATTTTCAACCGGATGTACGACCTTTATCCCGGGCAGCGGGCGACCGGCCGCGTTATGCTCGATCAGACCGACATTCTCGACCCCAGGCTCGACGTCAACCTGCTGCGCGCCCGTGTCGGCATGGTGTTCCAGAAGCCGACCCCGTTTCCGATGACGATCTACGACAATATCGCGTTCGGCATCCGGCTGTACGAGAAGATTTCCAAATCCGAGATGGACAGCCGGGTGGAAAAGGCACTGCGCGGCGGCGCGCTCTGGAACGAGGTCAAGGACAAGCTCAGTGCCAGCGGCCTTAGTCTGTCGGGCGGCCAGCAGCAGCGCCTCTGCATTGCGCGCACGGTTGCGGTACGACCGGAGGTCATTCTGCTCGACGAGCCATGCTCCGCGCTCGATCCCATTTCGACGGCCAAGATCGAGGAATTGATTCAACAACTGGCGGAGGACTACACCATCGCGATCGTCACCCACAACATGCAGCAGGCCGCGAGGGTCTCCGACAAGACCGCCTTCATGTACCTTGGTGAGCTGATCGAATTCGATGAGACAGACAAGATGTTCACCTCGCCGACCGATCGACGCACCCAGGACTACATCACCGGCAGGTTCGGGTAAGGGAGAACAAACCATGGGTTCCGAACACACCGCAAAGGCGTTCGACAGTGACCTGCAGGAGCTTACGAGGCTGGTCGCCGAAATGGGCGGCCTGGCCGAACGGATGATCGTCGAGTCCGTCGATGCGCTGATACGCCGCGACGTCACGCTCGGTCAGCGCGTTGTCGCCGCCGATATCGAAATCGACAAGCTGCAGCACGTGATTGAAGAGCGCGCGGTGCTGACCATCGCCCGGCGCCAGCCGATGGCGGTGGACCTGCGCGAAATCGTGGGCGCGATGCGGGTTGCCACGGATCTCGAACGCATCGGCGATCTCGCCAAGAACATGGGCAAGCGGGTCGCCGCGCTGGAGAGCGATTTTCAGCCGCTGAAGCTGATCCGCGGCCTTGAGCACATGACTGATCTGGTGCAGTCGCAAGTCAAAGCCGTGCTCGACGCCTACGCCGCGCATGACCTGCCGTCGGCGATCGCGGTCTGGAAAGGCGACGAGGAGGTCGATGCGATCTGTACATCGCTGTTCCGCGAACTCCTCACCTATATGCTGGAAGATCCGCGCAATATCAGTTTCTGCATCCACCTGATGTTCTGCGCCAAGAACATCGAACGTATCGGCGATCACGCCACCAATATCGCGGAAACCGTCTTCTACATGATTGAAGGCCAGCAGATTCTTGAGAAGCGCCCCAAGGGGGACATGACCAGCTTCGCCAGCAGCGCGTCTCGAAGCTAAGATGTGCAGTGAAGTGGAGACCGCTGGGTTGGCGTCGAAACCGAACACAACGCAAGGCTTGACACCATGAGCGCGCGCATTCTGGTCGTGGAAGACGAGGAGGCGCTGACCACGCTTTTGCGCTACAATCTCGATGCCGAAGGTTACGAGGTCGAGACGGTCGGGCGCGGCGATGAGGCCGATACCAGGTTAAAGGAGCGCGTCCCGGACCTTGTCGTGCTCGACTGGATGCTGCCCGGGCTGTCCGGCATCGAGCTGTGCCGACGATTGCGGGCGCGGCCGGAGACCATGGCACTGCCCATCATCATGCTTACCGCGCGCGGTGAGGAAAGCGAACGCGTCAGGGGTCTTGCTACCGGCGCGGACGATTACATCGTCAAGCCGTTCTCAGTGCCGGAACTGCTGGCGCGGGTAAAAGGCCTGTTGCGCCGAACGAGCCCCGAAAGAATCGCGAGCGTGCTGGCGTTCGGCGACCTCGAGCTCGATCGCGAGAAGCGCCGCGTCGCCCGCGCAGGCCGGCCGATCGAACTTGGCCCGACCGAGTACCGGTTGCTGGAATTCTTTCTGGAGCATCCCGGTCGGGTGTTCAGCCGCGAGCAATTGCTCGACAGCGTGTGGGGGCGCGACATCTACATCGACGAGCGCACCGTCGACGTGCATATCGGCCGTCTGCGCAAGCTGCTCAATCTCGGCCGCGAAGCCGATCCGATCCGCACCGTGCGCGGAGCCGGCTACGCGCTCGACGATCGCTTTGCCAGGGCGGCGGGATAGGGTCGTTGGCTTAACGCGTCTGCTTCGGCGGCTGACGGCGCCGGTCGCTGGCTGGCTGATAGGCGATGCGCGAGTGATGCGCGCAGTAAGGCAGGCTGGCCAGCGCCTTGCCGCCGCAGAAGAAAAATTCTGAACTCGCGGGATCACCGATCGGCCAGTGACAGGTGGCATCATTGAGTTCAAGCAGCGAGACCCGCTGGCTCATCGGCACCACATTGTCAAAGGCGACCGGGTCCGTCTCTACTTCGACCTCGAAAGCATGCGCGAGCGCGGTGTTGCCGCGCGAGACCGGGCGTGCCACCCGCATCATGTGCTGGGCCGGCCGTGCCTTGCGCTGGCGCGGCGCTGCCGATGAGGGACTCTTGGCGCGGCCGGAAAGGCCCAGCCGATGCACTTTGCCGATGACGGCGTTGCGCGTCACATTTCCAAGTTCCGCGGCAATCTGGCTGGCCGAAAGTCCGGCTTCCCAGAGTTTCTTGAGTTGTTCGACGCGATCGTCAGACCAGGTCAATACCGTCATCGCATTCTTTCCTTCGCGTCGCGCCGGCCGATCATGGGGCGGCGCTGCGATGCCAAAGCTCTAAAAATCCCTGCGGGCAGAATCCTTTAGTCCTCGCCGAGCGCGGAAAGCGCGCCCGGACGTTTACGCCGAACAGTTGCGACTAAGGGATCAAATACTACCGCACGAGATGTCGTACCCGACGATTTGAAGGCTACAATATGGCGTGACTCCGGCGCAAGACTTCGCGCGAGTGCGTCCACATGTTCCGTCACCAGCGCGTCGCAACGCAATTTGAGAGCCCATTTGCGGCGTTGTCGCGCTCCAGAACCGGTTGACACTTATCGCCGCGCGCATAGAATGCTTGCCACGTGCCGCCCCGAAAAGGCGGCACGTTTTGTTTTCCGGGACTGGCCGCCGATGCGATCGCGTCAATGCGCGTATCACGACCGGACCTAACCTTCAGTGATCACCATGACCAAGAGCGCGCCGCCGCATCTGCTTCCCGTATTCGCCAGGGTCGATCTCGGCTTCGAGCGCGGCGAGGGTGCGTGGCTGACGTCGACCGATGGCGAGCGGTATCTCGATTTCACCAGCGGAGTGGCGGTGAATGCGCTCGGTCATTGTCATCCGCATCTGGTAGCGGCGCTGCAGGAGCAGGCGACAAAGCTGTGGCACATGTCGAACTTGTTCAAAAGCCCCGACGGAGAGCGGCTGGCGGCGCGCCTGTGCGAACAAAGCTTCGCGGACTTTGTGTTCTTTGCCAATTCAGGCGCCGAAGCGGTGGAATGCGCGATCAAGATCACCCGCAAATATCACGCCGCCAAAGGCCGCCCAGAGCGCTATCGCCTCATCACGTTCGACGGAGCGTTTCACGGACGCACGCTGGCGACGCTGGCGGCGACCGGATCGCCGAAATATCTCGAGGGTTTTGGGCCGCCGGCGGATGGCTTCGACCAGGTGACGCTCGGCGACCTCGAGGCTGTGAAGAAAGCGATCGGCCCCGCGACTGCCGGCATTCTGATCGAGCCACTGCAAGGGGAAGGCGGCGTGCGTGCCGCACCGCCGGCCTTCTTTCGGGCGCTGCGGCAGCTTTGCGATGAGAAAGGCTTGCTGTTGGTATTCGATGAGGTGCAGACCGGCATGGGTCGCACCGGCGAACTGTTCGCCTATAAACGTCTCGGCGTGACGCCGGATGTGATGACGCTGGCAAAGGCGCTTGGCGGCGGTTTTCCCATTGGCGCATGTCTGGCGACCACCGAGGCGGCGGTCGGGATGACGCCGGGCTCGCATGGTTCCACCTTCGGCGGCAATCCTCTGGCGATCAGCGCCGCCAATGCTGTCCTGGATGTGATGCTGAAGCCCGGGTTTTTCGAGCACGTGCAGCGAATGTCGCTGCTGCTCAAACAAAAGCTGGCGTCGGTAATCGACCGTCACCCAAGCGTGCTTGCCGAGGTGCGGGGTGAGGGGCTCCTGATTGGCGTGAAGGCGGTTGTGCCGTCCGGCGACCTGGTCGCGGCGCTGCGCGAACAGAAGCTGCTCTCGGTCGGCGCCGGTGAGAACGTGGTTCGCCTGTTGCCGCCGCTGATTGTGACCGAGGCCGAGATCGAGGAGTCCGTGTCGCGCCTCGAACGTGCATGCGTCGCGCTTTCCGGCGGCCAGTTGAAGCGGGCGGCGGGACAATGAGCAAGGTCCTTCGCCATTTTCTTGATCTGAGCGAGCTGCCGACCAAGGAGCTGCGCAATATGCTCGCTGCCAGCGTCGCCATGAAGGCGAAGCTTAAAAGCCACCAGAAGGCGGACAGGCCGCTCGAGGGCAAGACGCTGGCGATGATTTTTGAGAAGCCTTCGACCCGCACCCGCGTCTCGTTCGATGTCGGGATGCGCCAGCTCGGCGGTGAATCGATTATGTTGACGGGCACGGAAATGCAGCTCGGGCGCGGCGAGACGATCGCCGACACCGCGCGCGTGCTGTCCCGTTATGTCGATGCCATCATGATCCGCATCCTCAACCACGATGCGCTGCTCGAACTGGCCGCGCATGCGACCGTTCCCGTCATCAACGGACTGACGCGGCGCTCGCATCCATGCCAGGTCATGGCAGACCTGATGACCTTTGAAGAGCATCGTGGTCCAATCGAGGGCTGCACGGTGGCTTGGACGGGTGATGACAATAACGTGCTGGCCTCATGGGCTCATGCCGCGGAGCGGTTCAAGTTCAAGTTGAAAGTCGCGACCCCGCCCCAGCTCGCGCCAAACAAGGCGATGCGGGAATGGATCAAGGCGACGCAAGCACCGATCTTGCTTGGCAATGACCCGGAGGCTGCGGTGCGCGATGTCGATTGTGTTGTCACCGATACCTGGTTCTCGATGGGCGACAAGGATGGCGAATACCGTCACAATTTGCTCAAGCCCTATCAAGTGAACGCCAGGCTGATGTCGTTGGCGAAACCGGATGCATTATTCATGCATTGCCTTCCCGCCCATCGGGGCGACGAGGTCACAGACGAGGTGATCGATGGTCCGCAATCGGTGGTCTTCGATGAAGCCGAAAATCGGCTGCACGTGCAAAAAGGCATTCTGGCGTGGTGTTTCGAAACGGCGAGCTAGAACGGCGCGGCTGAACTGAATATTCACAATATTGACCCGGCAAAAACGCCGAGGCGAACAATGAAGCGGGATTATCTCGCGCGCGCGGGCTTTCGATTTTTCGCCCGCTTACCCAGATAGCTGTCATGACTTCAGAATCTCCCGACATTAAAACGCGTGGAACTCCGACCCGGGCGCCTTCGGCGGTTCCTGTCGATGATGCGGTGTTGCCATTTGAGGTCGATGCGCTGGATCTGCGCGGTCGCTTGACGCGGCTCGGCCCCGCGCTCGACGATCTATTAGCCAAGCACGATTACCCGGCTCCGGTCGGCAAGCTGCTCGGCGAAGCGGTGGTGCTGACGACCTTGCTCGGCTCGTCCTTGAAGTTTGACGGCCGCTTCATTCTGCAAACCCAGACCGACGGTCCCGTTTCGTTTCTGATCGTGGATTTCCAGGCGCCGGACCGACTGCGTGCCTATGCGCGCTTCGATGCGAAGCGGCTTAAAGACGGTCAGGATTCCGGCGCGCTGTTGGGCAAAGGCCATCTCGCCATGACGATCGACCAGGGCGCGGACATGAGCCGGTATCAGGGATTGGTGGCGCTCGAGGGTGGTAACCTCGAAGATGCGGCGCATGAATATTTCCTGCGCTCCGAACAGATACCGACGCGCGTGCGGATTGCGGTAGGGGAGGAATGGCGCGGCGGCGCGGGTCCGAAACATCGCTGGCGCGCCGGCGGAATGCTGCTGCAGTTTTTGCCGCAGGCGGCGGAGCGCGCCCGCCGAGCCGATCTGCATCCCGGAGACGCGCCGGAAGGCAGTCTCACCCATACCGTTGCCGAAGACGATGCGTGGGTCGAAGGCCAGTCGCTGATCTCGACGGTCGAGGACATCGAATTGATCGATCCGGATCTTTCGGGCGAGCGGCTGTTGTACCGGCTTTTTCATGAGCGCGGCGTCCGCGTGTTTCGTCCGTTGGCGCTGCATGCCCAATGTTCATGCTCGCGCGAGGCGGTATCTGCGATGCTTAAAAGCTTCGCGCCCAAGGATCGCGCCGAGATGGTGAAGGACGGCAAGGTAGTCGTGACCTGCGAGTTTTGCAGTTCGGTCTATCAATTCACACCCCACGAAGCGGGCGTCGAATAGGGCTGCCGCAGTGAGGCGTCGAGTCGATCGCGTCGTTTTTGGAATCCGATTTCGGAATTCCCGAAGTTTTCGCTTGACGCTAGCCTAGACGCAGGAATAGAGCGATTTGGTCCTGCTCCAGACGAGGGGCGTTGCACAACGTCACGAAACGTGGTGCGGGATGCGATGGACGCTGATGTGCTGCGGACGAACAGCGCGTGAGGCGGACGGCGAAGTCGTGTGGTTCTGACGCCTCGACGCTGGCGTCAAGCTTGCGGGGGTCATTCCGCAGGCGACGGTGACAACCAAGCCCGATCACCGGGAAGAGCACGAAGGAAACCGTTAACACCATTGCGCGGGGAATGCCGGGTGTATCCGGCGTGACCGTGGTGACTACACTCGTATGCTTTTTTATTTTGCATGCGAGGCTGCGGGCGCATCGAGCGCCCGGCATTCCCTGCGCCCTCTGATGTTTCAGGTGCGCTTCAGGCCAAACGAAACTCGCGCGGATCACGCGGCGAGATCGCGAAGGTGTGGGTTGTCTGGCTGTTTGAAAATTTGGAATTGAGCGCGGCTGCTCGTTCCTATCCCTACCACTTGTGGGGAGGGAAAGCAGATCGTGAGCGGAGCGAACCATGTGCAGGGTGGGGCGCTGTTCGTGTGTATCACGTAGCCCCACCCGGCGCTTCGCGCCACCCTCCCCATAAAAGAAGGGGAGGGATAAAGAGGCAGCGGAGTTCGCCTCTTACTTATCACTCCCACTTGCGGGGTCGAGACGAGCAAAGCTCGCTCTGGGGTGGCGCGAAGCGCCGCGTGGGGGTAGGCACCGAACCAACTTCGCTGATACCGCAGAAGCAGCCCCCACCCGTCACATCGTTCGCGCCGCTCA
The DNA here is from genome assembly GCF_035273305.1 of Bradyrhizobium sp. Taxonomy (GTDB): domain Bacteria; phylum Pseudomonadota; class Alphaproteobacteria; order Rhizobiales; family Xanthobacteraceae; genus Bradyrhizobium. The sequence goes on along the minus strand of NZ_DATEPI010000283.1, from coordinate 10,875 downwards.
CGATGTGCCACCCTCCCCACAAAAGTGGGAGGGATAACAAAGAGCGAGCTTCGCTCGTGTCTCGACCCTCACGAAAGGAAGAAGAACGGCAGCCAGCTCCAATGCCTCACGCTAATTCAGCGTGCGCTTGTGTTCCGGGCTGTCGAGCGAAAACGTGGGCACTTCGATCTCGAAGCGTTCGCCGCTCTCGCTCTCCATCTGATAGCGGCCGGTCATGAAGCCAGATGCCGTCTGCAGCGGCACGCCACTGGTGTATTCGAAGCGCTGGCCAGGCGCGAGCACGGGCTGCTCGCCGACTACGCCATCGCCGCGGACTTCCTGCCGGCGTCCCGAAGCATCCGTAATAATCCAATGACGCGTCCGCAGTTGCACGGTCTCATCGCCGGTGTTGGTGATCGCGATGGTGTAGGACCAGAAATACTGGCATTTTTCGATGGACGAGCGCTCAGGAAGGAAGTTCGGTTCGACGGTAACTTCGATCTGGCGGGTAATGGCGCGGTACATGGCGGCAAGTTCTTTCAATTCACGGCCGATCATAACCAGAAAATTATTCGGAACCAATCGGCGGCGCGATAGAATGGGTGCAATGCTGTCATCCCTGTTTCAACACAGTTCCAACCTACAGCGCCACTTGCGGCGCCAAAATCCTGGCCGCGCTTGCTTGCGGCGGGTCCAGCGATACTATCTTTGCGAAAAGAATATACGCCGCGCGTGTTATCCCAGCAGAGCTGTCCACGAGTTTGTCGACGAGACCTGACAAAGAGCGGTGCCAGATGACTTCCATTGCCGATCGAATTGCCGGACCGCCGCTCGCGGGCGCGGCGGACGCTATTGTACCCGATGTGACAGCCGTATCGGATAAGGCAAAGCCGCTGATATCGTTTCCGGCAACGGGCGAGCGCGAACTGCGGCTGGATCTGTTTCGCGGGCTGGCGTTGTGGCTGATCTTCATCGACCATCTGCCGCAGAACCTGCTGACCTGGCTCACGATCCGTAATTACGGGTTCAGCGACGCTACCGAGATCTTCATCTTTATCTCCGGCTATACCGCAGCCTTCGTTTACGGCCGCGCCATGATCGAGTCCGGTTTCGTTGTGGCGACGGCGCGCATTTTGCGGCGCGTCTGGCAGATTTATGTCGCCCACGTTTTCCTGTTCACGATCTTCCTGGCGGAAATCTCCTACGTCGCCACCAGATTCGAGAACCCGCTGTACACGGAAGAAATGGGAATCATGGATTTCCTCAAGCAGCCGGACGTCACCATCGTGCAGGCGCTGCTGCTGAGATTCCGTCCCGTCAACATGGACGTGTTGCCGCTCTATATAATGCTGATGCTTTTTCTCCCGCTGATCCTGTGGTTGATGAAGTGGAAGACGGACGTAACGCTGGCGCTTTCGGTCGCGCTCTATGCGCTGACCTGGCATTACGATTGGTACCTGTCGGCATATCCGAACGGCTACTGGGCTTTCAACCCGCTCGCCTGGCAGTTGCTGTTCGTGTTTGGCGCCTGGTGTGCGCTGGGCGGCGCGCAACGAATGTCCCGGATTCTGTCCTCCCGCGTCACGCTCTGGATCTCATTCGCTTATCTGTTCGCGGCGTTCTGCGTCACGCTCACCTGGTATGTGCCGCAACTGGGCCATCTGATGCCGCGCCGCATCGAACAATGGATGTATCCGATCGACAAGACCGATCTCGACGTCCTGAGATTCGCGCATTTCCTCGCGTTGGCGGCGCTTACCGTGCGCTTCCTGCCAAAGGAATGGCCCGGATTGAAATCGCCCTGGCTGCGACCCCTGATCCTGTGCGGGCAACATTCGTTGGAGATTTTCTGCCTTGGAGTGTTCTTGGCGTTCGCCGGACATTTCGTACTGGCCGAGGTTTCGGGCGGCCCGGTGATGCATTTTATCATCAGTATTTCCGGGATCTTAATCATGTGGGCCGTGGCTTGGGTGATTTCGTGGTACAAGCACGTGGCCGATAAGAGCGCGTCGAAAAAAAGCGCCGGCGGCAACGCGGATTTGGCGGGAGGAGGCTGATGAAGTCCAGGGCATGGGCCATGCTGGGGCTGGGAGTGTTGTCGGGTGCTTTATACCTGGCTGCAGGTGCGCCCCTGCGTGCGGACGATAATACCGTCCAGAGCTGTGATCTTCCGGCCTATCTGCTGACGACCGAAAGCGCACTGCCCAAGGTCGCCGAAAAGGTAAAGAGCGGGCATCTCGATATCCTCGTGATCGGCAGCCGGTCCTCGACCATCAACGGATCGGAAGCGAGCGCCTATCCGGCCCGTTTCCAGGCCGCACTCCGGGAGAAGCTACCGGCCGTTGAGGTTAACGTGTCGGTAGATATACAGGTCAAGAAAACCGCCGAGGAGACTGTCGGCAGCTTCGTTAAGCTGATGGAAGATAAAAAGCCTACGCTGGTGGTCTGGCAGACCGGCACCGTTGACGCCATGCGATCGATCGATCCCGATGAATTTCGCGCTGCGCTGGATGAAGGCGTTGTTGCGCTGCAAAATGCTGGAGCCGAATTGATTTTGATGAATCCGCAATACAGTCCACGTACGGAAACGATGGTTTCAGTTCCACCTTATCTCGATAGCATGCGGGTTGTAGCGCAAAAGTATGACGTGCCATTGTTCGACCGTTTCGCCATTATGCATCAGTGGAGTGATGCCGGAGACTTCGATCTGTTTAGTGCGGTCCATGGTGTCGAGCTTGCCAAGCGTGTCCACGATTGCCTCGGCCGCGCGCTGTCGGCATTTGTCATCGACGCCGCTCATCTCGGACCGGCTCAGCAGAATTGAGGATCCAGCGTTAATGAGTTTTCTACGCCCTTTTTGCCGAACGACAGCGCTGGCCGGAGCGGCGATCACCACGCTTGCGTTCTTTACGTGGATCTCGGTACTTCCCTTGCACGCGCAAAGCGCCATTTCGGAATTCGCAAAATCCGATCAGCCCATAGCTTCCGAGAGCATCAAGCCTCCTGATAGCGCCAAGCGCGAGGCGCCCCAGACCACCGGCACCGGCACTCTTGCGTCCGTCGATCAGAAGAGCCTCACCGCCAAAACGATTGACAAAGTGAAGCAGGTTGCGAAATCGGCCAGCGACATTTTTAGCCGTGTTCCTTGCTCGCCGCCGAAGGGCGGCGCCAGGGCGATGGGCTCACTGCCGCACGTCGCAAGCAAGCTGGCTTCGGGCCAGCCTGTGGAGATCATCGCGTTCGGCTCCTCCTCGACCGCAGGTTACGGTACCACCTCACCGGAGTTTACCTATCCCAACCGCTTGGCCGGGCAATTACGGCGTCAATATCCTGGCGTTGAGATCAGCGTAGTCAATCGCGGCAAGGGCGGCGAGGATGCCGCCGAAATGATGAAACGGCTGCAGATCGAAGTGATTGATATGAAGCCGGATCTGGTGATCTGGCAGGTCGGCACCAATGCCGTGCTGCGCAACATAGATCCCGATGAGACCGCCAAGCAGGTGGAGGATGGGATCAAGCGCATCCAGGCCGCGGGCGCCGATCTCGTGCTGGTCGATCCGCAGTACTCGCCGAGAGTGAATGAGCGGGCCGAAAGCGCAAACAAAATGGTCAAGCTGCTCGGCAGGGTGGCCGAACTCCGCCACGTCGGCATCTTCCCGCGATTCCAGATCATGCGCGATTGGCACGAGAAGCAGGCGATCCCGATCGACAATTTCGTCATCGCCGACGGGCTGCATATGAACGATTGGGGCTACGCCTGTTTCGCTCAGCTGCTCGGTGACGACATCATCAAGTCGGTCGGTCAGATCAAGCTCGGCGTCAACTTGCCGGCCAAGGTGCAAGCCTATCGGCCGATGTGAGCTTGATCGGCTGATGACGCGCAGCGGTTCGCGCTACGCATTTATGCGCAGCTTCACGCCTTCTCCAGCGCCCGTTGCAAGTCTTCGATCAGATCGTCGCGATGCTCGAGCCCGGCCGAAAATCTGATGAAGCCTTCGCTGATCCCGAGTTCGGCCCGCGCCTGAGGCGACAGACGCTGATGCGTGGTGGTCGCCGGATGGGTGACGAGACTCTTGGCATCGCCGAGATTGTTCGAAATCCGCGCCAGCTTCAACGCGTTGAGGGCGCGGAATGCCGCGGGCTTGCCGCCCTTGACCTCGAACCCGACAAGCGTCGAGCCAGCGCGCATCTGCTTTTTCGCCAGTGCGGCCTGCGGATGATCGGCCCTCCCCGGATAAATCAGTCGAGCGATTTTCGGATGTCGGGCGAGCGCTTCCGCGATCGCCGCGGCCGTTTCGGTTTGCGCCCGGACACGCACCGCCAGCGTCTCCAACCCCTTCAGCAAAATCCAGGCGTTGAACGGCGACATCGATGGGCCGGTCTGGCGCACAAAAGTATGAATGTGCTCGGCGATGAATGCTTCCGAGGCCAGAATAATTCCTCCAAGGCAGCGGCCCTGGCCGTCGATATGCTTGGTCGCCGAATACACCACGACGTCAGCGCCAAGCTGCAGCGGGCTTTGCCAGATCGGAGTCGCAAACACGTTGTCCACGATCAGTCGAGCGCCGCCCGCATGCGCGATCTCGGCAATCGCGCCGATATCGAGCACGTCGAGGGTCGGATTGGTTGGGCTCTCAAGGAAGCAGGTCCTGGTGTTCGGCCGCATCGCCTGCTTCCACTGATCGATATCGAGGCCATCGACGAGAGTAGAGGAGATGCCGTATCGCGGCAGCAGATCTTCCACCACATAGCGGCACGAGCCGAACATCGCCTTGGCCGCTACGACATGATCGCCTGCTCTGAGCGGCGCGAGGATCGCGGTCGTCACCGCCGCCATGCCGGTCGCTGTCGCGCGCGCGGCCTCCGCGCCTTCAAGCTCGATCATGCGCCGTTCGAACATCGTGACGTTGGGGTTGGAGAAGCGCGAATAGAGAAAGCCGGGGTCTTCGCCCTTGAAGCGCGCCTCGCACTGTTCGGCGCTGTCGTAGACAAAGCCTTGCGTCAGAAACAGGGCCTCGGATGTTTCGGCGAATTGCGAGCGCAAGCTGCCGGAATGGACCAGCCGCGTTTCCGGGCGGTAATGTGCGGTCGTCGAGGTGGACGAAGTTGAAACAGCCATGTGACCTCCAACGTGACCATCGAAAAAGGTCACAAAAAACCGGCCTGGAAAAATTCCACAGGCCGGGATCACACTGTCCCCGGCCTGTTTAGCGACTTATTTTACGTGGCTGCAAGCCGGCCGGCTCAAATCACCACGGGATAAGTGATGCTGATATTCCCTGTCGCCCTTTCCGTCAAGACGGCCATCGGATAACCGGTTAAAACTCAGCATTTCCAGTGTCTGGACGACTATGACGAAGGTCGTCCCGGGAACCCAATCGTGTCGTTCACGCTACAACCCGATGCCCATGGCATTCTGCCCGACCGCATGATCGCGGCGATGGCGGATGCCGGCCTTATTCTGCCGACCTATCCTTTCGTCGAAAGTCAGATTCAGCCGGCTAGCCTCGATTTGCGTCTCGGCGACATCGCCTACCGGGTGCGTGCCAGCTTTTTGCCGGGGCCGGGTGCGACGGTGGCGGAACGCATCGACGAATTGAAGCTGCACGAAATCAATCTGAGCGATGGAGCGGTGCTGGAGACGAATTGCGTTTACATCGTGCCCCTGCTTGAAAGTCTCGCACTGCCGGCGGAGATCGTCGCCGCCGCAAATCCGAAAAGTTCGACTGGGCGGCTTGACGTGTTCACCCGCGTGATTGCCGATGGCACGCGGCGCTTCGACATGATCGGCGCGGGTTATCACGGGCCGCTCTATGCTGAGATCAGCCCCAAGACATTTCCGGTGCTGCTGCGGGAGGGATCGCGGTTATCGCAGGTGCGCTTTCGCGCCGGCAACGCTATCCTCACGTCTAGTGAACTCGACGCGCTGCACGTTCTTGAACGGCTGGTCGATATCGAAAAGGCCGACCTCGCCAACGGTGTCGCCTTGAGCGTCGATCTTTCAGGCAAGAACACCAAAGGCTTTGTGGGCTACCGCGCCAAACGCCATACCGGTGTGGTCGATATCGACCGGCGCGGCGGCTATGCGGTCGATGAATTCTGGGAAGCTATTGCCGCGCGCCCGGATGGCAGTCTCATTCTTGATCCCGGGGAATTTTATATCCTGGCCTCGAAGGAGGCGGTCCAGATCCCGCCGGACTATGCTGCCGAGATGGTACCGTTCGATCCGCTGGTCGGCGAATTCCGCGTGCACTACGCCGGTTTCTTCGATCCTGGGTTCGGCTACGCCGGCGCGGGCGGCCAAGGCTCGCGGGCCGTGCTCGAAGTGCGCTCGCGGGAGGTGCCGTTCATTCTCGAGCACGGACAGATCGTCGGCCGGTTAGTCTATGAGAAAATGCTGGCGCGGCCTCACGCCATGTACGGCCAGCGCATCGGGTCGAATTATCAAGCGCAGGGGCTAAAGCTCAGCAAGCACTTTCGGGTGTAGGCTCTCTCGCGACGATGCGAGCTCAGTCTCCGTGCGGCATTGGATTGCGTCGCTGACTACCCGCCACAAGCACTGACGCAAGAAGGCAAATGGTCCGAAACAGAAGATGAGCGAAGTGCAGGAGAGCGGAGCTGAAGCGCGATGGCGGCGGTGGCGCGCTGTCGCCGATCTATATCATGCTTACTTCACTGGCCTCATCCAGTCCGTCGTAACGCGGCGCGGAACGGCTGATGCCGCCGAATTCGTATTCCGGGTATTTCGCCGCCAGCAGCAGGAACGTTTTCTCCCAGGCCTTGAGAAGCTTGGCTTGAATCATCTGCCGCCGGCAGTCGCTGCCGCGCAATACCACTATCTTTCCAACTGGATTGGCGGCGTGTCGGTGGAATACATGTACGAGTCCGATCGCAAGGCGTGGATCCGTTACCCGCCGCCGCGCTGGATTTGGCGCGGCACCGCCATCTGCGGCATCCCCAGCGAAGTTTCGCGCGCGATGCTGCGGGGCTGGCATTCCAACAATGGGGTCAGCCTTGGCAATCCCAACCTCGGCTTCGTCTGCACCAAGCAAAGCGTTGACGGTCAGGACGGACTGGAAGGTTATTACTGCGAATACGACCACCCGATCGATGTCGATCAACGGTTGGTGTTCGCGCGTCATCTCGAAGCGCCGATGTTTGATCCTGCCACCGCGCCGGCATTGCCGGTCGAAAGCTGGCCGAAGCCGCGACTGGAGAAAGCCTATCGCAATTATGCCATGGAATATGTGCGGACTGCCGCGCCCGTGATGGTGCAACTGTTCGGTCCGGAAGACGGTGGCCATCTTCTGCACCTCACCGGCAAGCTGATCGGGATGCAGTATTTCGACGAGATCGCGCAAGGCTTGTCCGCGAGCCGAGGAGCGGCCAGGTCATACGCGGCGTTCCTGTGCGCGCTGTTTGAAGCGCAGGACGATGTTGTCGGCACTGATGAGGCCGGCGGCGTTTTCGAAATCAGGCAGCAAACCTGGAGGCTGATGGCCAATGTGAGCGATTACCTTCCGGCGTGTGCGCGTGTGTTGCACGGATTGCTGGAGGGGCTTGCGGCCGGCTGCGGTCGCCACATTCCGGTTAGCATGAGAGCTGGTCCTGGCGGCACGCCGCCCTTCGTGTGGTCGGTGGGCTGATCGAAGCTCCGGTTATGTAACGCAGATGAGGATGAAATGCGCAGCCGCCCCATGCGCTTGACGCACAAGATATCGCGCCGGATCGTGCTAGGAAGCCCGCGGCGCGACGGCAGCGCGTCTTCATGAGTTGACACGTTGGTCGACGCGCATCCGTCTGCACGTCGAAGCGCTTTAGAAAGCATAAATGTCCGATATCGGCATAGCCGAGATACCCGTAGACGAGGACGAGCAACCGCTTCCGCCAATCGAGGCGCCGGCGCGGAACGTGCTGGTTGACGGGCCCATTCTGCGGACCCTGCTATGGCTCGCATGGCCCAACGTGGTTGCGCTCAGCGCAGGCACCTGCGTGGTGATCGCGGAGACCTCTTATATCGGGCGGCTCGGCGTGGAATCGCTGGCGGCGATGGCCCTGGTGTTTCCGTTCGTGATCCTGACCATGACCATGTCGGGCGGCGCAATGGGCGGCGGCGTGGCCTCGGCGATCGCGCGGGCGCTTGGCGCCGGCGATACCGACCGCGCATCGACGCTTGCCACCCATGCGCTGCTGATCGGCATCTGCTTCGGATTAACGTTCATGCTGGTGATGCTCGTGTTCGGTCGGCAACTGCTGGAATCGCTGGGCGGCCGGGGCAATGTTCTGGCCTACGCCATCGGATATGTGCAGATCTTTTTCGGCGGCGCCGTGCTGCCATGGCTGATGAACACATTTGCTGGAATTCTGCGCGGCACCGGCAACATGAAACTGCCCTCACTGATGATCCTTTCCTCCGCGGCCTGCCAGATCATTCTGGGCGGCACGCTGGGTCTCGGGTTAGGGCCGATACCGCGGTTCGGCATGCGCGGCGTCGCCTCCGGATCGCTGATCGCCTATCTGATCAGCATATCCGTGATGGGCTGGTACTTGTTTTCGGGGCGGGGCCGCGTGATGCCGAAACTCCAGGGGGTTCAAATTCAATGGGCGATGTTCGTCGACATCCTCAAGGTCGGCGCGGTCTCCTGCTTTTCGCCGCTGCAATCGGTGCTCACCATCAGCATTTTTACGCACATGCTGGCACAGTTCGGAACCGAGATACTCGCTGGTTACGGCATCGGCGCCCGGCTCGAATTCATGCTGACCTCGATTGCGTTTGCGGTCGGGATCGCGTCAGTGCCGATGGTAGGAATGGCGATCGGCGCCGACCGCATAGCGCGGGCGCGGCGCATTGCACTGGTTGCTGGCTGTCTTGCCTTCGTTTCGGTGGGCATCGTCGCCAGCGTGATCGCGGTTTTTCCGGATCTCTGGGTCGATATCTTCACTCGAGATCCGGCCGTGCGCGCCGCCAGTCGTCAGTATCTTTCGATCGCGGCCCCCATGTACGCATTCATCGGCTTGTCGATCTCGATGTATTTCTCGTCGCAAGGTGCGGCAAAGGTTTTGGGACCGGTGCTGGCGCAAACCGCGCGATTGCTGTTTGTGGCGGGCGGCGGCTGGTGGTTGTCGATGCACGATGCCAGCTCAGGAAATTTTTTCACACTGGCCGCATCCTCGATGGTGGTGCTCGGGGTGCTTTCCGCGGCCAGCGTTTTCCTGACCAGATGGGAGCCAAAGGCGGTCGCGGTGGCGAAGGTTCGTGCAGCACTGTCGGGCATGGATTAGCATTGGCTCGACTAGGATGTGCAATCTCCATGCGCGCCAACGTCAAGAGCGTCGCGCCAACGCCGCCTGCATTGCCAGCGCCGCCTTGTCCATCTGCGCCTCAATGTAGGGCGCGATCTCGTGAGGCAGCACGTCGACAATCCACATCAGCTGCGTGCGCGAGGGGCCATCGGGGAGCACCTGCACGGAGGCGCTGTGCTGCTTGATGCGCTCGCTGATCGCGGCATACACCAGCCTACGACGGGTCTCGTCGCAGTCGACCAGCAACTCCCGCGCCACCGAGCCATTGGCGAAAGTGACAATGCGCGCATCATCTTCGAGACGCGCACCGACGACGAATCCCGGCGCCAGGCGTTTGTGCACGGCACCGAAATCGCGAACCGCGGCCCAGACATCATCCGGCGGCGCGTCGATTCGAACATCCTTGTGAATGGAAGCCATCTAACCCGTTCCTTGCCGAAGAGGAGGGTGCGCCGTCGATTCAGGTACACACCGCTTCGACGTTGTTGCCATCCGGGTCGAGCAGGAAGGCGGCGAAATAGGTCGGGCCATAATCTGGCCGTGGTCCTGCTCCGCCATTGTCGCGGCCGCCGGCCTTCAGGCCGTCAGCATGGAACCGCTTGATTGCCGAGTGATCGGCCGCGCGAAACGCGATGTGCGCGCCGGCCTTCGCCGGTTGCTTCTCCGCATAAAGCCACAGGGCCGGCGCATCCTTGGGCCCGAATCCCGCGCCGCTGTTGTCGCGCGAGCACAACACATATCCGAGCGGCGCCAGTGCCGCCGTATAGAAGCGCACGCTAGCGTCGAGATTGCCGACTTTCAGTCCAATGTGGTCGTACATGATGATCTCCGATTTCGATCCGCGCGAAAGCCACGCAGGTGGAGATCAGCGTACTCAGTGCAGCACGAGGCGTTCTTGGAAAATCTTGCGCATGCCGCGCGAGGCTGTGCGGAACGCGCGCGGCGAAACCCCGGCGGCACGATGGAAGCTGCGCACGAAATTGGAGAGATCGCCGAAACCGACATCGTACGCGACATCGGTAACCGAGCGCCCACCCTCGGCCAGCAGACGCGCCGCGTGCCGAAGCCGCGAGCGCACCAGATATTGATGAGGGGTGACGCCGAGCACACTCGAGAACAGCCGAAGAAAATGGAACGGACTGAGATCGGCGCGCATGGCGGCCTGCTCGAGATTGATGTCGTGGTGCGAATGGGCATCGATCCAGAGCGCCGTTTCAACGGCGCGCCGGCGATCCCGCTGCTTGGCGGCGCCGAGCTTGCGCGACCGGCCTGACACGGTCTCGACCAATCGGCTGGCGAAGAGAATGCCGAGCTCATCGAGCCCGACATCACTGCGGCCATCAGCGGCGGCTTGCGCCAGCTCGGCCGTTACCATTAGTTCCGGCAGCGGCGGCACCGCGCCGATTTGCCAGAGTTTGGCGTCGCCGCCGATTGCCTCAACCAGCTCGGGGCCGAGGAAGAATGACAGGCACTCGTCGCCGCAAACGTGATCGTGAGTGCAAGTATATTCGTCACCGGCATGGCCGATCAGGATCGACCCGGGAACGAGTTCAAATGATTGGCCGCGAGTGTTGTAGCCGAAGCTGCCCTTGC
>NZ_DATEPI010000282.1:0-6466 GCF_035273305.1 Bradyrhizobium sp. | reverse complement strand
GATGCCTTGGCCAGGGTGGTTTCGCCGCGCGGCATCGCGCTGACCGAAGCGAATGTCTTGTCGGCGATCACTGCCAATGATGGCAAGGTATTCTTCTCGATCAATGTCGACGCAGGGGAGGCCCGCACCTGGGAAAACGTGCGAGCCCAGGCGGAAGCGGCCGTGCGTGCGCTTCCCGGCGTCACCACGGCAATGGTAGCATTGACGGCCGAGCGCAAACCGGCCGCGGCGGCGCCGCCACCTCCTCACCGGCATGCACCGGGGGTCGCCCCCGTCTCGTCGCATCGGCCGCCCCAAGGTCCTGCTTCGCCGATGTCGAAGCAGTCGGAAATTCCAGGCATTGCCGCGGTGATTGCCGTGGCGTCGGGCAAAGGCGGCGTCGGCAAATCGACCACGGCGCTCAATCTGGCGCTGGGACTGCGTGACCTCGGCCTGCGCATCGGATTGCTTGATGCCGACATTTACGGACCATCGGTGCCGAGATTGACGGGTATTCGTGACAAGCCGTTGCTCAACAATGACCGGAAAATGATTCCGATTCAGCGTTTCGGTCTGGCGATCATGTCGATCGGTTTCCTGGTCGAGGAGGACACCGCCATGATCTGGCGGGGGCCGATGGTGATGTCGGCCATCACCCAGATGCTGCGGGATGTCGCATGGGGCACCCTCGACATTCTCGTGGTCGATATGCCTCCCGGCACCGGCGATGCTCAGCTCACGCTGGCGCAGAACGTGCCCCTCAAGGGGGCCATCATCATTTCGACGCCGCAGGATCTCTCGTTGATCGATGCCCGGCGCGGGCTCGCCATGTTCAAGAAAGTCAACGTGCCGGTGCTCGGGATTGTCGAGAACATGAGCTATTTTCAGTGCCCCCATTGCGGCACCCGTTCGGACATCTTCGGTCATGGCGGCGCGCGTCACGAGGCCGAGCGGCTTGCGGTGCCGTTTTTGGGCGAGGTCCCGCTCCACATGGCGATTCGCGCCACGTCCGATTCGGGCACCCCGGTGGTCGAGAGCGAGCCCGATGGCCCGCATGCCGCGATCTACCGGGCAATTGGCGCCAAGGTCCGCGATCAGCTCCAGGACGTGATCGCCGCGGCATGACGCCGTCACGTCGCGTATGCGACTTTCGTTTAAACAGTGCTGTCATGCCTTGGTTGCGTATTCCGGGCCCAAAGTTCCGTGTTAAAGACCGCGCGCGAGAGCGCCTTCGGTCGATGCGAATGATCGCTGGAAGACCACAACACGAATGGGACACGTCCCAAGGAGATGCCTTTGATGAAGCGTCGTGATTTCTTGAAAGTTTCGGCAACGGGTGCCGCGGTCACCGCGGTGGCCTCGCCCGCGATTGCGCAATCCTCGCCCGAGATCAAGTGGCGCTTGACCTCAAGTTTCCCGAAGTCGCTCGATACCATCTATGGAGGCGCCGAATACTTCGCGAAACAAGTTGCCGAGATGACCGACAACAAGTTTCAGATTCAGGTCTTCCAGGCGGGCGAACTCGTTCCGGGATTGCAGGCCCTGGACGCGACGTCAAAGAACACCGTCGAGATGTGCCACACCGTTTCCTATTACTACGTCGGCAAGGATCCAACCTACGCGATCTATGCGTCGGTGCCGTTCGGGCTGAACGCGCGGATGCAGAATTCGTGGTGGTATCAGGGCGGCGGCATGGAGATCGGCAACGAGTTCTTCAAGAAATCCGCCAACGTGATCGGATTCCCCTGCGGTAATACCGGCACCCAGATGGGTGGTTGGTTCCGCAAGGAGATCAAGACGGTGGCCGATCTCTCCGGCCTCAAGTTTCGCATCGGTGGCATTGCCGGTCAGGTACTGCAAAAGGTTGGCGTGGTCCCGCAGCAACTCGCTGGCGGCGACATCTATCCTTCGCTCGAAAAGGGCACCATCGATGGCGCCGAATGGGTCGGGCCTTATGACGACGAGAAGCTCGGATTCCAGAAGGTCGCCAAGTATTATTATTATCCGGGTTTCTGGGAAGGCGGCCCGATGGTTCACGCCTTCGCAAATCTGGACAAGTGGAACGAGTTGCCGAAGAACTATCAGGCGATCGTCAGCAACGCGGCTGCCAACGCCAATAGCTGGATGGCGGCGCGCTACGACATGCAGAACCCGTCCGCGCTGAAGCGTCTTGTCGCAGGCGGCACGCAGCTTCGTCCGTTCACGAACGAGGTGTTGGAAGCCTGTCTCAAGGCGACCAACGAATTGTGGGCAGAAATTTCTGCCAAAAATCCAGACTTCAAGAAATCCATCGATGCGATGCAGGCTTATCGCTCCGATGAGTACCTGTGGTGGCAGGTTGCCGAATACACGTTTGACAGCTTCATGATCCGTTCGCGTACCCGCGGCTGATCATCCGGCTTTAGTCCAAGCACGGACTACGCCTTAAGTCGTAGAGTTTTCGAAGCCCGGCCTCGCAAGGCCGGGCTTTTGCGTTGCATCGCCTAAGTTCATCTAGAAATTCGTAAGCGAATGTTCCATGCTGGCGCCAATCGTCGCCAAAAAAACAAGGCACACACATCACCAGGATCATCAAGGGAGGTAAGGCTCTATGAGACGTCGCGACTTCATCAAAGTTACCGGAGCAGGTGTTGCGGGCACGACCATGATGGCGGCGCCGGCGATCGCCCAATCGATGCCGGAAATCAAATGGCGAATGCCGACAAGCTGGCCGAAGTCGCTCGACACCCTTTATGGCGGGGCCGAGATGATGGCGAAGGTCGTTGCCGAGGCCACCGATAACAAATTCCAGATCCAGCCGTTCGCCGGCGGCGAAATCGTTCCGGGGCTGCAGGTCCTGGATGCCGTGCAAAACGGCACGGTCGAAATCGGCCACACCGCGTCCTACTACTATTTCGGCAAGGATCCGACGTTCGCTTTCGGCTCGTCAGTGCCGTTCGGCCCTAACATGCGCATCAACCAGGCCTGGTACATGCTCGGGGGCGGCAGGGAAGTCCTCAACGAGTTCTACAAGAACTACAACTGCATCTCGCTGCTCGCCGGCAACACAGGCTGTCAGATGGGCGGCTGGTTTCGCAAGGAGATCAATACGGTCGACGACATCAAGGGCCTGAAGATGCGCATCGGCGGTTTTGCCGGACGGGTGATGCAAAAGCTCGGCGTCGTCCCGCAGCAGATTGCCGGCGGCGATATCTATCCCGCACTCGAAAAAGGCACCATCGATGCCGCGGAATGGGTAGGTCCTTATGACGACGAAAAACTCGGATTCTACAAGGTCGCGCCGCACTATTACTATCCCGGCTGGTGGGAAGGCGGCCCGATGCTGCTGAGCTTCGTCAATCTCGAGAAGTGGAATGCGCTGCCGAAATATTATCAAAGCATTCTCGAACAGGCCGGTCACTACGCGAACAACTGGATGATGGCGAAGTATGATGCCGCAAACCCGCTGGCGCTGCGCAAGTTGCTCGCCAACGGGACCAAGCTGCATGCATTCTCGCCTCCCATCATGGATGCATCGATCAAGGCCTCCAAGGAACTGTATAAGGAGGTCGCCAGCACCAACGCGAACTTCAAGAAAGTCCTCGATTCGCTGACGACATTCTCGAACAACGGCTACCAGTGGTTCCAGGTCGCGGAAGTTGGCTACGACAACTTCATGGCGCGCCACTCGCAGAGCTGATTGTAAGCAGTTCGGTGAAAGTTAAAAACCCCGGGACGTAAGCCCCGGGGTTTTTTGTTGGCGCGAGAGCGCGATTATTGTTTCGGCGGTGGGCCAAAATCCAGCGGCGGCGCTTCCATCTGCGGAATCTCGATTTTGATCGTATTGGGATCGATCGTCGATAACGCGCCCTTGTAGTGCATGACCATCGACGGGAACATGATGACCAGCAGGACCATCATCACCTGGATCACGACGAACGGCACCGCTCCCCAGTAGATCTGCCCGGTCGTGACCGGCTCCATGCGTTTGCCGGTGACCCGGTCGAGGTAGGAATCCTTTGGCGCCACCGAGCGAAGGTAGAACAGCGCAAACCCGAACGGCGGGTGCATGAACGAGGTCTGCATGTTGACCCCGAGGATCACGCCGAACCAGATCAGATCGATCCCTAGGTGTTCAGCGGCCGGCCCGAGCAGCGGAATCACGATGAAGGCCAGCTCGAAGAAATCGAGGAAGAAGGCGAGCACAAATACAAACGCGTTGACGAAGATGAGAAAGCCGACTTGACCGCCGGGCAAGGACGTTAAGAGATGCTCGACCCAGACGTGGCCGTTGACGCCGTAGAAGGTCAGCGAGAAAACGCGTGCGCCGACCAGGATGAAGACCACAAAGGCTGAAAGCTTGGCGGTCGATTCAGTAGCCTGCCGGATCAAATCCCAGCTCAGCCGCCGCTTGAGGGCGCCAAGGATGATGGCGCCCGATGCGCCCATCGCACCACCCTCGGTCGGCGTGGCGAGACCGATGAAGATCGTGCCCAGCACTAGAAATATCAGGAACAGCGGCGGCACCATCACGAAGGTGGTCTGCTGGGCCATTTTCGACAAAAAGCGGAAGCCGGTAAGCTTGTCGATAACCCAGTTTAGCACCGCGACAAAGAACGCGAACAGGATGCCGAAGAACATGCTGAGCACGACGAAGTCGGCGCCATGCGACTCGGAATTGCGCATCATGAACCAGCCGAACACGCAACTGGCGATGAACAGCATACCGAGGGAGAGTAACCCGCGGCTGCCACTGTCCTCGCGAAAGCCAATTGCCGCCGCAGGCAGTCCCGGCACTGCTTTCGGAAATACCAATGTTATCAGGAATGCGTAACCGGCATACAGGCCAGCGAGCACCAGCCCCGGAATGAAGGCGCCCTCGTACATGTCGCCGACGGATTTGCCGAGCTGGTCGGCCATCACGATCAGCACCAGCGACGGCGGAATAATTTGCGCCAGAGTGCCCGACGCAGCGATGATGCCGGTCGCTACCCGGCGATCATAGCCGTATCGCAACATGATCGGCAGTGAGATCAGGCCCATCGAGATGACGGACGCCGCGACCACGCCTGTGGTAGCTGCGAGCAGCGCGCCCACGAAAACGACTGCGTAGGCAAGACCGCCGCGAATGGTGCCGAATAACTGCCCGATAGTATCGAGCAGGTCTTCCGCCATGCCCGATCGTTCAAGCACCAGCCCCATAAACGTAAAGAACGGGATAGCCAGCAGCGTGTCATTGTTCATGACGCCGTAGACGCGCTCGGGGAGCGCCTGCAGGAAGTCCGGACGGAATTCACCGAGCTGGATTCCCACAAACGCGTAGATCAGCCCGACCGCGCCAAGCGAGAACGCCGCCGGGTACCCGAGCAGCAGGACGACGACCAATGACGCGAACATGATCGGCGCCATATTGGCGATAAGAAACGCTGACATCTATTCCCCCTGCGACCGCGTCCGCGATCAGTGCTTTTCGATCGCCTCGACGAGGTGCTCGACCTCAGCCTCCAGAGCATTCACCTGCGATGCATGAGGATCAGGAATGATCCCGCGCATGACGGCAACACGTTTGATCAATTCGGAAATGCCCTGGACCAGCAGGAAAGCAAACCCGACAATGACGAGCGATTTGGCAGGCCATTGCGGCAGGCCACCGGCGTTGCCCGATTGCTCGTTGATCTCGAACGAGCGAAGAAAAAACGGACCGCCCGTGATGATCATGACGATGGTCAGCGGCAACAGGAAGAACGCATGGCCGAGAACGTCGATACTGCTTCGCACCTGCTTCGGCAGCAGGTTATTGACGATATCGATGCGGATATGTTCGTTGTCGAGCAACGTCCATGGCGAGCACAGCAGGAAGACGATGCTGAACAGCACCCATTGCAGCTCCAGCCAGGAATTGGATGAGGTGTCAAACATCTTGCGGATGACCGCGTTAAGCGCCGACACCACGACCGCGAGCAGGATCAGCCAGGCCAAGCGCTTGCCCGTCCACCTCGTGAACGCGTCGATAGCGCGGCTCATTTTCAAGAGCGATTGCAACGATGATCCTCCTAGCTGCGCTTCCGCCGTCTTGATTGCACCGATCGGGCGCAATGGCTTATCCAGCCGGGCTAGCATGAAGCCGCCGCACCATTCCAGCGCGCAAAGCCGCCGTCAATCGGAAGTTTGTTGATATCGAATGGGAATTAGCGCTGTGGTTTCCACCGATGCCGCCGTGGGATCAGCCCCCGGTAACGCTCATATGCCGACTGACACTCGGGCGGTTGTGTCGGCGGTCGATGATGAAGTCGTGGCCCTTCGGCTTCAGGCCTATGGCGCGGTCGATCGCCACACTCAGCAGGTCATCGTCGGCAAAGGCCCGTAGCGGTTTGCGCAAGTCGGAGGCATCCTCGTGGCCGAGGCAGGTGTGCAGTGTCCCGGTACAGGTGATCCGGACCCGGTTGCAGGACTCACAGAAATTATGGGTCATCGGCGTGATGAAGCCGAGCTTGCCGCCGGTCTCGGC
>NZ_DATEPI010000281.1:0-3333 GCF_035273305.1 Bradyrhizobium sp. | reverse complement strand
GACGGCGGTGAATGTCTACTTTTGGTGGAAAGCCGCCCTTACTGGAATGTCGTTGGGGAGCGGATGAACCGCACAACAAGGTAGATAATCCAAGCGACGCCTAGGCCGAGGACCACGAACGATGCTCGCCGCTGCGGTTCGCCGCAGTTCCTCACTTCCGGAGCGCAATCGCCGGTAAAGTTCAGCAATCCCGCCGCGACCATTATGGCGATGATTGATCCAAGTAGCGCCAAGCCGAATGATAACCAGTCCGCAGGCCGTGGCTTCATCGCCGCACAGTCTCACGCACGGGTACTGTCCGCAATGGGTGGGAAGCGGACGTTAGCTAAGCCTCGCCTAGCCTCGCGGCGTTAGCCAGGCCGCCCTTTTGACTTGACCAATCTGCCCGCACTGGAGGCGAAATTATCTACAAATGAAGACCGAGAAAGGACGCACCGGAAACTGGATTGAAGGACACCGGCTCGGCCGCGACGAAACCGAAGGCCTCATATAGTCGCCGTGCGGAGAGGGACTCCTCCATCACGTCGAGCCTCATTTCCCGATAACCCACCATCTTCGCTTCGGCTATCAATCGGGCAACTAGATCGTAACCCAGTCGGCTTCCGCGCGCCTGCGGACACACATATAGACGCTTCATCTCGCATATTTCTTTAGTGACCTTGCGAAAGGCGACGCAGCCGTCGATCTTGCCGTCCACGTCTGCGAGCAAAACGCATCCCCCGGGCACCGCGTATTTGCCAGGCAGGTCCATGAACTCGGCGTCATTGTTCTGATAGTCGAGATTGACCGGGGAACTGGCAATAAACTCGCGCCAGATGCTCAGCACTGCGGCTGTATCATCGGGGAACGTCGCGCGCCTGATCACCGGCATGAAGTGGTCCCGTGGTCCAAAATCATGGCAGCAGTAGGACAACAAACCTCTTCGGACGTTATCGCAATGGTGCGCCTAACCGCACGGAAGCCATGCAAGCTGAAACTGTCCTAACGTCTGCTTTGGGTGGAAAGCCGACGATAGCCCTTAGCCGCCTTCAACCTGGAATGATGAAGCTGTTCTGCTGACGGCGGGCGCGTTGCCGCGGAACGGTAGCAGACCTGTGCGGTTGGGCGCAGCATGGAAGGAAACCGCAAAGCTCTTGTCGCAGGAACCATCTTTTCCATCGGAATTGCGCTTGCTGGATGCACCTATCTCATGTCCCGTCATCCCGTCGGCAATCGTTCCGTCCCTCAGCCGGCGAAGACGGTCGATCTGCAGCGGTACCTCGGACGATGGTACGAGATCGCGCGGTACGAACAGCGTTTTCAGAAGGGCTGCGAAGGTGTGACCGCCGATTACGGCCTGCGACCGGACGGGACCATCAATGTCGTGAACCGCTGTCGAAAACCTAACGGGAAAACCGACGAAGCGCGCGGCAAAGCAAAGGTCATCGACACAGTGACGAACGCCAAGCTCAAGGTGAGTTTCTTCGGCCCGTTCTACGGCGACTACTGGGTGCTTGATCACGCGGATGATTACAGCTGGTCCATTGTTGGCGAGTCTTCCGGCCGCTACCTCTGGATTCTCGCTCGGGAGCCCACGCCTTCCGATGCGACGGTAGACGGCCTAATCCAGCGGGCACGCAGGATGGGTTATGATACCTCGATGTTACGCCGGACAAAGCAGCCGTAGGTCAAGCACAACCTGGCGGATGCTTTGCCGGAGCATCCTTTTGCGTCGAAAGCAGACCTAATGGAATGTCTGCAATGGGTCGAAAGCGGACACTTCAAAGCCGCAGTGATCGCATAGCTTGCGAGGTCCTCAGCGATGAGCTGCGCGGCCGCGTCCCAACCGCCGCGTGACGACCATCCACAAAGGAATGCTCATCAACCCCGCTTGGCCGAAAAGCGGGAAAACGAGGCTGATTGCCACCGCCGTTGCCGATCCAAGCGCAACGCCCAAGCCGCGTGCACGGGTGGCAGCGATTGTCGCGGCGTCGATCTCCTCCCCAACGACGGGTGCACTGGTGGCCCGCCTCACCACCCAGATATTGGCAATTGAGACGGCGAGCATGGTCGCGCAATAAAGCGCCGTCGGCACTCGCATGCCCATGTGGGCGCTGACCAGCGCCGTGACGAACGGCATGAAAGCGACCAGACCTAGCAAGATCAGGTTCGGCACCAGCAAGCTCTCATCGTAGCGGCGAGCGAGCATGAACGAGCGATGGTGTCCGGCCCAAAAGGCGCCGATCACCCCAAAACCAATCGAATAGCCGACGATGTTCGGGATCAATCTTGCAAGAGCCCTCAGGAACTCGGCGTCGGTTGCCGTCCGCGGCAGGTGCGGCACTGGAAGCTCGATCACCAGCAAGGTAATGGCGATCGCGAAGACCGCATCGGAGAAGAAGACGAGCCGTTCGAGCGCGTGCGGCTGATGCGGCTTCCCGGTCCGCAAGGCGGCTGCCTGGCCCCTCGCGATGGTCACACGAGGCCCGGGAGAAAGCGTTTCACTCGCGCCGCGTAATCGTCGTAAGCGGAGCCGAAGCTCGCGCGTAGCAGCCTTTCCTCCTCCCGCACGCGGAGCCAGGTGCCGACGCCGAACAGTGGCAGCCCCCAAATCAGATTGCGCTCATGACCGAAGCTCACGGCCAGGCCGAGCAGGAACAGGCCCATGGCGGTGTAGATGGGGTGGCGAACGTGCGCAAAGGCGCCGCTCGTCACCAGTTCATGATCCTTGCGGGTGCGGGCGACGAGGCTCCAGTTGCGCCCCATCTCCCTCGCGGCGGCGGCAAAAAGCCAGACAGCGCCGGTCATCAGCACCGCCACTGCACAAGCCTCGGCAAGGCTTGCCACGCTCGCCGCCGGCAGAGCGATGCGGATCGATCCAAAGCCCGTGCTAGCGAAGCCGAGCACCTGCAGCGCAATACCGAGAAGCGAGATGCCCGAGCGGGCCGCCTCCGGCGAACCGGCGCCTCCGCTGGTGAAACGGATACGCATAACCGCAAAGAAGAACAGCAGCCCTCCGGCGGCTATTACGACAAGCCCCGGCCAGCCGACCGGGAGGCCAATAAACAGCGCTTTCATCGATCCCCCTCGCGCCCATTGGCTGCTGTGTAGCGCCCAAGCCTTGCTTCCGGCAACGGCAGGCCCGGCGCGGCTAATGTCTGCTTCGGGTGGAAAGCAGACATTCCGCCAATCTGGCGAAAGTGTGAAAACGCGCTGCAGTGATCAAAGCGAACCTCTGTCCGCCGCAGCATTGGAGGCCGAGTAGGGAAGTGAAGGCGGGTCCCGGCTCAACGCCGGAATGACGGTTGGGGTCGCCGGGATCGCCTGGACAGCCCTTGCGGGCTCCTGGGCCCA
>NZ_DATEPI010000280.1:0-3160 GCF_035273305.1 Bradyrhizobium sp. | reverse complement strand
ATGTTCGCGCACGGCTAGATATGGTCGCGCATGAAACTGCTCTTCCTCCAAAGCGCGCCGGCGGCCGGCAAACTGACAAAAGCTTTGCTCGAATTGTTGCCGAGGCCGGATGTTCTCAAGCTAAATACCGAAGCCATGTTGCCGGCGAAAGCCGCTCAGGAATCATCGACCATTTTGGCCTTCTGCTAGGTGCCGAATTCTTGACGGGTTTCCACTTGCCTCGAAGCGCAAGGCTAGTAACTTCATTGCTGGCACGGCTTGATGCAAATTTCGTGCACCCTGATCGCGCTGCCACGCCGGAAGGACTGCCGCCATGATGAGCCAGGAACAGAACGATCTGATTACCCGCACTGGCCCCAAGAACGCGTGTGGGAAATTGATGCGGATGTATTGGCAGCCGGCGGCGCTGGTCGATGAGTTGGAAGGACCGCGCCCGGTCAGGCCCGTCAAATTGCTCGGCGAAGATCTCGTATTGTTTCGTGACGAGCAGGGCCATTACGGCTTGATCGAGCGGCACTGCGCGCATCGCGGCGCTGACCTCGCCTTCGGCCGGCTGGAAAGCGGCGGCCTCCGTTGTGCCTTCCACGGCTGGCTGTTCGATGCCACCGGTCAATGCCTCGAAACGCCGGCGGAGCCGAGGGACTCATCGCTGTGCAAGGGCATCAAGCAGCGGGCCTATCCCGTGGTGGAGAAGAGCGGCATCCTGTGGGCCTATCTCGGCGAGGGCGAGCCGCCGGCATTTTCGGAAATCGACTGCTTCGTCGCGCCGGAGACTCACACCTTTGCCTTCAAGGGGCACATCAATTGCAATTGGCTGCAGGCGCTCGAGGTCGGCATCGACCCCTCGCACGCCTCATTCCTGCATCGCTTTTTCGAGGACGAGGATACATCCGGCGCTTATGGCCGGCAGTTTCGCGGTGCCTCGGCCGGCAGCGATATGCCGATGACCAAGATCCTGCGCGAATATGACCGTCCGATCATCAATGTCGAACAGACCGAATACGGCTTCCGGTTGATCGCGCTGCGCGAGATCGACAAAGAGCGCACCCATGTACGCGTGACCAACCAACTGTTCCCGAATGCCTTCGTCATTCCGATGAGCACGGAAATGACCATCACGCAGTGGCACGTCCCGATCGATGACGAGAACTGTTACTGGTACGCGATCTTCACCAGCTACACGACGGCCGTCGACAAGAACAAGATGCGCGACCAGCGGCTGGAATTGTATGAGCTGCCGGACTACCGCTCGCGCAAGAACCGTTCGAACGATTATGGCTTCGATCCGCACGAGCAGGCGACGCAAACCTTCACTGGCATGGGCAGCGACATCAACGTGCACGATCAGTGGGCGGTGGAGTCGATGGGCGCGATCCAGGACCGCACCCGCGAGCATCTCGGTCAAGCCGACAAGGCCATCGTTCAGTACCGGCGGCTGCTACGGCAAGAAATCGAGAAGGCCGCATCCGGGACCAAGCCGTTCATGTTCCTCGATGCCGCGCATGCGCGCAGCATCCAGGGTCCGGCGACCATGGACGGCATCGGGCCGACAAGGGGTTGGGAAACATTCTGGATGGAAGTCGACGTCAATCGCCGACGCAGCGCGCCGTGGGCGGCCCCGGTGCCCGAGGAAATTGCGGACAAGGTTCCTCACCTGAGGGCCATTTAGTGAAAGCACGTGCGTTTCGTCGTCCGGAGATCGCGCGTTGAGTTTTGTCAAACGCCACGGTCTATGGTCCGAAGAGCAGCAAGCGGCGGCTAAGCAGCTGCAAAGGACAGTCGAAGAGCAGAAGCTCGAAGTCATAAGGCTGTCGTTTCCCGACCAGCACGGAATTCTCAGGGGCAAGACGCTGGTTGCGAGCGAAGCGCTGGCATCGCTTGAAAGCGGCTGCACCATCACCACGACGATGCTCGCCAAGGACACCTCGCACCGCACGGTGTTTCCGGTGTTCACGTCCGGCGGTGGCTTCGGCATGCGCGAGATGGAAGGCGCCGCTGACGTGCTGATGGTGCCTGACCCGACCAGCTTTCGCGTGCTGCCGTGGGCCCCCGGTACCGGCTGGCTGTTGTGCGACATCTATTTCGCGGACGGACGGCCGGTGCCGTTCGCGACCCGCAACCTCTACAAATCCGTACTCGAGAAACTGGAAAAGCGCGGCTACGAATTCGTGGCCGGGCTGGAAGTCGAGTGCCACATCTTCAGGCTTGAAGACGCCAGGCTGTCGCCGGAGGATTCCGGGCAGCCCGGCCAACCGCCGTCGGTCAGCCTGCTGTCGCAGGGTTATCAATATCTGACCGAGCAGCGCTACGACCAGATGGAGCCGGTGCTCGAGATCGTCAGGCGCGACATCCTGGCGTTGGGACTTCCGCTACGGTCGATCGAGGTCGAATTCGGCCCGAGCCAGTGCGAATTCACCTTCAAGCCAATGGCGGGACTCGAGCCTGCCGACACCATGATCCTGTTCCGCAGCGCCGTGAAGCAGATCTGCCATCGGCACGGCTATCACGCGACCTTCATGTGCCGACCGCGATTACCAAACGTGTTCGCGTCCGGCTGGCACCTGCACCAATCACTGGTCTCGCGCGCAAGCGGCGACAACGCGTTCATGACAAAACAGCAAGGTGAGTTGTTGAGCCCGTTCGGACGGCAATATCTGGCAGGACTGCTGGAGCACGCCGGCGCCTCGACCGTGTTCACCACGCCTACCATCAATGGCTACAAGCGCTACCGTTCCTATTCGCTGGCGCCCGATCGCGCGATATGGGGGCATGACAACAGAGGCGTGATGGTGAGAGTGCTGGGCGGTCCCGATGATCCCTCCACCCGACTGGAAAATCGGATCGGCGAGCCGGCCGCTAATCCCTATCTTTACATGGCCTCGCAAATCTTATCTGGATTAGACGGCGTCGATCGCGCGCTTGATCCGGGGCCATCAGCGGACACGCCTTATGAAACACAGGCGAAACGATTGCCGAAGACGCTTGCCGAGGCGGTGGCGGCACTGAAGGACGACCGCTTCTTTCGCGACACGCTCGGCGCCGGATTTGTCGACTATTACGTCCACATCAAGAACGCCGAGATCGAGCGCTTCCAGGCGGAGGTCTCCGACTGGGAGCACCGCGAATATTTCGAAATTTTTTAGGGGATTCGCCGACTACC
>NZ_DATEPI010000279.1:0-8799 GCF_035273305.1 Bradyrhizobium sp. | reverse complement strand
GGCGGAACGAACTTTGTACACAGGAATGTGTGGGGATTCGGGAAGTTACCTCTCGAATCTCCACGGTTGTCATCCCATATCGGGACGACAGCACGAAAGCACGGTGGGCGGCGGGAACGGCAGCGTTTCTGGGCAAGCCGTTGGGAGACAGGCAATTTCGGGCTTTTGCAGTCCGTGAAACGATGGTTCTGACGGGCGGGTGCGTAGAAGCGCCCCGCGCGTCCTTTTGCGTTTTTAACGTCTGGTGCCTCGATTCAGGGTTTTCCTCCTGAAAAGAGCTTCCGGGCCTACGAAACGGACGAAATTCAACCCGGGGGCGATGCCAATCGCGCTTCGGAAGGTTCGCCCCTGATGGGCGACGAAATGAGAGGCCACGATGGCGCAGCAGACATTCACCGGTCGCAAACGCGTTCGCAAGTTCTTCGGACACATCAAGGAAGTCGCAGAGATGCCGAACCTCATCGAGGTTCAGAAGGCGTCTTACGATCAATTTCTGATGGTCGATGAGCCTGCCGGCGGACGGCTGGACGAAGGCTTGCAGGCGGTGTTCCGGTCGGTGTTTCCGATCTCGGATTTTTCCGGCACTTCGATGCTGGAATTCGTCCGTTACGAGTTTGAGCCGCCGAAATACGACGTCGACGAGTGCCGGCAGCGCGGGATGACCTATGCGGCGCCACTAAAGGTGACGCTGCGCCTGATCGTGTTTGATATCGACGAGGAAACCGGCGCGAAATCGGTAAAGGACATCAAGGAGCAGGACGTCTACATGGGCGATATCCCGCTCATGACGATGAACGGCACCTTCGTAGTCAACGGCACCGAGCGCGTCATCGTCTCCCAGATGCACCGGTCGCCCGGCGTATTTTTCGATCATGACAAGGGCAAGACCCATTCGTCCGGCAAGCTGCTGTTTGCGGCGCGCGTGATTCCCTATCGCGGCTCGTGGCTCGATATCGAATTCGACGCTAAGGATATCGTGTTCGCGCGCATCGACCGGCGGCGCAAGATTCCGGTGACTTCGCTGATGTTCGCCCTCGGCCTCGACGGCGAAACCATCCTGAGCACGTTCTACAAAAAAATCATCTACAAGCGCGCCAAGGATGGCTGGCGCGTGCCGTTCGACGCTACCCGTTTCCGCGGCTACAGCACGATCAACGACTTGATCGACGCTGACAGCGGCAAGGTTGTGCTCGAGGCCGGCAAGAAGCTCACTGTTCGCGGCGCCCGTCAGCTCCAGGAAAAGGGACTGAAGGCGCTCCGCTTGTCGGATGAAGAATTGGTCGGCAACTATCTGGCCGAAGATCTCGTCAATCCGAAAACCGGCGAGATCTACGCCGAAGCGGGCGAGGAAATCACTGAGAAATCGCTGAAGACACTTAACGAGCACGGCTACAAGGAGCTGCCGCTGCTCGACATCGACCACGTCAATGTCGGCGGCTACATTCGAAACACCCTGCATGCCGACAAGAACATGACGCGCGAGGACGCGCTGTTCGATATTTACCGCGTGATGCGTCCCGGCGAGCCGCCGACCATCGACTCGGCACAGACCATGTTTCAGTCGCTGTTTTTCGACCCCGAGCGCTATGACCTGTCCGCGGTCGGACGCGTCAAGATGAACATGCGCCTCGAACTCGATGCGCCCGACACCCATCGCACGCTGCGGAAGGAAGATATCCTCGCGGTCATCAAGACGCTGGTGGACCTGCGCGACGGCAAAGGCGAGATCGACGACATCGACCATCTCGGAAACCGCCGCGTGCGCTCAGTCGGCGAACTGATGGAGAACCAGTATCGGATCGGCTTGCTTCGGATGGAGCGCGCGATCAAGGAACGCATGTCGAGCGTCGATATCGATACTGTCATGCCGCAGGACCTGATTAACGCCAAGCCGGCGGCTGCTGCGGTGCGCGAGTTCTTCGGCTCGTCGCAGCTTTCGCAGTTCATGGACCAGACCAACCCGCTTTCGGAGATCACCCACAAGCGCCGCCTCTCGGCGCTTGGTCCGGGCGGTCTGACCCGCGAGCGCGCAGGCTTCGAAGTGCGCGACGTGCATCCAACCCATTACGGCCGGATCTGCCCGATCGAGACGCCGGAAGGCCCGAACATCGGCCTGATCAACTCGCTCGCGACCTTCGCGCGCGTGAACAAATACGGCTTCGTCGAAACGCCCTATCGCAAGGTCAAGGACGGGCGCGTCACTGACGAGGTGGTCTATCTTTCCGCGATGGAAGAGGGCCGCTACTCGGTCGCGCAGGCCAATGTGCAGATCGACAGCCGCGGCCGCTTCACCGATGACCTCGTGGTCTGCCGCTCCAGCGGCACCCGCGACGTGGTGCCTCTGCCGCCGGACAAGGTCGACTACATGGACGTGTCGCCGAAGCAGCTGGTTTCAGTAGCGGCGGCGTTGATTCCGTTCCTGGAAAACGACGACGCCAACCGCGCCCTGATGGGTTCGAACATGCAGCGCCAGGCGGTGCCGCTGGTTCGCGCCGAAGCGCCATTCGTCGGCACCGGCATGGAAGGCGTGGTGGCGCGGGACTCGGGAGCTGCGATTGCGGCGCGCCGGTCCGGCGTCATCGACCAGATCGACGCCACGCGTATCGTTATTCGCGCCACAGAGGATCTCGATCCCACCAAATCGGGCGTCGATATCTATCGGCTGATGAAATACCAGCGCTCTAACCAGTCGACCTGCATCAACCAGCGTCCGCTCGTGAAGGTGGGCGATCTCGTCCACAAGGGCGACATTATCGCCGACGGCCCGTCGACCGATCTCGGCGAGTTGGCGCTCGGCCGTAACGTGCTGGTCGCGTTCATGCCGTGGAATGGCTACAACTTCGAAGACTCAATCCTGCTCTCCGAGCGGATTGTGAAGGACGACGTGTTCACCTCGATCCATATCGAGGAATTCGAGGTGATGGCCCGCGACACCAAGCTCGGTCCGGAAGAAATCACCCGCGACATTCCGAACGTCTCGGAAGAAGCGCTGAAGAACCTGGACGAAGCCGGAATCGTCTATATCGGCGCCGAAGTCCGCGCCGGTGACATCCTGGTCGGCAAGATCACGCCCAAGGGCGAAAGCCCGATGACGCCGGAGGAAAAGCTTCTGCGCGCTATCTTCGGCGAAAAAGCATCCGACGTTCGCGACACCTCGCTCCGCGTGCCTCCGGGCGTGCAGGGCACGATCGTCGAAGTGCGCGTGTTCAACCGTCACGGCGTCGACAAGGACGAGCGTGCGCTGGCGATTGAACGGGAAGAGATTGAGCGTCTGGCCAAGGACCGCGACGACGAACAGGCGATTCTTGATCGCAACGTCTACGGCCGGCTGGCCGAACTCCTGGAGAATCGCCAAGGCATCGCCGGTCCGAAGGGCTTCAAGAAGGACACCAAGATCACGCGCGCGGTGCTCGAGGAGCATCCGCGTTCGCAATGGTGGCTGTTTGCATCGCCCAACGACAAGCTGATGACCGAAATCGAGGCGATGCGGAAGCAGTACGACGAATCGAAGAAGGGGCTCGAGCAGCGCTTCCTCGATAAGGTCGAGAAGCTGCAGCGCGGCGACGAATTGCCGCCGGGCGTGATGAAGATGGTCAAGGTCTTTGTCGCCGTGAAGCGCAAGATTCAACCCGGAGACAAGATGGCCGGTCGTCACGGCAACAAGGGCGTGGTGTCCAAGATCGTTCCGGTCGAGGACATGCCTTTCCTTGAGGACGGGACGCACGCCGATATCGTGCTCAATCCGCTCGGCGTGCCGAGCCGGATGAATGTCG
Organism: Bradyrhizobium sp.; assembly: GCF_035273305.1. Classification (GTDB taxonomy): domain Bacteria; phylum Pseudomonadota; class Alphaproteobacteria; order Rhizobiales; family Xanthobacteraceae; genus Bradyrhizobium. Next base: position 5,026 of record NZ_DATEPI010000279.1, on the reverse strand, counting down.
GCCAGATTCTCGAAACCCATCTTGGATGGGCCTGCGCCGGCCTCGGCAAGCGCATCGGCCAGACGGTGGATGCCTACTACGCGAAGCAGGACATCAAGCCGCTGAAGGAGACGCTGAAAAAGATCTACGGCGACGAGGAAACCATCAAGTCGCTCAACGACGGCGAGTTGATGGAACTCGGGCGCAATCTCAGCCACGGCGTCCCGATTGCGACGCCGGTGTTCGATGGCGCTAAGGAAGCCGATATCGAGGAGATGCTGAAGCTTGCCGGTCTCGACGCATCCGGACAGTCGACCGTTTATGACGGCCGAACCGGGGACGCCTTCGACCGCAAGGTGACGGTTGGGTACATCTACATGCTCAAGCTGCATCACCTCGTCGACGACAAGATCCATGCACGTTCGATCGGGCCTTATTCGCTCGTAACCCAGCAGCCGCTGGGCGGTAAGGCGCAGTTCGGTGGCCAGCGTTTCGGCGAAATGGAGGTGTGGGCGCTCGAGGCTTATGGCGCGGCGTACACGCTCCAGGAAATGCTGACGGTCAAATCGGACGACGTCGCCGGCCGTACCAAGGTGTACGAGGCGATCGTGCGCGGCGACGACACGTTCGAAGCGGGAATTCCGGAATCGTTCAACGTGCTGGTCAAGGAAATGCGTTCGCTGGGCCTTAACGTCGACCTGCACAACTCGAAGCTGGGTGGCGCGCCGACATCCGAGGCCGCCGAGTAAATGAAGCGACATGCCCGGCTGTTCGCCGGGCATCCGCGCTTCGCTTCGAAGCGCGAGGCTGAAAAAGAATTTCGAATTTGCTGCCGGTGATCATCGGCACGCGAGGAGAAGACCATGAACCAAGAAGTTATGAATCTCTTCAATCCGACGACCCCGGCTCAGGTCTTCGACCAGATCCGGATTTCAATCGCGTCACCGGAGAAGATTCTGTCGTGGTCGTACGGCGAAATCAAGAAGCCGGAGACCATCAATTACCGCACTTTCAAGCCGGAGCGTGACGGCCTGTTTTGTGCGCGTATCTTTGGGCCGATCAAGGACTACGAATGCTTGTGCGGCAAGTACAAGCGGATGAAGTACAAGGGCATCATCTGCGAAAAGTGCTCGGTCGAAGTGACCTTGTCGCGGGTTCGGCGCGAGCGCATGGGCCATATCGAATTGGCGGCGCCGGTCGCGCATATCTGGTTTTTGAAGTCGCTGCCCTCCCGCATCGGCCTTCTGCTCGACATGACACTGAAGGATCTCGAGCGGATCCTGTATTTCGAATATTACGTCGTTCTTGAGCCGGGGCTGACCGCGCTCAAGGATCGGCAGCTGCTTTCGGAAGACGAGTATCTGAAGGCGCAGGACGAGTACGGCCAGGACAGCTTCACCGCCATGATCGGCGCGGAGGCCATCCGCGAACTCTTGAAGGGACTCGAGCTCGAAAAGCTCGAGGCATCCCTGCGTGCCGAGATGCAGGAAACCGAATCCGACATCAAGCACAAAAAGCTCGCCAAGCGCCTGAAGATCGTCGAGGCGTTCCGCTATTCCGGCAACAAGCCGGAGTGGATGATCCTGACCGTCGTACCTGTGATTCCGCCGGACCTGCGTCCACTGGTCCCGCTGGATGGCGGCCGGTTTGCGACCTCTGATCTCAACGATCTCTATCGTCGCGTCATCAACCGCAACAACCGGTTGAAGCGGCTGATGGAGCTTCGCGCGCCCGACATCATCATTCGCAACGAAAAGCGGATGCTGCAGGAGGCGGTCGACGCGCTGTTCGACAACGGCCGCCGCGGCCGCGTCATCACCGGCGCCAACAAGCGTCCGCTGAAGTCGCTCGCCGACATGCTGAAAGGCAAGCAGGGTCGCTTCCGTCAGAACCTGCTCGGCAAGCGCGTCGATTATTCCGGCCGTTCGGTGATCGTGGTCGGTCCCGAACTGCGGCTGCATCAGTGCGGCCTGCCGAAGAAGATGGCCCTGGAGCTGTTCAAGCCGTTCATCTATTCGCGGCTGGACGCCAAGGGACTTTCAACCACGGTCAAGCAGGCAAAGAAGCTTGTCGAAAAAGAACGTCCCGAGGTTTGGGATATTCTCGACGAAGTGATCCGGGAACACCCGGTGCTGCTGAACCGCGCGCCGACCTTGCATCGACTTGGCATCCAGGCATTCGAGCCGGTGCTGATCGAAGGGAAAGCTATTCAGTTGCATCCACTGGTCTGCGCGGCGTTCAATGCTGACTTCGATGGCGACCAGATGGCCGTGCACGTTCCGCTGTCGCTGGAAGCGCAGCTCGAAGCCCGCGTCCTGATGATGTCGACCAACAACATCCTGCATCCCGCCAATGGTCAGCCGATCATCGTGCCGTCGCAGGATATCGTGCTTGGTCTGTATTATCTTTCGATCCTGCGAGAAGGCTTGCCGGGCGAAGGCAAGGTCTTCGGCGACATGGCCGAACTCGAGCATGCGCTGCATTCGAAGGTCATCCACCTTCACACCAAGATCAAGTATCGTTGGGATGGCGTCGACGAGTCGGGAAAGCCGATCCGGCGTTTGATCGAGACCACCGCTGGCCGTGTCATGCTCGGCAATGTCTTGCCGAAATCGGCACGGATTTCATTCGACATCATCAACAAGCTGATGACAAAGAAGGAAATCTCTAGCGTCATCGACCAGGTCTATCGTCACTGCGGTCAGAAAGAGACCGTGATTTTCTGCGACCGCATCATGGCGCTCGGCTTCTACAATGCGTTCAAGGCCGGTATTTCGTTCGGCAAGGACGACATGGTGGTGCCGGCGTCGAAGTGGAAGATCGTCGAGGAGACCCGCACGCTCGCAAAGGAATTCGAGCAGCAATATAATGACGGCCTGATCACGCACGGTGAGAAGTACAACAAGGTCGTCGACGCCTGGTCGAAATGCACCAAGAAGATTTCCGAAGACATGATGACGGAAATCTCGGCGGCCAAGAAGAATCCGAAGGGCGGCGAACCCCAAATCAATTCGATCTTCATGATGTCGAATTCGGGGGCTCGCGGTTCGCAGGACCAGATGCGCCAGCTCGCCGGCATGCGGGGCCTGATGGCCAAGCCGTCCGGTGAGATCATCGAAACGCCGATCATTTCCAACTTCAAGGAAGGGCTGTCGGTGCTTGAATACTTCAACTCGACCCACGGCGCCCGCAAGGGTCTCGCGGACACCGCGTTGAAGACGGCGAACTCCGGTTACCTGACGCGGCGTCTGGTCGACGTGGCTCAGGACTGCATCATCACGGCCGACGATTGCGGCACCAAGCTCGGCATCAAGATGCGTGCCATCATCGATGCCGGCACCGTAGTGGCTTCACTGGCTTCACGCATTCTCGGCCGCACCGCGGGCGAGGATCTGCGCGATCCCGCGACCAACAAGATCGTGGTCAAGCGCGGAACGCTGATGGAGGAGAGTCACGTTGACGCGCTCCAGCAGGCCGGTATCCAGGAAGTGAAGATCCGTTCCGCGCTCACCTGCGAGCTCGTGAATGGTATCTGCGGCAAGTGCTACGGCCGCGACCTCGCGCGCGGAACGCCGGTCAATCACGGCGAAGCGGTTGGTGTCATCGCCGCTCAGTCGATCGGCGAGCCCGGCACCCAGTTGACGATGCGTACGTTCCACATCGGTGGCGCCGCGCAGATCAACGAGCAGTCGTTCATCGAGTCGAACTTCGACGGCAAGGTGACGATCAAGAACAAGGCGATCGCAAAAAACAGCGAAGGCCATCTGATCGCCATGGTGCGCAACATGGTGGTTGCGGTCACCGATGCTGATGGCACCGAACGTGCGACCCACCGCATTCAATACGGCGCGCGTATGCGGGTCGATGAAGGCGATATGGTCAAGCGCGGCCAGCGGATTGCCGAATGGGACCCGTACACACGGCCGGTTCTGACCGAGGTCGAAGGCACGATCGGATTTGAGGACCTGGTCGAGGGTCAGTCGATTTCGGAAACCCTCGACGAATCCACCGGTATCGCGAAGCGTGTCGTGATCGACTGGCGCACATCGCGTGGCGGGTCGGATCTACGGCCAGCCATTGTGATCAAGGGCAAGGATGGCAAGATCCTCAAGCTCCCGCGTGGGGGCGAGGCTCGCTACATGCTTTCGGTCGATGCGATCCTGTCCGTCGACGTCGGAGCGAAGGTGAAGACTGGCGACATCCTGGCGCGTATCTCCACCGAAAGCGCCAAGACTCGCGACATTACCGGCGGTCTGCCGCGGGTTGCGGAACTATTCGAGGCTCGCAAGCCAAAGGATGCCGCGATCATCGCGGAAATCGCCGGCACGATCCGGTTCGGGCGCGACTACAAGAACAAGCGCCGGATCTCGATCGAGCCCATGGATAAGAATGAGGAGACTCGCGAGTACCTCATTCCGAAAGGTAAGCACATCCATCTTCAGGACGGCGACATCGTCGAAAAGGGCGACTTCATCGTTGAAGGCAACCCGGCTCCGCACGACATCCTGGCGATCAAGGGCATCGAGGAACTCGCTGCCTATCTGGTCAACGAAATCCAGGAGGTCTATCGACTGCAGGGCGTGCTGATCAACGATAAGCATATCGAAGTGATCGTGCGTCAGATGCTGCAGAAGGTGGAAATCACCGACCAGGGCGAGACCGACATGATCTCGGGCGAGCAAGTCGACAAGATCGAGTTCGACCAGCTCAACGCCAAGGCCAAGGAAGAGGGCAAGAAGCCGGCGACGGGAACGCCGGTGTTGCTCGGCATCACCAAGGCAAGCCTGCAGACCCGCTCGTTCTTCTCGGCGGCGTCGTTCCAGGAGACCACCCGCGTGCTCACCGAAGCTGCCGTCAACGGCAAGGTGGATCCGCTGGAAGGCCTCAAGGAGAACGTCATTGTCGGCCGGCTGATTCCGGCGGGCACCGGCGCATCGATGGCCAAGATCCGCGAAGTCGCCGTCAAACGCGACAAGCTGATTCTGGATGAGCGCGAGAAGCCGGCGGCGATCGTGCCGGCGGCTCCGGAAGTCGAGCCATTGGCGCT
>NZ_DATEPI010000278.1:0-11506 GCF_035273305.1 Bradyrhizobium sp. | reverse complement strand
ATCGACGCGGTCAACGAACAAGGCAAATTCCTGCAAGGTCTGATCGGTTCGGGTTGGAGGATCGAGCGGCCGTTCCAGCGCATGCGCTTCGGCCGCGCTGCGCACCAGACGTCGGATTTGCCGTTTGCGGTTGCGGGGCCGGAATATGGATAGGATTAGCGCCGTGCATCATAGCAGCATGAACTCCGCAATACGCCGCTTGATTGCCGAAGGCACGGTGATCCCTGCGCACCCGCTGGCGCTGAAAGCAGACCGGAGCCTCGATGCCGTGCATCAGCGGGCGCTGACACGTTATTACATCGATGCGGGCGCCGGCGGCCTTGCTGTCGGGGTCCACACCACCCAATTCGCGATCCGCGATGTCGGCCTGTACCGGCCGGTGCTGGAATTGGCCGCGGAAACTGCTAACGCCTGGACCGACCGCCCGCTGGCGCTTGTTGCGGGGCTGTCCGGCCCGACCAGACAAGCGATCGCCGAAGCGCAGACCGCGCGCGAGATCGGCTACCATGCGGGGCTGCTGAGCCTCGCCGCTATGAAGTCCGCATCCGAAGACGAGATCATCGCGCATTGCAAGACGGTGGCGAGCGAAATTCCGCTGGTCGGGTTTTATCTGCAGCCGGCAGTCGGCGGCGCCATTCTAGGCACCGAATTCTGGCGGCGCTTTGCGCTGATCGACAATGTCATCGCCATCAAGATTGCTCCTTTCAATCGCTATCGCACCCTCGACGTGCTGCGCGGCGTAGCCGCCGCCGGCGCGCTCGACCGCGTTGCGCTCTATACCGGCAATGACGATCATATCCTGCTCGATCTCACGCTGCCGTTCGATTTGCGCGACCGCGGCGTGACGACGAGAGCGTATTTTCGAGGCGGGCTGCTCGGCCATTGGTCGGTGTGGACCGCGAGCGCCATCAAGCAGTTCGAGATGTGCCGCGCCGCGCGGCACAAGGCCGCTGTCCCCGCCGATCTGCTCGCGCTCGATGCCCGCGTCACCGATTGCAATAGCGCGTTTTTCGACGTGGCCAATAATTTTCACGGCTGCATCGCCGGCTGCCACGAAGTCCTGCGGCGGCAGGGATTGCTCGACGGAATCTGGTGCCTCGATCGAGACGAGGGCCTCAGTCCCGGTCAGCTCGATGAGATCGATCGTGTCTGCAACGAGCATGCCGATCTCAGCGACGACGATTTCGTTGCCGCCAATTTGCAGAAATGGCTGGCATGAGCGAGCCACCAGATCCCTTCATCAGGCTTCGCAACCTCCGCAAGGTCTATCGCTCTCGAGATCAGGAGTTTCTCGCGGTATCCGATGTCACGATGGACGTGCAGGAAGGCGAACTGATCTCATTGGTGGGGCCATCCGGTTGCGGCAAGACGACGGTCCTGAAGGTACTGGCTGGCCTCCACGATGCGGACGGCGGGACCATCCAGATCGGCAACGCGCGCACCCCCTTCGATCCCGCACGCGATATCGGCATGGTGTTTCAACAGGCCCTGCTGCTGAAGTGGCGGACCATTCTCGATAACGTCCTGCTGCCCGCCGAGATCGTCGGGCTGCCGATGAAAGCCGCGCGCAGCCGCGCGCGCGACCTTCTCAACCTGGTTGGGCTTACGGGTTATGAGGACAAATATCCGCAGCAGCTATCGGGCGGGATGCAGCAGCGCACCGCGATCGCGCGCGCCTTCATCCATGATCCAAAATTGATCCTGATGGATGAACCGTTCGGCGCGTTGGACGCGCTGACTCGGGAGCAGATGAACCTTGAGATGCTGCGCATTTGGCGCGAAAGCGGCAAGACCATCATTTTCGTGACCCACAGCATCCAGGAAGCGGTGTTCCTTGCGTCGCACTGCGCGGTCCTCACCGCCGGCCCCGCGCGAATGGCGGAATATTTTCCGATCGATCTGCCATTTCCGCGCGCCCTGCCGATCAAGACCACGGATGAATTCGGCGCCTATGCAAGGCGGATCTATGCAAGCTTGGGGTTCGGATCGGGCGCCTAGAGTACTTTCGAGCGAGTGGACGCGGGTTCGCGTCAAGAAAACGCGTCAGAACAAGAAGAGGCTGCTCCTAACGCTCGACCTTGCTGGCGTCCATCTTGATCGAGGGATCGAGCAGTTTGCTGGTGAACGCGCTTTCAAGCGGAAACGGCTTTTCCATTCCAATGTAGGTCTGCACCAGCTCGTAGTCTTTCTTCATCCGACCGGCATCGATCCAGCCCAGTCCCTGCGTTGTCGTGAACTCGTCGGCCATGAGATACTTTATGCGCTTCCACTGCAGTTGCTGCTCCTCGCGATCGAGACCGGTGACCTGGTCGAGCAGCGCCTTCAGGCAAGGATCAAAGTCCGCAACGCAGGCGGCGTACGCCTTCTGCGTGATGCGCACAAAATTCTCTGCAAGTTTCGGATGCTTATCGAGAAAGGCTCCGTTCGCGATCAGCGAATTGCCGTAGGCATTGAGGCCGATGTCCTTCCAATTCAACGAACCCAGATCGTCGCCAAACTCCCTGAGCTTGAGATCGTGTGAGTTGTAGAAGTCGCTGATGATTTCGACCGTGCGGCTCTTCAGTGCGGCTGTCTTTGCTGTCGGTCCTACATTCACGAACGAAACCGAATCCGGCGGGATGCCGACGGCTTTGGCGAAGGCCGGCCACATCACCCGCGAGGCGTCGCCGGGAGGATTGCCGATTTTGCGGCCCGGAAAATCCTTCGGGCCGTGCACGCCGTAACTCTTGAGCCAATAGAAGGTCTGACCGGTGTTGGCATAGATGCTCATCAGCGCCACATCGTCCGCGCCCTTGCCGCGCGCAACCAGCATGGTCGCAAGATCCGCGATTCCGAATGGAGCAGCCCCGGAGCCTACCTTGAGCGACGATACACCCGATCCCTTGCCGACTTCGATGTTCAAGTCGATCCCTACCTTCTCGTACCAGCCCTGTGCCTTTGCATAGTAAAACGGGGAATGGTCGGCGGCCGGAGTCCAGTTCAGAACCAGGCTGATGCTCTCGCCGGCATGCGCGGCGACGGCCGACCCAACCAATGCCGAGACGAGTGCTGCTATGTTCAAGATCTTCAACGGCTCTCTCCTGCTTCTCGCAACAGTCCTGTAACTTGCCTATCTTCTTCTGACGCGTTTTCTTCACGCGAACCGGCGGCCACTTCGCTCGAAAACGCTCCAGCCATCTAGCGCGGCAGCAGCCCGGCGTCGCGATATTTTTCGAGCTGGTTGTGGAGCATGGCGATCGAATCGACGCATGCGTTGAAACCCGCGCGTCGCAACCGGCCGACATCGGCCAGGAGATCCCACTCCTTCTCAAACACGAAATCGGCAAATTCCCATGAGGCGACGGTTTCGAGCGGCCGCCGTTCCAGCCCGTGACGCGCCACGACCCTATCCCAGACCGGGCCTTTATCCTCCATCCACTTTGCAAGCTTCATGGGCCTCGGGACGCCGCACGGCATTTCGAACCATTGCGCTAGCAACGGCCACACGCGAGACCATCTGAAACTATCGCCGTTAGTGACATTGAACGCCGCATTTTTTGCTGTCGAATGCGTAGAGATAAAGATGATGGCTTCCGCGAGATAGGCCGCGTCCGATAGTTCGGACAGCACGGAATAGCCAGCCGCGGTTCCGGGAAAATCCAAGCGCATGTTGAGCTCCCGGCATATCGCGGCATAAGCGCCGAGCACCGGAACGAGATTCCGGGAGCGCTCCGGCGCAAAGTCGCAGATGTAGGATGGCCGCGATGCCGACCAGCTCCAGCGCGCATCAGCTGCGCGAGCGCTCAGCAGGTCCTGCTGATCGTAATAGAAATTCGGCGACGAATGCCGCGGATCGTCTTCGCGAGACGGCGTGGGATAGGGCCCGAGGTGCATTCCGTACCACTTTGTCCCCTCAAGCAGGTGAATGTGTTCAAGGCGATCGGAACGCGCGGAAAGTGCATCCAGCGTCGCAGCCAACATCGCGACGTTGCCCTCGACATCCTCGACACCACCTTCCCGGAACGGTGCGCGAGCGGCGAAGAAGGCGTGCGTCACCGGTTCGATGCTCGTAACCGCTCGCCGGCAAGACTCGGGATCGGTCAGGTCGGCAGCAATATGGGTGAAGGATGCGCAGCGCGAGGGCGCCGTTCGCGACAGGCCGTAAACTCGCCATCCGGTCCGGCGCGCAAGTGCGGCGGCGATGGGAGCACCGGTCGCGCCGGTCGGTCCGATGACAAGTGCGACCCGGTCAGCCATCACAAGCAAATCCCGTTTCCCGAACCCGAGCCTGGCGGTTCGAGACGGCGTGAGGGCGCCTGTTCACCTTGAAGGCGCACGCTTCTCAGTGCATCCCGAGCGCCCTTGGCAGCCACAGCGTCAGCTCCGGCCAGTAGGTCACGACCATCAGGAATACGAGCATCGTAAGCAGCCATGGCATCACCGCCATCGCAAGATCGGTTATTCGCATGCCCGCAATCATCGATGCGACGTAGAGGTTGAGGCCAACGGGTGGATGGCAGAGCCCGACCTCCATGTTGACGTCGATCACGATGCCAAAGTGCACCAGATCGATCCCGAGGCGTTTCGCGGCCGGCGCAAGGATCGGCGCCATGATCAGGATGATCGAGGTCGGCTCCATGAAATTGCCGGCCAGCAACAGTAATACGTTGACGAGCAGAAGGAAGCCTACCCAGCCGAGATCCTGGGCCGTGATCCAGTCGGCCAATGCCGAGGGAATGTTCTCGTTGCTGAGAACGAAGGAAAACAGCACGGCGTTAGTCACGATATACAACAGCATGGCGCTGGTGTTCGCGGCGCGCAGCAATACGCGAGGCACATCCTTTATCTTCAGTGCCTTGTACACAAACACGGATATGAAGAATGAGTACACTGCCGCCATCGCCGCGGCTTCGGTCGCGGTGAACAGGCCGCTATAGATGCCGCCGATGATGATGACGACCAGCATCAGGCCCCAGACGCTTTCCCGGAAAGCGTACAATGTCTCGCCCCAGCTCGCTCGCTTCATGCGTGGATAATCACGCTTCCTCGCGAGATACCAGGTGACCAGACAGAGCATTGAGGTCAGCAGCATTCCCGGCAGCAAACCGGCCACGAATAATGCGCCGATCGATGTACCGGTAGCGACGGCGTAGATGATTTTCGGAATAGACGGCAGCATCAGGATTCCGAGCGAGCCGGCAACCGTAATGATGCCCGCCCCGAAACGCATGGGGTAACCGTGCCTCACCATCTCCGGCAGCACGATCGCGCCAACAGCGGCAACGGTGGCGACGCTCGATCCGCAAACCAGCGCGAACATCGAGCAAGCTACGATTCCGGCCAATCCCAGTCCGCCGTGCCAATGGCCGATCAGCGAGGTGGCGAAATCAATCATGCGGCGCGCGACGCCGCCATGGGTAAGAAAATTTCCGGCCAGGATAAAGAACGGGATCGCCATGATCTCGAAGCTTTCGATCCCGGTGAACAGCTTCATCGAGACCGCTTCGATGGGCACCACGGTCAACGTGAACAGGAAGGTCATCACGGTGAGGCCGAGGGAGATCGAAACGGGGATGCCGGTCAGCATCAGCGCGATCAACAGCGCAAAAATCGTGGCCGCGCGCAAAGCCTGCGGCATGACTATGATGCCGGCCTTCTCGCCCAGGCAGACCATCAGAATCAGGATCGGCGCCATAATCAGGATCAGCCCGAGCGGACTGGTCCGGGGATCGGTTTGTTCAGCAAGGTTGGTCGAAAGCGGATGCAGCGGGGGAGCATCTATTTCGACGCCCTCAACCTGCGCTTCATTGTGATGGGGCAGTTCGCCGGTCCAGTAATAGATCCAGCAAACCTGCAGGAAGCGGAAGCACATCAGCCCGGAGCCGACCGGGATCGCAAGATAGACGATCCACATCGGCGCTTCCAGATCGTTCGACTGCTGGCCGGTCTTGAGCATCTCGATCACGAACGAGCCGCCGAACGTGGCAATCATACCGGTAAAGAACGCGCCGCACAGCATGGCGAACAGGATCACCTGCTTGCGTGAGCGAGGTGGCACCCGGTTGACCAGAAGATCGACCCCGACATGGATGCCGGTGCGCACGCCATAAGCGGCGCCGAACTTCGCCATCCAGATAAACATGTAAATGCAGAGTTCCTGGGCCCACGACACGTCGAGCGCGGCAAGCCACAAATACATGTCCTTGAGAATGGTGGGCAGCAATGGCACGCCGCGCGCGGCCAGCCATTTAGAAGCGTCGATCGATAGACCGGTGCCGTAGCGGTGCAGCACCGCAAAGAAGATCAGCCCAGTTGCCGCCGCAATAAGTGAGGCGATCAACCACTCTTCCAAATGGTCGAGCGCTCGATTGAGCCCTTTAAGCACGCATGTCCCCCATCTCAGACCGAAACGGTCGGGAGTGCGATCACTCCCGACCGTTTTTTATTATTGTTATCGAGGCACGTCAGTTCATCTTGATGTCGAGTTCCTTTGCCAAGAGGTCGAGTACCTCCTGCCCGACGCGCCCCTTGGCCCATGTGTAAGTCGGACGCATGGCGACTTCCCACGCTTTGCGCTGATCGTCTGTCAGGTAATGCAGCGTGGTCTTGCCGGATTTCTTGATCTCGGCCAAAGCATCCTCGTTTTCCTTCACCGCGATCGAATTGGTATAGTCCGTGGCCTCGTCCATCGCCTTGTCAAGTTGTTTGCGGATATCCGCCGGCAATCCGTTCCAGAATTTCGAATTGACGATGACCGCGTATTGCAAGTGCGCGTGGTAGGAAACCGTAATGTCCTTTTGCACTTCATAGAATTTCTGAGTGAGATAATTCGACGGGGTATTCTCGCAGCCATCGACAACGCCGGTCTGCAGCGCCTGATAGACTTCCGAAAAGGCCATGATCTGCGGGATGGACCCGACATCGCGGAAATAGCGATCGGCGATTTTGGAGCCGGAGATCCGGATTTTGAGACCTTGGAAATCCGCCGGCATCAGCAGTGGGCGGTTGGCGGAAGTCATATGGAAACCGTTGTCCCAATAAGCCAGGCCGGTAATGCCCTTGGACTCCAGTTTCTGAAACAGCCACTTGCCCACGGGCCCCTTCATCGTCTTGGCGTAGGTCGCTTCGTCCTTGAAAAGCCAGGGCAGATCGAGTGCTTCAAATTCCTTGGCCCCGAGAGGCGCAAACTTTGCGGTTGAGGGTGCCAGCATCTGCACAGACCCAAGCTGCAGCGCCTCGATCTCCTCCTTGTCCTTGTAGAGTGAGGAGTTCGGATAGACTTCGACCTTGACCTTACCGTCGGTATATTTCTCGGCGAGTTCCTTGAACTTCAGCGCTCCCTTGCCTTTCGGCGTGTCGTTGGCAACCACATGGCTGAATTTGATGATAATGGGGCTCTGAGCCAGCACAGTAGCGGGGGCCATCAAAACGATGGTGGCAATGCTTGCGAGTATCAACCTACGCATGAACTCTCTCCTAATTCGCGCTTAATCCTTTTGTTTTCAGCGTCAGTAGTGGCAGCAAACGATTACGCGAACAACTAGACCTAAGCCGAATTGGCCACGTGGGATCACACGGAACGATGGTTGTATAAGGCAGATTTTTGGCTGGCCACCAAGCCTGCGCCCACAGCACAGATGTCGCACCCTGTTTTGCAGTGCGGCGGGGTGCGTCACCCCTTGCGCTGCGCGATCATGAAAAGCCGCCGGAACGGGAAAAGCGTTTGGCCTTGAGAATTCCTGGGGTACGCCGCGGACACGCGCTGGCTGTAGGCGGCCTCAAACGCTACTTTGGCTTCGCCCTTCAGCAAATCCAGATATCGCGTCAGCCAGGTTCCTTTGGTCCATTCTTTCACTGGATTCTCGCCTTCAAGAACCTGCAGATACTCGGTTTCCCAGATATCGATGTCATCGGAGCTCGGCGCCAACAGCCGGTGATAAAAGCCGGGTTCCTTGACGGGCGGCTGTGTGATGAGATGTTCGAGCTGGCTCCGCCAGGGTCCATTCAATGCAGTTTCCGCAATCAGGAGGTGCGAAGGTGCTTCGAAATTGCGCGGCATCTGCACAGCGAGAATACCGCCGGGCTCGACTCTTTCCATCAATGATGGAAACAGAACGTCATGATCGGGCAGCCAATGCAGTGCCGCATTCGAGTAAATCACATCATATTTCCGCGCGGGCTGCCACGACCCCAGATCCTGATGCAGCCACTCGACGTCGGGAGCCGCTTTCCTTCCGGCAGCGACCATTTCGGCGGATCCCTCTACGCCCGCCACCGCCGCATGCGGCCATCTTTCCTTGAGCAGTTTGGTGACGTTGCCCGCCCCGGCTCCGAGATCGGCGACGCTTCGCACAGGCAGATCAGGAATCCGCATCAGCAGGTCGACGGCTGGTCTCAACCGGTGACCGGAGAATTTAAGATATTGCTGCGGATTCCATACCATCGGTTTCGTTTCTCTATTCGACTGGTGGGCCAACGATTGCGGTTGTAGCCCTGTAAGACTCGTCCGACGTAATGCGCGCGTGGATAGCAGAAGGAGTCTTCAACATGGATCTCGAGCTCAAGTCAAAAACCGCCATCGTGAGCGGAGCCAGTACCGGTATCGGACGCGCGATAGCAAGGGCACTTGCGCTGGAGGGCGTGCGCGTCGTCGCCATCGCCAGGCGCAAAGATCTGCTCGAGCAGCTCGCTAAGGAACTCCATGCGGCGGGAGGTGCCGTCATTCCAGTGACGCAAGATATCATGGCGGAAGATGCCGCGAAGGAGCTGGCGAGCGCAGCAATTGCCGAGCTTGGTCACGTGGACATACTGGTCAACAACGCCGGCGGCAGTCGGCCGCTGCCCGTAGATGCACCCGATAGCGATTGGGATGAAGCCATGGCGCTGAACTTCACGCGTTATCGGCAGATTACTCATGCGCTTCTACCGCAAATGATCGAACGCGGCTGGGGACGCATCATCAATATAACCGGGAAGTCCGAGCCGGAGGGACTCAATGCTGCCTTTGCCGCCAAAGCTGCGGTACACGCGTGGGCGAAAGGCCTGTCGCGCGAGATCGGACGACATGGCATTACCGTCAATTGCATTCCGCCGGGCCGGATCATGAGCGAACAGATCCGGCGCAACTATCCGGAAGACTATCGAAAGCATTTTGCTGAAGAAGAAATTCCGGTGGGCTATTGGGGTGAACCGGAAGACCTTGCAGCGATGGCCGTCTTCCTTGCTTCACCCATTGCACGCTACATCACCGGGACAGTCATTCCCGTCGATGGTGGGCTTCGGCGCTATCAATTCTAGATCATGATCGCCTGATGAGCGGCTCGATTTGGGAGGCGCGTAGTTTTGCCACCGGTCAGGTCTATGGCTCGGCGGGCGGCTCGGGAGAGCGCTGAGGCGCCTGCCATTTTTCGGCATTTCCATGGGTTTCCGCTCAGATGGAACGCGACGATCCCGCTGCAGGTCCTTGATGTGCTTGGGTCATTGGCTGTCAGCGGTGGAATAGCGAACGTGAATAGGCGCCAGTGCAACGACAAGCCGGGTACCCTGATTTGCGGCCGACGAACTTCCCGCAGCGGACTTGATCTTTTGCAACGGCGCACCAGTTCCAGCGAGGTAGCAGGATCGATGATCAAACGCACCGATACATGGGATACCCGCTCTATCATCAGCCGGTGGGCCCACATCCTGGAACGGACAGGGCTCGCCCTGACAGGCGCCTCGTGCGGGCTGTTCGTCGCCGCGCATGTGGGAAGAGCTAACATCGACTTGATAGGTTCAGGCGCCACTGTACTGGCGATGATGATTTATGGAGGCGTCGGCTTCTATCTTGGCATTGATCTGCCCCCTGCCCCTCCCGATCACCGCATGCACCTGCCGTTGCGGCACGGGCTCGGTACAAAGGCCGACGCCGTCGAACTGCTAAGCGCCGCCGGCACTTTCCTCGCTGCCGTGGCGGCGGTGATCTCAGTGTCAAGCATTGTTCTCGACGAGGCGGCACACGCGATCACCGCCTTGCTGATCAGCTTCGGTTGGGCAATCGGGGCCAGCATGCAGATCGCTTCCGGCATTATCGCACGAACGCGCACGGAAGTGTCCACCACTTCATAGTTAAAGGCTGATGCCCGCATATTGCTTACGCGCTGAGCGAGGAGCCCACTACCCGCAATTCGTTTCAGAAATGACAGCGGCTGATGCGGTGCATCGGCATTCCCGAACACGGCGCTTCGGCGCGAAAGGATATAAGGAGCCGACGTAGCACATGCCGAGAAAAGATCCCGTCAACTGGATGCTATCCGAGGCGATCGATTCACTCGTGCGGGCCGAGCGACTGCGCCAGCAGTTTTTTAGCTTGCAGTCGAAAGCAGGCTTGCCGGAGCCCTGCTGGGAGCCTCCGATCGACGTGCTGGAGACCGACCAGGAAATACTCATTCTGGTTGCGCTGCCCGGCGTGGACCCGGATCACGTCGAGGCCACCATCGAAGAGGGCACGCTTGTGGTCAGCGGTCACCGGGTGCTGCCCGTCGAGTTGCGCAATGCGCGGATTCACCGGCTTGAACTTCCGCAAGGCCGATTCGAACGCCGCATCCTGCTGCCCACCGGGCGATATGCGGTCAGCCGCTTCGCGGTCAATGGATGCATCGCGTTGCGGCTTGCAAAATCTGTGTGAGGTATGATGTCGCCAGCGAACTCCGATAACCCCGCTTCATCGCCGCCCGCCGGCCAGGCCGATACTGTGCCGATTCCGAACGACGCGCTCATTGTCGTGCCGGTTCGAAATACCGTGCTTTTCCCGGGGGTCGTTTCGCCGATCACCGTCGGTCGGCCGAAATCGATCGCCGCCGCCCAACAGGCCCTGCGCGAGCAGCGTCCGGTCGGGATTCTGCTGCAGCGGAATCCTGACGCGAACGATCCTGGACCGGACGAACTCAACCGCATCTGCACCATTGCCAATATCATCCGTTACATCACCGGGCCGGACGAAACCCACCACATCATCTGCCAGGGAGTTCAGCGCGCCCGCATTCTTGATTTTCTCCCGGGCACGCCATTCCTGGCGGCGCGCGTTCTTCATATTCCGGAGCCAACGACAAGCTCGCCGGAGATTGAGGCACGCTTTCTCAATCTGCAAAGGCAGGCGATCGAAGCGATTCAACTGCTTCCTCAGGCCCCGCCGGAGCTCGTTGCACTATTTGAGTCGACGACCTCTCCCGGCGCGCTCGCAGATCTCGCCACGTCGTACATGGATATCAAGCCGCAGGACAAGCAGGAGATTCTTGAAACGATCGACCTGTCGCTACGGATGGAAAAAGTTTCGCGCCATCTCGCCGACCGTCTCGAGGTGCTGCGTCTGACAGCTGAGATTGGCCAGAAGACCAAAGCCACCTTTGATGAACGCCAACGCGAGGCAATCCTGCGCGAGCAGATGGCGACCATTCAGCGTCAACTGGGAGAAGGCGACGGCAAGACCCAGGAGGTGGCGGACTTGAATGCGGCCATCGCCAAGGCGCAGATGCCGCCTGAGGCGGAA
>NZ_DATEPI010000277.1:0-4651 GCF_035273305.1 Bradyrhizobium sp. | reverse complement strand
TGCAGAGGTTGCCGTGGCTGCAGAGGTTGCAGGGGCTGCGGGTGCGGAGGAGGCTGCGGGGGCTGCTGTCTCTCGTGGGGAGCTTGCCGCTGGTGCTAGTCGAGCGGACCGATCTCTCAATACACTGATGACAAGCTCATTCTGGCCGGGTCCGATGAAATCGACCCGGCCGATGCATGTCCTGTTTGGCCAGCAAGCGCCTGCCATGGTCTCATCGATAAGGCCCGAGCGATCGATTGTGTGCGGCCTTGGATCATCCCCGAACCGGAGATTCCACTCCTTCGCGTATGCGCGAGGCCGTACACTGCGTAACTTGCACGCGCTAATCCCATGAAGGGCAGGACCAACACATCAGGGCGCATGGCCGACAACAACATTCCGCGCTTTGCGCCGAATTTCACAGTCTATGTATTACCGCCCGACCTCGTATGTCTCTACTCCGAAGACCGGAAGTTCTTTCTTCACGGCGAGCTTTATTGCGCTCTCGCCGCTGCGATAGCGCAGGGCGGACGAAATGTTCGACAACTTGTTGGCGACCTTCAACGTCGTTTTCCCTCGGACAAGATCGAGGAAGCGTTCAATCGGCTGATCGAGCGCCGCTACATAGCTCCAGCTTCCCCCTCCTCCGCTGGCGCCGTCGCAGGATATTGGGCGAGCCTCGGAATGCCGCCCGACATGGCCCAGCAAAACTTGCGGAATTGCCGCGTCCGCATCCATTCGCTCGGAGTGCAGGGAGAAGCCGAACTCGGTAACGCACTCCGCGAGCTTGGCGTTCGCGTCGTAAGTCGTGCTCCCGATCTGACGGTCACCATGGTGAGTGATTATCTCGATCGGCGCTTGGGCGAGTTGAATCGACAACGTGTATCGGACCGATCGCGCTGGCTACTCGTTCAGCCGTCGGGAGCATTTCCGCTGGTGGGACCAGTCTTCATCCCCGGAGAAAGCGCCTGTTGGACTTGCCTGTTCGACCGCATGATACGAAATCGGGAGGTTAAGGGCTTTCTGGACCGCGAAACGAAAGGTCCGCTCGCGGCGTCTCCGCTCGTGAACAACTCGGTCGGACAAAGCGCGGTCCAGCTTGCAGCTCTTGAGATCGCCAAAGCAATTGCCACCAGTTTTCGTACCGAGTTGCGCAATCACATCGTCAGCCTCGACCTGTTAGGCTCGGCGATTGCCAAGCATTTCGTGACCGCTCGCCCGCAATGCCCGACTTGCGGCCGCAAGAAACTCTTGGACCCACGCCGTTCACCAGAGCCGATTGAGCTTGGAGCCGGCGACAAACTGTTCATGACCAGCGGTGGATACCGAACCGTTCCGTCTCGGAGTACGGTCGCGCGTTTTCGCAAGCACGTAAGTCCCCTCACGGGCGTAGTCACCCGGCTCGAGCGGATCGAAGCCGATCTGCCCATGAATACCAATTACTTTGCGGCCCATAACTTTTCAGCGCCGGCCCAGAACGTCGATCAACTCAGGGCGGGCTTGACCGGCGGCAGTTTCGGCAAGGGCAGTACAGCCGAACAGGGTGAGGCCAGCGCGTTGATGGAAGCTATCGAGCGCTATTCGGGAATTTTCCAGAGCGATGAGATCAGGAGGATGCGTCGCTTCACAGATTTCGCTCCGGGCGAAGCCATTCGCCCTAATGACATCCTGCTATTCAGCGAAGCCCAATCGCAATCGCCCTCGGACAAACGGACTGAGAACGAGGCCGATCATACACAAATGGCCCCGCCCTCATTTGATCAATCCGCGAAAATCGAATGGTCGCCGGTCTGGTCGCTGCGCGACGGCGGCTTCAAATATGTTCCGACGAGTCTTCTGTATTTTTTTTATAGCGGCCCTGCCGCCTTCCACGCGGATTCCAACGGTTGCGCCGCCGGCAACACGCTTGAAGAAGCAATCGTCCAGGGATTTCTCGAACTGGTGGAACGGGATTCATATGCCATCTGGTGGTACAACCGCTTGAGGCGGCCGGAAGTGGACCTAAGCCAATTCGACGACTCCTATATTCGCGATCTGCAGAGTCAGCTTGCCGATTCCGGACGCCGGCTATGGGTGCTCGATGTGACTAACGATCTCGGCATTCCGTCATTCGTTGCGATCCTGCACTGGATGCAAAACGGCCAGGAAAACATCGAGTTCGGCTCCGGGGCGCACTTCGATAGCCGGATCGCTTTGCTGCGTGCCTTGACGGAGCTGAACCAGTTCCTGTCCATTGGCCTCATGGGAGGCGGCACGGGCGAGAAATCGAGCCTCGATGGCACCACTCCGCTGCACCTGCAGGAATACCCCTTTCTAAGCCCGAGTGGGAAGCCGACGAACTACGTCCGCTCCGGCGAGAAGGTCGGGCTGCATCGCAACACTCGCGAACAAGTCGACGCTTGTGTCGAGATCGCCCGGCGAGCCGGTCTCGATTTTCTGGTCCTCAATCAGACCCGGCCGGACGTCGGCGTGCCGGTCGTCAGGGTCATCGTTCCGGGGCTTCGGCATTTCTATCGCCGCTTCGCGCCAGGCCGTCTTTACGACGTTCCAGTGAGGCTGGGGTTGTTGGAGCGGCCTCTGTCAGAGGGCGAACTCACACCGTTTCTACCCCACACCTGAGGATCTGGCTTGCGGACTCCCGGAAAACGCCGAGCTTCCCCGACCGCGCGCTCGACAATTTCCGCTAGGCTAATCAAGCACGTCGCGCTCGAAACTCGCGCTGACGGAAATATCCTCGCCTGTTTCGATGATCATGGCGTCCCCTTGGGCAATTTCAGTGAGGAGGCGCGCAAGCGTGCTCACAGTCTTCGCTCAGGTCTGCCACTCGCCTCGTTTGCAGCAAGTAGACGAGCCGCCGATCAGGAGCTCGGCCGATTGGTGCGGCGATTGGCCCAACGCGGCCTGCTGGAATACCGCTTCGGCCGTGTGCGCAAAACGGATGACGTGATCATTGAACCGCAAATGGCCGGTTATTGGCCGCGAACTCCAAGGCTTAGTGCTGCGGCAACGCTCGTTTTGTCGCGGTTCGCCTACCTGCGGCGGCGTGGCAATGAGATGATTTTGGAGTCTCCCTTGGCCGGGGCATTGGTCCGGATTTGCGACACCAGGATCGCAACCGCCCTCGCCACGCTGTGCACACCTCAAAAGGTCAGCGCATTGAAAGGACAGCGCGGCTTTCCCGGACTAGAGCTTCTCGCTTTGCTGGTGGATTGCCAGATTCTTTTAAAGGTTGAAGTGGCCAAGGGCGACAGACTGCGATTGAGCGAAGGTGACGAGAACCTCGCGCTTTGGGATTTTCACGATCTTGCGTTTCACGCGCGCAGCAACGAAGGCCGGCACGCCAATCCGTCGGGCGGGCTTTATTCCTATGCAGGTGTGATACATCCTCCACCCGCAGTGCGTCCGCGCTGGCCCGGGAAAACGATCGATTTGCGCGCCCACTCGTCAACGCCCTCGGAAACGATTTCGCCGCTCGCCAGGATTTTGGATGAGCGTCACTCGACGCGTGATTTTGATGCCCAGCGGCCGATCACACTGGGCGAGCTTGCACGGTTTCTCGATGCCAGCGCGCGCGTGCGCAGAAAATGGACGACCAACCTGGACCTTACCAACGATGCTCCTGAGGTCGCGTACGCCGCCCGGCCGTACCCATCGGGAGGCAGCGCGTACGAACTCGAGCTATATCTCGCCGTCGCCAATTGCGAAGGGCTCGAATCCGGATTCTATCACTATGATGCCGACCGGCATGTGTTGGTGCCGATCGCTACGCGCCAGCAGGAACTCGAAGGACTGTTTGCGGCAGCTGAGTTCGCGATGGACGCGGCCGGCCCGCCGCAGATCCTGATCACGGTCGCCGCCCGCTTTGCACGAGTGTCCTGGAAATACAGCTCGATCGCTTACTCGCTGATATTGAAGGATGTAGGCGCAGTCATCCAGACTATGTACTTGATGGCGACGGATATGGGGCTGGGTGGCTGTGCGATCGGAACCAACAACATCGATTTATTCGCCACCCTGACCGGAATTGAATTCCACGTAGAGGGTCCGGTTGGACAGTTCGCGCTCGGTCGCGGCAGGGACGCTGTAGGGGAGTAGGAGTACGACGCTTAATGGGTCAGTCTGGTTGCCTTTGCTGCCAATCAGCCCTCGTAACGACGACAAGTCAGTGTCGCTCCATTTCCACAAAGCAGGACAGAGACTCGTCCCTCGCGAAGGAGCGCCACGCAAGCAAGAAGGTCGATTGCGTCCTCGGTCAGCGGTTGTATTATCCCGGGCCAATGCTGTTTAACGTTGCTGTTCGCGAGAGGCACTTACATGCGCCAATGTGATAATTGGACCTTTTTCTTGGGTCGGCTGGTGCTTGCCCTGTCCCTGATCGGCATGTTTGCCGTCTGCACGCCCCTACGCGCCGGTACCGACGAGGACGCCGTTATTGCCAGGAACCTGGCGGATATGCTGCGTGCAGCGCGCCAGGTGATCTCGAGCAATCAGGAGCGGATCAATGACCCCAACATCGGTGACAAAGGTTTGACCGGTCACGTGGTGCTGGAGCAGGCGATCGAAATATTCAAGAAGACCACCGGAACGGATCCGGCCACCATTGATCCGTCCTCGCGCCTTGGCAAGCTCCTGCGCGCCCAGATGGACGCGATCGTGGACGCCACAGATGCGA
>NZ_DATEPI010000276.1:0-21929 GCF_035273305.1 Bradyrhizobium sp. | reverse complement strand
CAATAGCGTATAGCCATCCGGCGGCGACTTCGCCGCCTCCAGCGTGCCGATCACGCCTCCGGCTCCGGTGCGATTCTCAATCACGACGGGCTGCCCGAACTTCTCCTGCCATATGTTGCCGATCAGACGCGCTGCGACATCGGCAGGCCCTCCGGCGCCAAAGGGAACGACGATCCGGATCGCTCTTGAGGGATAATCCTGCGCGAGACAGGATGAAGCTGAGATTGGCGTCGCCAGAAGAGCTGCCGCTAACGGAAGAGCTGCGGCCAGGTGCAAAGCAGATCCTGGACCCTTCATTTCGATCTCCCTCGTTCCCGGCTTATTCTGTCGCGGGTTGTTGACCGGAATTGGTTGACAAGTCTAGCGGCAATGGCAATGCGCTGTCGACGAAAAGACTGATGTGCCAGTTAGGAATAAAAGATAGCGTTCGGTGTACCAAATCTCGCCCGAATAAAGGGACCAATGAACCAATGAAACATCCGAATTTGTCGCGCCGTATGGTGCTCAAGGGTTCAGGTGCATTGCTCGCCGGAGCGGCGTTCTCGACCCGCGTCATAGCCGCAGCGCCGCCGCCGGAGCCGGTCACCCCGGCTTTGGTCGATGCCGCAAGAAAAGAGGGGCAGGTTATCTACTACACCTCGACCGATCTGCCGGTTGCCGAGAAACTGGCGAAAGCGTTCGAGGCGAAATATTCAGGGATCGCGGTGCGCGTCGAGCGGACCGGCGCCGAGCGCGTGTTTCAGCGTATCGGTCAGGAATATTCCAGCAACATCCATGCTGTCGACGTCGTGAACTCTTCTGATGCCGCGCATTTCATCGTCTGGAAACGCGACGGCATTCTGGCATCCTATGTTCCGGAAGACGTCGCGAGCTATCCCGCCGAGCACAGGGATGCGGACGGACAGTCCGCCAGCTTTCGCGTCTGGCTCAGCATCATCGCCTATAATACCAATCTGGTGAAGACCGAGGACGCGCCGAAAAGTTTTGCCGACCTGCTCGATCCGAAATGGAAAGGCAAGATCGTCAAGGCGCATCCGGGCTATAGCGGCACGATTATGACCGCGACCTATCAAATGCAGCGCGATCTCGGCTGGAGCTGGTTCGAACGGCTTGCGAAACAGAACATCATGCAGGTGCAATCGTCAGCCGATCCGCCCAAGAAACTCGATCTCGGCGAACGCGCCGTGATGGCCGACGGGAATGAGTACAATATCTTCCAGCTCAAGGAGAAAGGCCGTCCGGTGGAGCCGGTTTATGCAACCGAAGGCTCGCCACTGATCATCGGCCCAAACGGAATATTCAAGTCCTCGCCGAACCCGAATGCCGCAAGACTGTTCCAGTCGTTCTGCTTCAGCCGTGACGCGCAGCAGCTCATCATCGATGTCGGCGGCTTGCGCTCGGTGCATCCGCAAACGCAGGAGAAGCCTGGACGCAAGCCATTCAAGGATATCAAAACCATGAAGGACGACGCGGCCGCCGTGGAAAAAGAGGGCGATGCGATCAAGGCGCATTATTCCAAGCTGTTCCACGTTTGATTGCGGCAATGACAAGCGACTTGCCAAAGACGTCGGTCGCGGAATTGCTTGCCGACAAAATCGTCGGCGTAAAACCGGGCGCGCTGCCCGCCTCGACCGAGCGCAAATGCGAAGACCTTCTGATCGATGTGGTCGGCCTGTGTGTTACCGCCCGCAACGAAGATTACGTCGGCAGCGCTCTTGCCGGCTGGGAAGATGATGGCCCGTGCACGGTGATCGGCCATAAACGCACGTTGACGGCGGCCGGCGCGGCCTTCGTCAACGGCACCGCGGCACATGGCGAGGATTTCGACGACACCTTCGAGGGCGGACCGGTTCACGCCGGCGCGGTGATCGTGCCGGCGGTTCTCGCGGCTTGTGAGCGGCACAATGCAGATGGACGAATGGCGCTGACAGGCATTGCGGTGGGCACCGAGGTGCTCTGCCGTTTGAGCCTGGTTGCGCCGAAGGCTGTCCACAAGGCCGGCTTTCACCCGACGGCGATCTTCGGCGCGATGGGAGCCGCGGCAGGCGTGGGCGCCGCGCTTGGCCTGAGTGCAAGGCAGATCGTGGACGCGCTCGGCATTGCCGCCAGCATGGCTGGCGGCATCATCGAATATCTGGCCGAGGGCGCCTGGACCAAACGGCTGCACGCTGGCTGGGCGGCACAATCGGGATTGCGGGCAGCGCTGCTGGCGCGGCAAGGCTTCGTCGGTCCGCGCACGGTGTTTGAAGGCGTCCACGGGCTTTTTAACGGGTTCGCCCACTCCACGCACGGCGACTACGACGCGCTAGTCGGGGATTTCGGCGCGGGTTGGGTGACGGACACTCTGGCGTTCAAGCCTTATCCCTGCGGGACCATGGCTCAGCCTTACATCGATTGCGCGCGGCGGCTGGCGAGGCGCGGAATTAAAGTCGAAGACATCGCTGAAATCGTCTGCGAGGTAGCGGAGGGGACGGTGCACCGGCTATGGGAGCCGCTCGCGGACAAGCAGCGCCCGCGCAATGGCTACGCCGCAAAATTTGCCACGCCATATCTTTTGGCGACCGGCTTTGTGCATGACGGCGTCGGACTCGGCGCGTTCACGGAAGCCGCGATCCGCCAGCCAGAGGTTCTCGCGCTGTCCGCAAAAGTGAAATACGTGATCGATCCGCAAAATCCATATCCGGACAACTTCACCGGCCATATCCGGGCGACCATGAAGGACCGCAGCGTGGTCGAGGAGCGGCAACCTCATTTGCGCGGCGGCGCGCACGAACCGTTGACCCGGCAGGACATCACCGACAAATTCGCGCTCAACCTTCAGCACGGTGGCTGGACCAAGGCGCAAAGCGATGCGACGCTGAGATCGTTGGCGAAGCTGTACACGGGCCGCATCGACCTGAAGGAAATGCGCAACTAATTTTGTGGGGCAGGGCCTCGCCCCGGCCACTGATGTTTTGTCAGTCGAGACGCCGCAGTTGGCCAAACCGGCCTGACATGGAGGATTGGCGATGGCCGGCAGCAACGAACTCAGCGGTAAGGTCGCCATGGTCACCGGCGCGGGTCGCAATATTGGCCGTGCGATCGCGCTGGCGCTGGCGGACGCCGGCGCGGCGATCCTGGTCAATGCACGGAGCAATCGCGCCGAGGCCGAGGCCGTCGCGCGCGAGATCGAGGCCAACGGCGGCAAGGCGGTGGTGCACATTGGTGACGTCGCCGACGGCAGCGCCGTCCAGGCGATGGCGGACGCGGCGCTAAAACAATTCGGCCGCCTCGACATTCTCGTCAACAATGCCGCGCTGCGTCGGGAGAAGCCTTTTCCTGAAATGAGCTACGCAGAATGGCGCGAGATTCTGGACGTGACGCTGGATGGCGCATTTCACTGCACTAAAGCCTGCCTTCCGGCTTTGCGTGATAGCGGCGCGGGAACCATCATCAACATCGGAGGCCTGAGTGCGCACACCGGCGCGAGGGACCGCGCCCATGTGGTGACGGCCAAAGCCGGAATCATCGGCTTCACCCGCGCGCTCGCGCATGATCTTGCGGACGACGGCATTACGGTGAATTGCGTGGTTCCCGGCCTGATCGGAACACCGCGCCCGAAAGACAAGCCGGAACCGGCGCATCATCTTACGCACCGGACCATCACCGGGGAGCGCGGCAAACCGGAACATGTCGCCGCCACGGTGCGGTTCCTGTGCAGTCCGGCGGCGAGATATATTAACGGTCAGGCCATCCACGCCAATGGCGGTGCCTATCTTGGCGCATAGGGTGTGGCAGATAAATGCGCTCGGAGCCGTCCGTGTTTGATGGTAGCAATGGGGCATGAACCAGCAGCCCAAGATTGACATCCGGCATTCGACTTGTCCGCACGACTGCCCATCGGCTTGCGCGCTCGACGTCGAGGTGATCGATGGCTCCACCATCGGCAGGGTGCGAGGTTCCAAGCTCCAGACCTATACGGCTGGCGTGGTCTGCGCGAAGGTCGCGCGCTATGCCGAGCGCATTCATCATCCGGATCGGTTGCTGTTTCCGCTGCGCCGTACCGGTCCCAAAGGCTCAGGCCAATTTGAACGGATTTCCTGGGACCAGGCGCTCGACGAAGTTGCCGATCGCTTTAATGCCGCCGAGCGCGAGTTCGGGGCGCAATCGATCTGGCCTTATTACTATGCCGGCACGATGGGAGTAGTGATGCGTGACGGCATCAACCGCCTTGCCCATGTGAAGAAATATTCCCGGTTCTACTCCACCATTTGCGCCAATATCGCCCGGATCGGATTTGCGATCGGCACGGGCAAGATCGCCGGCGTCGATCCGCGCGAGATGGGCGTCTCCGACCTGATCGTGATCTGGGGCACCAATCCGGTGAATACCCAGGTGAACGTGATGACGCACGCGATGCGCGCCCGCAAGGAACGCGGCGCCAAGATCGCGGCGATCGATGTTTACAACAATGACACGATGAAGCAGGCCGACGTCAAAATCATCCTGCGGCCCGGCACCGACGGCGCTTTCGCCTGCGGCGTGATGCATGTGCTGTTTCGGGAAGGATATGCCGACCGCTCCTACATCGAGCGCTACACCGATTGCCCGGCTGAGCTGGAAGCGCATTTGCAAAGTCGCACGCCGCAATGGGCGTCGTCGATCTGCGGCGTGCCGGTGGAGGAGATCGAGGCCTTTGCTCGCCTGGTCGGTCAGACCAAGCGGTCGTTCTTCCGCCTCGGCTACGGCTTCACGCGGAGCCGCAACGGCGCCGCCCAAATGCATGCGGCACTCTGCATTCCCGCGGTGACCGGAGCCTGGCAATACGAAGGGGGCGGCGCCTTCTTTAATAATTACGCGTTGTGGAAGTTTGACGAGTCGATTGTCGAGGGCCATGACGCGATCGACCATACCACGCGGGTGCTGGATCAGTCCCAGATCGGGCGCATCCTGACGGGCGATCCGGAAGCGCTCAGACATGGTCCGCCGGTCAAGGCCATGCTGATCCAGAATACCAATCCGGTTACCGTCGCGCCGGAGCAAACACTGGTGCGCCGCGGATTTGCGCGCGAAGACTTGTTCATGGTGGTGCACGAGCAGTTCATGACCGAAACCGCGCAGATGGCCGACATCGTTCTGCCGGCGACGATGTTCATGGAACATGACGATCTCTATTATGGCGGCGGCCATCAGCACATTTCCGTTGGCGCCAAGCTGATCGATCCGCCCGGCGAGTGCCGTTCCAACCATCAGGTTTTGCAGGGCCTTGGCCGCCGGCTCAATGCGGTGCATCCCGGCTTCGACATGTCGGCCCGTGAACTGATTGATGCGACGCTGAAAAAGAGCGGCCACGGCGACATCGAACGGCTCGAGGCGGATCTCTGGCGCGACCTGCAGCCGGATTTCCGCACTTCGCATTATCTCGATGGCTTCGCTCATGCGGATGGCAAATTCCACTTCAAGGCGGATTGGGCGCACCCACCGATCGGCAATGCCGGATTGATGGGAGCCTGGCAACAGATGCCCGCGTTGCCGGATCACTGGACCATCATCGAGGAGGCCGACGAAACGCATCCGTTCCGGCTTGCGACGAGCCCGTCGCGCAGCTTTCTCAACACCACGTTCAATGAGACGCCAGGTTCGCAAGCGCGCGAGGGCGCGCCGACTGTGATGATCCATCCGGCCGATGCGGCTGCGCTCGGGATCGCTGATGGCGACGCGGTCACGCTGGGCAACAGACGCGGCGAGACCACGCTGACCGCAAAATTTTTCGAGGGCGTACGTCGCGGCGTCCTGATCGCCGAATCGATTCACCCGAACAAGTCCCACATCGGTGGGCGCGGGATCAATACGCTGACGGGCGCGACGGCGGTGGCGCCGATCGGCGGCGCCGCTTTTCACGACAACAGCGTTTGGGTGAAAAAAGCCACACCATCAGCGCTCCACAACACGTAAATCGGCCTTGCAGTCTCGCGGCTTCCAGCCGTTAATGTTCGAGACATCGAACGAAGCGGACAGCCAATGACCGATAACAACGACAGCGTCGTGCTGGAAAAGCGCGGACAGGCATTCTGGATTACGATCAACAGGCCGGACAAGCGCAACGCCCTTAACGGCGCGGTGATCGGCGGGATTGCCGCGGGTTATCGCCAGGCGCATGACGACAAGGACGTTCGCGTGATCGTATTGACCGGTGCCGGCGACAAGGCGTTTTGCGCTGGCGCCGACCTGCAGAACAGCGGCGCCGCTTTTGCGATGGATTTCGCCAGGCCGAACGTCGACTACGCGGATCTGTTGCGGTTGTCTCAAAATGCGACCAAACCCGCGATCGCGCGGGTTGGCGGTGTCTGCATGGCCGGCGGAATGGGTTTGCTTTGCATGACCGACATGGCGGTGGGGGCCGATCACGTGGTGTTCGGGCTACCCGAGGTAAGGGTGGGCGTGTTTCCTATGCAGGTGATGAGCCTGCTGCAGGAGATGGCGCCGCGCCGGCTTGTCAATGAATGGGCGTTGACCGGTGAGCCGTTTGACGCGCGAACCGCGCAATCCGCCGGGCTTCTCAATTATGTTGTGCCGGCGGATCAGCTTGATGCCAAAGTCGATTGGCTGATCGGACGCATCGTCGACAAATCGCCGACTGCGATTCGTCGCGGCAAATACGCGATGCGGGCGATCGCCTCGATGTCATTCGATGAAAGCATCGCCTACACGGAAAGCCAGATTGCGTTGCTTGCGATGACGGAAGACGCCAAGGAAGGCCTCAAGGCATTCGGTGAAAAGCGCAAGCCGTCATGGCCGGGGAAATAACTCAGCCGGCATTTGCCTTCAGGCCAGCGGCCTCGATCCCCGCCACCGCGCAAATTTCGTCATTGTCCGAAGTGTCGCCGCTAACCCCGACCGCGCCGAGCAGCACGCCCCCATCCTGAATCAACACGCCGCCCGGGACCGGCACCATTCGCCCTTGCGCCAGCGTGTTCACCGCGCTGATAAAATACGCCTGCTCCTGCGCGCGCTGAAATATTGCCCGTGACCCCATGCCCAAAGCCAGCGCGCCGTACGCCTTGCCGTGGGCGATCTCGCTTCGCAGCAGGCTGGTGCCATCCTGGGCCGCGGAAATTTTGATGCAGCCGCGGGCGTCGAGCACGGTGACGACAAGAGGCTTCAGTTTCTTTTCGAGCCCTTTGGCGAGCGCGGCATCGAGAATCTTGCGGGCGACATCGAGCGTGAGTTCGGGCATGACAGTTCCTTTGCGAGTGGGAGAGGGATCAAGTTATGGATGCCGCACTGTCGAGGCTCATCGCCAGCACCTGTGCAACGTGAAGCGCCGTGCGGCCGCTGCCATCGGCAATCTGATGTCGACATGAGGTGCCGTCAGCGACGATTAGCGCGGCGGCATCGGCGCCGCGCACCGCCGGAAGAAGCGACAGTTCGGCCATTTCCATCGAAGCCTGATAAGTATCGGCGCGGTAGCCAAAAGCGCCCGCCATCCCGCAGCAACTGGACTCGATGGTCTCTACCTGCAGATCCGGAATCAATCGAAGCGCCTGTTCGACCGGTTTGAACGCGCCGAACGATTTTTGGTGGCAGTGCCCATGAACGAAAGCTTTCGATGCGACAGGTCCGAGCGGAAGCTGCAGCCGGCCGCCCTCGGCCTCGCGGACCAGGAACTCCTCAAACAACAGCGCATGCGCGCTGACGCTCTTCGCGGCGTCATCCGATCGCAGCGACACCAGTTCATCGCGCAACGTCAACAGGCAACTCGGCTCAAGGCCGATGATGGGTACGCCGCGCGCGGCGAACGGCGCGTAGCTGGCAACCAGCCGATCCAGTTCGGCGCGCGCCTGATCGACCAGGCCACCCGCAAGAAACGTCCGTCCGCAGCACAAGCCTCTGCGTCCATCCAAGGGTGCCGGAAGATGCACGCGATAGCCGCCCGCCAGCAGCACCTGCACCGCCGCCTCCAGGTTTTCGCGTTCATAGGCTCGGTTGAAGGTGTCGGCGAACAGCACGACTTCATGGCCATCGGCCGGACCGATTGCCTCGGCCTGAGGCTTGAACACGTCGCGGCGCCACATCGGTAACGCGCGCTTGGCACTGATGCCCGTAAATTTTTCGAACAGCTTTCGCAGCACCGGGCTTCGATTGCGCCAGTTCGTGAGCGGGGCTAAGTGTGAGGCGAGGCTTGCATACCGCGGCAAATAGCCCACCAGACGATCGCCGAGGGAAAGCCCGTGACTGGCTACCCGCGCAGCCAATACCTCGATCTTCATCTTGGCCATGTCGACGCCGGTGGGGCATTCGTGCCGGCAGGCCTTGCACGAGACACAAAGTTTGAGCGTCTCCATCATCTCGTCGGATGACAGCGCGTCCGGTCCCAATTGCCCGGAGATCGCCAGCCGCAGCGTGTTGGCGCGTCCGCGCGTCACGTCCCTTTCGTTGCGGGTGGCGCGATAGGACGGACACATCACGCCGCCTTCGAGCTTGCGGCAGGCGCCGTTGTTGTTGCACATCTCGACCGCGCCCTGAAAGCCGCCGCCGGCGCCGGGATAAGCGGACCAATCGAGCACAGTCTTCAAATCAGGAACGTGGTAGTCCGGCGGGTAGCGAAACAGCGTGCGTTCGTCCATTCGCGGCGCATCGACGATCTTGCCGGGGTTGAGCACGTTCTCCGGATCGAAACGGTGCTTGACCTCGCGGAAATCGGCGACGATGCGCGGTCCAAACATCGTTTCGTGAAATTCCGAGCGTACCAGGCCATCGCCGTGCTCTCCAGAATGCGAGCCCTTGTACTGGCGAACCATCTCGAAGGTTTCTTCCGCGATGGCGCGCATCGCCTTGACGTCTTTTTCCAGCTTCAGGTTGAGCACCGGCCGCACATGCAGGCAGCCCTCGGAGGCGTGCGCGTACATCGTGCCGCGAGTGCCGTGCCTGGCGAAAATGGCGTTAAGCCGTTCGGTATAATCGGCAAGATGCGGCAGCGGCACCGCGCAATCCTCGACGAAAGAAACCGGCTTGCCCTCCTGTTTCATCGACATCATCACGTTGAGGCCAGCGGCTCGGAATTCGGCGATCGCGGTCTGCAGGCCGGGCTCCGTGATCTCGACCACGCCGCCCCATTTGCGGCGGGGATTTTCCCAGCCGAATCCGAGATCGGCCATCAGTTCGCCGAGCGCCATTAGTCGCCGGATATTTTCGGCCTGATCGTCTTCGGCAAATTCCACGATCAGGACCGCGTCGGGATCGCCGCGCACGGCCGCGCCGATGACCGGCTCAAACATCGCGATGTCGCGTCCCAGCGCCAGCATGGTGCGATCGACCAATTCCACCGCGATCGGGCCGAGTTTCACCAGGTGCTGCGCCGCATCCATGGCCTCATAGAAACTGCCGAAATGACAGACGCCCAGAACCTTGTTGCGGATGATCGGCCACAGCTTCAGATGGACTTGCGTGGTGAAGGCCAGCGTGCCTTCCGAGCCCACCAACAGATGCGCCATGTTGTTCGGCGTATTGCGCGGAACCAGCGCATCGAGGTTGTAGCCGCCGACGCGGCGCTGCACCTTTGGAAATTTCTCTGCGATCTCGGCTGCTTCGCGTTCGCCGAGATCGAGCATGTCGCGAAACAGCGCAAGCCCGCCGCCACTCGAATTCGCTCCGGACAAATCTCGAGCCACCTCGCCAAAATGCAGAACTGTGCCGTCTGCAAGGGCCGCATCGATGGCGCGCGTATTGTCCCGCATGGTGCCATATCTGAGTGAGCGCCCCCCGCAGGAATTATTGCCCGCCATGCCGCCGATTGTGGCGCGGGACGCTGTGGAAACGTCGACCGGAAACCACAGCCCATGTTTTTTAAGCTGGCGGTTCAGATCGTCGAGCACAATTCCCGGTTCGACCACGCAGCTGCGATTCGCTATGTCGAGCGAGACGACGCGATTGAGGTGCTTCGAGACATCGATCACCACGCCATCATTAACGGTCTGGCCACATTGTGAGGTGCCGCCGCCCCGCGGCGTAACGATCCGACCCGCATCGCGACAGATCGCGAGCGCCCGCAGCGCATCGTCCATGCTTCGCGGTACCACCACTGCCGCCGGCATCATCTGATAGAACGAGGCGTCGGTCGCATAGCGGCCGCGGTTGAATGAATCGAAGAAGACGTCGCCCCTGACTTCCCGGGTCAGGCGCGTGGCAAGCGTGCTGTTTTCAGCCCCGGAAATTTGGCCCGGCGTTGCCCTCATTCGGCTTGATCTCGTGTCATCTTCACAGGGTCTTGTTCTCCCGATGTCTTGCACCGGGGTTTAGGCTTGGCAAGGCGCAGCCTTGCCATTGCAGGGATTGACGGGGCGCGTCCGGCAGGGGACAAGCCGGCCGAATAGTGATATTCGAGCCGCTAGCAGAATACCCGGAAGGACGCCCATGACCTTGCACACTGGAAGGCATTTTCTCCAGATTCCCGGCCCGACCAATGTGCCCGACCGGGTACTCCGGGCCATGGACATGCCGACTCTGGATCATCGCGGTCCGGAATTCGCGGAGCTCGGCCGGGCGGTGCTGGCGGGCTGCCAGCGTATTTTCCGCACCAAGCAGCCGGTCATCATTTATCCGTCATCGGGCACCGGGGCCTGGGAAGCAGCGATCGTGAATACGTTATCGCCCGGGGACAAAGTGCTAATGGCCGAAACCGGGCAGTTCGCTCTGCTGTGGCGCGGCATCGCCGAAAAGTTCAAGATCGAGGTCGATTTCCTGCCGACCGATTGGCGTCGCGGTGCGGACGTTGAGCAGATCGAGGCCAAGCTCGCCGCGGACCGTGAGCACAAGATCAAGGCCGTCTGTGTGGTTCACAACGAGACCTCGACCGGTTGCGTGACCCATCCGCTCGAAGTTCGAAAGGCGCTCAACCGAACCAATCACCCGGCCTTGCTGATGGTCGATACCATCTCCGGTCTTGGCTCGCTCGAATACGAACACGATGCGTGGGGTATCGATATTTCGGTCGGCGGCTCGCAAAAAGGCATGATGCTGCCGCCAGGCCTCGGCTTCAACGCGGTCTCGGAAAAGGCGCTCGCAGCGTCGAAGGCCAATACCGCGATGCGGTCCTACTGGGACTGGCACGATATGATCGCAATCAACAAGCAGGGCACCTTCCCCTATACTCCGGCCACCAACCTTCTATTCGCGTTGAAGGAAGCCATCGCCATGCTTGAGGAGGAAGGGCTTGATAATGTCTTCGCGCGGCACTCGCGACATGCCGCGGCGACGCGCGCGGCGGCCAAGGCCTGGGGCCTGGACCTGGTCTGCCTCGATCCGCACAGCTATTCGTCGGCGCTGACGGCAGTGATGGTCCCGGAAGGCCACGATGCGGACGCACTGCGCAAGGTGATCCTGGAGAATTTCGACATGTCGCTGGGCACCGGTCTCGGCAAGCTCAAGGGCAAGGCATTCCGGATCGGCCATATCGGACATCTCAACGATCTGATGCTGATGGGAACGCTCTCCGGCGTGGAAATGGGCCTTGATCTCGGCAAGGTGCCGCACAGGGGCGGGGGCGTACTCGCGGCCATGGAAGTCCTGAAAGGCCGCGAGGTGGTGCCGATGCCGAAATCCAGGGCCGCCACTGCCTGAATCTGAATGAGGAAATTCGGAGCGCGTGCGTTGCTCACGTGCTCGCGGAGGCCTATCCAGTCAGCAAAAACAGAAAGAGCGTGCGATGAACGCCCCGGTACAAGCGACCGAAGACCTGCTCTATGTCGTTGAGGATGGCATTGCGCGACTGACCTTCAACCGGCCGCAGGCGCGCAACGCGCTCACCTTCGCGATGTACGAGCGGATGGCGGCGATCTGCGCCGAGGTCAACGCCGATCATTCGATCAAGGCGATGATCCTCACCGGGACAGGCGAAAAAGCGTTCGCGTCCGGGACCGATATTTCGCAATTCCGCGCCTTCAAAACCGCTCAGGATGCGCTCGATTATGAAGCGCGGATTGATCGGGTGCTGGGTGCGCTGGAAGCGGTCCGGGTGCCGACGATCGCGGCCATTGCGGGCGCGTGCACCGGCGGCGGTGCCGGCATCGCCGCTTGCTGCGATATCAGGATCGGGACTTCGACTACGCGCATCGGGTTTCCGATCGCGCGTACGCTCGGCAACTGCCTGTCGATGTCCAACATCAGCCGGCTGGTGTCATTGATTGGCCCGGCGCGGACCAAGGACCTGATCTTCAAGGCCCGGCTGGTCGAAGCACCGGAGGCGCTCGCGCTGGGTCTGCTGAATGAAGTGGTGCCGGATGTCGAGACATTGCAGCGCCGCGCCGATGAGACGGCGAAGCTTGTCGCGAGCCATGCCCCGATCACGCTCGAAACCACCAAGGAGGCGGTGCGCCGAATCCGTCGAACCCTGTCGCGCGACGAGGGTGAGGATCTGATCCTTCGCGCCTATATGAGCGAGGACTTCCGTGAAGGCATGGACGCGTTCCTCAACAAGCGGGCGCCTAACTGGAAGGGCAAATAGAAGCTCCAAGGCCTTGCAGTCTCATGCGAAAGTCAAAGGCGGCGGGCTCAACACCCGCTTGAACTCGCGATTGTAACCCAGCACAATCGCGCTCGCGAATTCAGAAACCTCATTAACTAAAGCTACAGGGAAGAAACCGCGTGCGAAATATCATCAAAGCGACAGCGGCTCTGACCGCAATCCTCGCAGCCACGCCTGCCTTAGCGGCTTGGGAGCCGACCAAACCGGTCGAGATTGTGGTTGCGGCCGGCGCGGGCGGCGCCTCGGATCAGATGGCGCGGATGATGCAGGCCGCGATTCAGAAAAACAATCTGATGAAGCAGCCGATGGTGGTCTCGCTCAAGGGCGGTGCGTCCGGGGCCGAGGCGCTGATGTACATGAAATCCAGCGAAGGCGACCCGAACAAGGTCTTGATCGCCTATTCCTTGATCTACATGTTGCCGCTGTCCGCGAAGATTCCGTTCAACTGGCGCGAGCTGACGCCGGTAGCGGTGGTTGCCATGGACCAGTTCGTGCTGTGGGACAATATTGCAGGACCCAAATCGGTGAAGGAATTCATCGCGGCTGCCAAAGCCGCCAGTTCGCCGTTCAAGATGGGCGGCACCGGATCGAAACGGGAGGACAACGTCCTGACCGTTTTCATGGAGCAAAAGACCGGCGCCAAGTTCTCCTATCTGCCGTACAAATCCGGCGGCGAGGCGGCGACGCAGCTGGTAGGCAATCACACCGATTCGAACGTCAATAACCCGAGTGAAAATCTCGAGGTCTGGCGCGCCGGGCAGGTCCGCGCGCTATGCGTGTTCGACAAGGAGCGGATCGCCTACACCACCAAGGTGACCGAGACGCAGTCCTGGCACGACATCCCCACCTGCAAGGAAGAGGGGCTTGATGTTCAATACCTGATGCTTCGGGCCATGTTCCTGCCCGGCAAGGTCACTCCGGAGCAGCAAGCGTTCTACGTGGATCTGTTCAAGAAGGTGACGCAAACCGCCGAATATAAGGACTACATGGAAAAGCAGGCGCTGAAGCCGATCTTCCTGTCCGGCAATGACATGCTCAAATTCCTGGAAGAAGATGACGCGATCAACAAGTCGCTGATGACGCAAGCGGGATTCGTCGCGAAGTAGATGACTTGGATGCGTTCTGCCATCGGGTATGCCGGCTCTGGCGAGCATCGCAGGCAGCCGTATCGCGAAGCTCTGGCGCTAGCAAACGAATGCCGAACCGGGATGTTGAAGTTGGCATTCCGGCCAGAATGACAATCACTCCTCTCGTTCCAGTTTTTATCGACAACGGAAACGCTGATGCCTGATTCCGAGATCGAGATCGTCGTCGACGATCCGACAGCCCCCGAGGCGGACTCGCCCTCGGTACTCTCGCTCCGTTCAGTCGATGTTGCGGTCTCACTGCTGCTGATCGCGCTGGCCGCCACGCTCGGCTACGATAACTGGCGCACCGGCATATCCTGGGATTCGACCGGTCCGCAGGCCGGCTATTTCCCATTTTATCTTTCGGTGGTGCTGGCGGGCGCAAGCATCTATGGCGTGATCGTCGCCTCGCTGAAACAAGACGAGCCCGCCGAAAGCTTTGTCAGCCGCGCGCAGCTTCGGCGCGTGATGGCGGTATTCGTTCCGACCCTGCTGTTCTGCCTGGCCACGCAATTTCTCGGGCTTTACGTGGCGAGCTTCCTTTTGATCGCCGGCTTCATGCGCATGGTCGGGCGGATCGCCCTATGGAAATCGCTGCTTACCGCTTTCGTATTCACCGCCGCGATGTTCATCACATTCGATATCGCGTTCGATGTCATCATGCCGAAGGGACCGCTTGAGGCGGCGTTCGGCTACTAGTGGTGTGGATTTGATGTTCGCTACCCACCTGGCCGCGGGCTTAGGAAGCGAATGTCAAATCCAAACTCCACCAGAAAACTATATTTGCTAGTGGTGCTTGATTCTAACATTCGCAAAGACGCTCGCTGAAACGGATGCGAATGTTCGAATCAGACCACTAGCGCGTCAGCCCGAGCGTTGGCGCGCAAACCAGGATAGCTCTTGATGGAAGCTTTCGGCCTATTGCTGCACGGCTTTGCCGTCTTGCTGACGTGGAAGACGCTGCTGCTGATGATGGTCGGGTTGGTGCTCGGCATTTTCGTGGGCGTACTTCCCGGACTCGGCGGACCGAACGGGGTCGCGATCCTGCTGCCGCTGACCTTCACGATGGATCCCACGTCGGCCATTGTGATGCTGTCGTGCATCTATTGGGGCGCCTTGTTCGGCGGCGCCATCACTTCGATCCTGTTCAATATCCCGGGCGAAGCCTGGTCGGTCGCGACCACCTTTGACGGCTATCCAATGGCCCAGCAGGGCAGGGCGGCCCAGGCGCTCACGGCCGCATTCACCTCATCATTCATCGGATCGTTCGTGGCGGTGTTGTTGATTACGTTTCTGGCCCCGCTGATATCGTCGTTCGCGCTCAAATTCGGTCCGCCCGAATTCTTCGCGGTTTACCTGCTGACGTTTTGTTCGTTCGTCGGGCTTGGGCGCGAGGAGAAGCACAAGACCCTGATCTCAATGTCGCTGGGGCTGCTGTTGGCTGGGGTCGGCATGGACACCGTGTCCGGGCAGTTGCGGATGACGTTCGGCTCCAGCGAACTGCTGCGAGGCATCAATTTCCTGGTCGCGGTGATCGGGCTGTTCGGCATCAGCGAAATCCTGCTCACGATGGAGGAGCGACTCGCGTTGCGAGGGCACGCCGCCAGCATCAGCCTGCGGGTCGTGCTCTCGGTTTGGAAGGACCTGCCAAAATACTGGGTGACATTGTTGCGCTCGTCGTTCATCGGCTGCTGGCTGGGCATTACGCCGGGCGGCGCGATTGCCGCCTCGTTCATGGGCTACAACCTTGCCAAGCGCTTTTCCAATGATCCTGAGAGTTTCGGGAAAGGCCGGATCGAGGGCGTGTTCGCGCCGGAGACGGCGGCGCATGCTTCCGGAACGTCAGCGCTGCTGCCAATGCTGGCGCTCGGCATTCCCGGCTCCGGCACCGCGGCGATCCTGCTCGGCGGCCTGATGGTGTGGGGGCTCAATCCTGGGCCGCTGCTGTTTGTCGAGCACAAGGATTTCGTGTGGGGCCTGATTGCCTCGATGTATCTCGGCAATATTGTCGGCCTGGTGTTGGTGCTGACGACGGTGCCGATTTTTGCTTCGATCCTGCGGGTGCCGTTCGCGGCGGTGGCGCCGATGATCGTGGTGTCATGCGCGATCGGCGCCTATGCAATCCAGAACGCGATGTTCGACATCTGGCTGATGCTTGGGTTTGGCGTGGTGGGGTATGTCTTCAAGAAGATCAAAGTCCCGCTGGCTCCGTTTACCCTGGCACTGGTGCTGGGTAACCGAGCGGAGGATGCGTTCCGCCTCTCGATGATCGGTTCTGGTGGCGACATGAAGGTGTTCTGGTCGAACGGCCTGGTTGGCTCCATCACGACCCTGGCCGTCCTGCTGCTGTTCTGGCCGATCATTGATAAAGCCTTCAGTAGCCTTGGCCGGCTGTGGCGGCCGGCGAAGGCTTAGGGCGTGTAATCCGTAGTGAACGTCCGCTGGCGGTGTAAGCCGTTTACGATAGAAGCTGCAAAACAATCTAGCTCGAGGTAGTGAGGTGCTTACGCCCTTCCGTCCGACCCAGAAGCATGTCCCTCAATACAATGGCATGGTTATGAACTTGATCATGGGCCGCGAAGACCAGCGTGATTCTGCCCGATTGAGCGCGGTCGCGCAGCTCGTCTAATTCTTCCCGGTGCCTCTGAATTTCATTTATGTAGCGTCGTCGAAACTCCTGCCAACGCCCAGGGTCGTGCCCAAACCACTTTCGCAACGTAGTACTCGGCGCGATTTCCTTGTCCCATTGATCGATAGCTGCGTTGGATTTACTGACGCCCCGCGGCCATAAGCGATCAATCAGTATCCGCGTGCCATCGCTGGCGGCAGGAGGATCATAGGCGCGTTTCAGTTTGACGTTTGAGGGCGCAATTCTCTTGCTCATGCAAGTTGCTCCACAATTGATTTTCTCCGCTGTCTGCAACCAATGCGCATCATTCCCTGCGCGTTTCTTCAGATGCTTGCGCTATCGCCGCCTGGTGTTGCCCAACGACTGTGTTGGTCTGCTTAGGAAGCTCTGAATTCTTCCTCGATTGGACATTCCCGGATATGGCGATCGACCCGACAATGATGCCGTAGACCAGCCACATGATGATCAATTTGCCGCCGTCCCTGTCGGCCGATGTCGAACTGCCGCGAGAGCCGCTGGGCGATGGCAAAAGCTCGATCAAACGCTCGGCAACAAGGCTTGCCTCCGAGGGCGACCAGCGCTCGCTGTTTGACTTCCAGATTGTTGAAGCAAGGCTGTTTACAGCAGTATCCTTTGGAAGCTGCGCCAGGCGCGCGGCTTCCACCCAGGCGTCGATGTCCTGTCGCGCCAGGGCTGATAATACGGTCAAGGGAGCTTCGCCGTTTTCATCCAGCGGTGCGAACAGGAACCGATCAAACTCGGAACTGAGGTGAGACAACTGGGCCATTTCCGATTGCCCTTTCAGGAACAGAGAGACCGTGGACGTCGCTACGCGATCCCCTCTGAATAAATCCGCGAGGTGCGCGGGTTCATTCTGGGTTCGTGGTTATTCTGGGTTCGGCTGTGTATTTTGCAAGCGAGTAATTTTCACGCTTCATATCGAGAAAATCGATAATAGGTTTTCTCGCCGAAAGTGACGGCCGGGCAGCCATCGCTCGAGAATCCAGCGTCGCAGGCCTTTAATGCGCAAGAGAAGTCTTGCGGTCTCCCCGGTCAGGCGCTGTTCGCCGTCGCTTTGCTCATCTCGGCAATCGCGAGGGCGGAATGGGCAAAGGCACCGCCGGCGCGCATTTCCGCAGCAACCCAGATCGCTTCCATCAACTCCTGCTCAGTAGCGCCATGCCGCAGCGCCGCCTTGGTATGGCCCTTGATGCAATAGGGGCATTGAGTGACGTGCGCGACGGCGACAGCGATGATTTGTTTCATTTTGATCGGCAGCGCTCCATCGGCGAAAACCTTTTGACTGAACGCCTGGAAGGCCGCGTCGGTTTCTGGCTGCAATTCGCGGCGCTTCTGCGCGATCTCTCGCGTTGAGGACGGATACATGTCTTCAGCCATGATGATCTCCTTTGGTTGATTTCATTCGGCTTGTCCCCGACGTTCGAGCGCTTCCGTTCGTGAACGTCTCAAACGGCAGTTCGTTGGCGGTTTGATGCGGTTATCGAGGAGGTGACGACGCACGTCATTTGTTTGACTCCAGCGGCCAAGGTCGGTCGGGCCGATAAAACAAGGCGAGCTTTAGACTCTCCGCAATGCGCTCCGCCTTCGCGCGAAATTCAGCGCTGACCGGATCGTCAAACAGTTCGCGGCAAGTCTCGTTGAACAGCCCCAACCAGCGTTGAAACAAATGGGGCTGAATACCCGGAATCGCCAGATGCTTGGCGACGGGATTGCCCTTGTATCGTCCGGTAGTGAGCATCACTGAGGACCAGAAGGCATACATCTTCCTCAGATGCGGTTGCCAGTCACCGGGAATGGCGCGCTCAAAAATTGGCGCGAGTTCTGGATCGATGCGAACCTTGGCATAGAAAGCGTCGACGAGTTGACGAATGGCGTCCTCGGAAACATCATTTAGCTTCGTTGTGCAAGAGTTCATATCGCGAGCACCGTAAGTCGTTCGACCCCATCAGGCATTCCGCAGAGCAATGCCTTTCGCTGATTGTCGCATTTAGCTTTGACCGCGCGCCAATTCTGCAATCTGGCGTTTCATTTTGCGGCTTTGTTCGAACTGTTTGGTCACATCGCGTAGAATAGCGACCGTCCCGGCCGGATCGTTCTGCTCGTCCTTCAGCAAAGTGATCGTAAATTCGGCTGAGATTCGTCGACCGTCCTTTGTCAGAGCCGGGACTGACAGGAGATCACCGTGACCGTAATGACTTTCTCCCGTCTCCATAACGCGAAGGAAGCCCGCCCAATGCCGCGCCCGAAGATTGTCGGGAACGATGAGATCCAAAGAGCTTCCAACAGCTTCATCAGCCGTAAAGCCAAAAATCCGGCTCGCGCCGGGATTCCAGAAGGTGATGGTACCGGCGCGGTCGGTCGCGATGATTGCATCCGACGCCGTTGCCAGGATCGCTTCAGCCAGCCTGTGAGGGATAATCACGATTTCTGCGTAACGTGAGAGTTCGTCCCGGCACGTACGTTCTCATCTTGGGAGCGGCGGGCCGTCGCGTCATGGGCATTGCTGCCGGTGGAGGATTTTACTGAACGCCTCCGATAGGGAAAACGGGTGATCGTTAGCGGATCACTCGCGGGAAATGTCCCTTCCAGTTCCCTGTCCAGTTGGAGATCAAGATTTTTCTTGTCCTGCTGGTCGAGAGTTTCTTTGGCCATGGCAACTCTTCCAATTGGCTGTCATGTATGTGTTATCCGCGAATTGCCAAGTGCCGATTAGTTGGTCAGGCAGCGCCCATCTCTCCAATCGGATCACACGCCAGTCACTCAATCCGCGGCAACACCTCGAATTGGTGAAACGGCGGTGGCGAAGGCAGCGCCCATTCGAGAGTGGTGGCACCGGGGCCCCACGGGTTATCCGCAGCTCTATGCTTGCGGATAAACGCGTAGGCGAGACCTGCGAAGAACACGATCAGGCCGGTGGCTGAGATATAGGCTCCAATGGATGAAATCTGGTTCAGGGCAGCAAACGCGTCTGGATAATCGGCGATACGTCGCGGCATTCCGGACAGCCCGAGGAAATGCATCGGGAAGAAGGCCAGGTTCACCCCGACAAAGGTCAGCCAGAAGTGGAGCTTGCCGATGGTTTCAGAGTACATGTACCCGGTTATTTTCGGAAACCAGTAGTACCAGCCCGCGAAAATGGCGAATACGGCGCCGAGGGACAGCACATAGTGGAAATGCGCGACCACGTAGTAAGTGTCCTGCAACGACCGGTCGACTCCCGGATTGGCGAGCACCACACCGGTTACGCCGCCAATCGTGAATACAAAAATGAAGCCGATCGCCCAGAGCATCGGTGTCTTAAATCTTATGGAGCCACCCCACATGGTGGCGATCCATGAAAACACTTTGACGCCGGTCGGGACTGCGATCACCATACTTGCGAATGCGAAGTAAGCCTGGGCGCTGCTCGACATGCCGACGGTGTACATGTGATGGGCCCAGACCACGAACCCGATAAACCCAATCGCGACGAGCGCATAAACCATTCCCAGATAACCGAAGATCGGCTTGCGGCTGAATGTGGAAACCACATGGCTGACCATGCCGAACCCCGGCAATATCATGATGTAAACTTCGGGGTGACCGAAGAACCAGAACAGGTGCTGGAACAGTACGGGATCTCCGCCACCGTCCGCCGCGAAGAATGTCGTTCCAAAATTGCGATCCGTGAGGAGCATGGTAATCGCGCCCGCCAGGACGGGCAGCGACAATAGCAGCAGGAATGCCGTCACCAGCACGGACCAGACGAACAGTGGCATCTTGTGCAGGGTCATGCCCGGAGCGCGCATGTTGAAGATAGTGGTAATGAAATTGATTGCGCCGAGTATCGAAGAAGCGCCCGCGACATGTATCGACAGGATCACGAAATCAACCGCAGGTCCGGGATGGCCAGAGGTCGAAAGTGGTGCATAGAGGGTCCAGCCGGTGCCGGCGCCCTTGGAGCCCGGCTCACCTCCCACGAACATTGAAATGATCAGCAACGCAAAGGACGTGGGCAGCAGCCAGAAAGAAATGTTGTTCATGCGCGGAAACGCCATGTCGGGCGCCCCGATCATGAGCGGAACCATCCAGTTGCCGAATCCTCCCATCATCGCGGGCATGAGGGTGAAGAAAATCATGATCAGGCCGTGGCTGGTCACGAACACATTGTAGGTATGCGTGCTGGTAAAAATCTGCAGGCCGGGCTGCTGCAATTCCATCCGGATGACGACTGAAAGGATCCCGCCGATCAGCCCGGCGCACATCGCGAACACGAAGTACATCGTGCCGATGTCTTTATGATTGGTCGAGTAAAGATAACGGCGCCATCCGACAGGATGCGCATGCGTGTCTGGTTCGCTGGTGTCCGCTGCGGCGGATGGCATCTGGACCATTTCCATAAGACTCCGGATCCGGGGAGTGCCGCGTTCCTCAAGGCGTGGAGACTTTACGCAATGGTGACGGCGGGATTTTTCGCGTCATCACGCTGATGGGAACGGTCATCGGCTGGAAGATC
This sequence comes from Bradyrhizobium sp., assembly GCF_035273305.1. Classification (GTDB taxonomy): domain Bacteria; phylum Pseudomonadota; class Alphaproteobacteria; order Rhizobiales; family Xanthobacteraceae; genus Bradyrhizobium. The sequence continues at coordinate 1,155 of NZ_DATEPI010000276.1, read as the reverse complement.
CGCGGAAGCCGGACGCGAGTGCGGCAACACTCCCTGAGCAAGGATCTTGAGTTGCTCTATTTGCTTCCAATGAACTCGCAATATCTTCACGAGAAGAGAGTTCAATCCTGCCTCAAGGACATTGAGAATGGCCGCTTCGATCGTTAGACACAGCTCGGTTAGATCGGACGTCGCGGATGCGACCGCCTGCTCGAAGCTTAAATCTAGCCGAGCTTCGTTGGTTTTGGGGCATGCCCTGGCGATTGCTCCTTTTTTGGCGATCTGTTTGCGAACCAGGATACAAATCAACGCCTGGTTCAGCTCCGCCTCAAGCATCAGCTCTGCAACGCCGAGGTCCGCCGCGTGACGGATGTTTTCGAGCGCCTTGCTGCCGACCCGCTCCCGTTCCAGGAGGTCTTTGAGAAAGACAATTGTTTCTTGCCTGGACCAATAACCAAAATAGCCCGGATCGACTTCATGCATCCAGCAAGGTGACGATGAGCATTCTTTCATTGTATTTATAAAGTCGGGATGTCGCGATGAGGCTTTGTACATGGCTCTATTCCCGTGGATTCAACGCTGCACAGAAGCGAGCATCTTCGCTCTCGCCGCACAGTCTCGGCCCATCGTTTGATTTTACAAGCGAGAAATATTGACCGTTCAATTCGAAAAATTCGATACGTCGAATAGCCCGACAGCCTCCGGCGCGCTTGCGCGGAGCCAAAACTCGCCGATGCGGCCTAGTGGCTTTTTCGCGCGGCTCGCTTTGCGACTCTTCGGCCGGCTGTTCTTTTTGTTTGCGGCTTGCCCATTCGATGCATGATCTCCAGCGCGCTGCCGAATAGATCGCGATCGTACTCGAGCGGATAAACCACGTAAGCCGGCATCGAAAACTCAGGAGCGCCGGCGATCACGCTTAACCGCTTGGCTTTGAGGTGAGGAAGTACGATGCGTTTGGGAAAATAGCCTGAGCCGCCATTTTCCAAAACATGTTGCAATCCCAACCAGCCGATATTCGCCGATAATGAAGGGCCGGCGAAGTTCGGGAAACACGCGGTGTGCCTGGCATAAAATTCCGGCCCCCAATCCACATAGACATAGCCGGGTTGGGGTTCAGGCCTGCCCTTGGGATCTGTCGAGACCAGGATCAGTTTTTCCTCGAACAACTGTTCGATC
>NZ_DATEPI010000275.1:0-13465 GCF_035273305.1 Bradyrhizobium sp. | reverse complement strand
TTCGAAAGCGATGCAGAGCGCGCTCGGGATCGACGAGCCGGATTACGGCGTGTTGCTCGATGACATGTTTTTTACCGACGGCGGCCTGGTGCCATCGGGTCGCTTTATCGCAACGCGGGTCGAAGCCGAGCTTGCGTTCGTGATGAAGCAGCAGCTCAGAGGGCCGGGCTGCACGATGTTCGACGTGCTGAACGCAACCGACTTTGTGGTCCCGGCGTTGGAAATACTCGACACCAGGATCGAGCGGGTCGATCCAGTGACCAAGTCGACGCGAAAGATCTTCGACACCATCGCGGACAACGCGGCCAACGCGGGCATCATACTGGGTGGCCGTCCGTCGCGGCCGTTGGAAGCCGACCTTCGATGGATCGGAGCACTTTGTTATCGCAACGGCCAGTTGGAAGAGACCGGGCTTGCGGCGGCCGTTCTCAATCATCCCGCCACCAGCGTGGCGTGGCTTGTCAACAAGATTGCGCCCCTTGGACTGGCGATCGAGCCCGGTCAAGTGGTGCTGGCCGGCTCCTTCATCCGTCCGATCGAGACCCGCAAAGGCGACACGATTCAGGCCGACTATGGACCGTATGGGTCAGTGAGCTGTTACTTCGCCTGAGAAGCTGAGGATTTGTTGGAGCCTGCAAATGCCGCATTTCACGATCGAGTATTCCGGCAATCTGGATCAACGGGTCGACATGGGTGAGGTCGTTGAGCTCGTCCGCAAGGCTGCGGTCGAGACGGGTATTTTCCCGGTCGGAGGAATTCGCGTGCGCGCGATCCGCTGCGAGCACTACGCTATAGCCGATGGGGCAAAGCATTTCGGTTTTCTGGCTATGGTACTTCGGCTTGGCGAGGGGCGCGATCTCGCTAGCCGCAAGCGGGCCGGCGAACATATTTTCAGAGCGCTCTCCAGCTACCTCGACCCGGTTTTTGCCGCCGGAAAGTTCGCGCTGTCATTTGACATGCAGATCAACGACAAGGAAACGAGTTGGAAGCGCAACAACATTCATGAAGCCCTGAAAGCGGAGGCCGCGCATGGATAAGCCCACGCCGAAATCCGATGTATTCAAGGCCAATCGAGAACGCGCGGCGCCGCTGCTGGCCAAATTGAAGGCCGATCGCATCCGGCATGTGATTGACGGCAAGAGCGTGGCTTCGATCTCCGGGGCGAACTTCGAGACCAAATCTCCGGTCGATGGCGCCGTACTGGCGAGCGTCTCACGCGGCAACGCGGAGGATATCGACCGCGCAGCGACCGCCGCAGCCCTGGCGTTCAAATCCTGGCGCGAGATCCCTGCGAACCTGCGCAAGAAGCTGCTGCATCGGGTTGCCGATGCGATCGAGGATCGCGCGGAAGACATCGCGGTGCTCGAATGCATCGACACTGGTCAGGCCTATCGCTTCATGGCCAAGGCTGCCATCCGGGCTGCCGAGAATTTCCGCTTTTTTGCCGATAAGTGCGCGGACGCACGCGACGGCCGCAACATGCCAAGCGAGGAGCATTGGAACGTATCGACCCGGGTACCGATCGGGCCGGTCGGCGTGATTACGCCCTGGAACACGCCGTTTATGCTCTCGACCTGGAAGATTGCGCCGGCGCTCGCCGCAGGCTGCACGGTGGTTCACAAACCCGCAGAATGGTCGCCGGTAACGGCCGACCTGCTGGCGCAGCTCGTCAAGCAAGCTGGCATTCCCGACGGCGTTCTCAATACCGTTCACGGCTTCGGCGAGGAAGCCGGCAAGGCGCTTACGGAGCATCCCGCAATCAAGGCCATTGGGTTCGTCGGCGAGAGCGCGACCGGCTCGGCGATCATGGCGCAAGGCGCGCCGACGCTCAAGCGCGTGCACTTCGAACTCGGCGGCAAGAACCCGGTGATCGTGTTCGACGACGCCGATCTGGAGCGCGCGCTGGATGCCGTCATTTTCATGATCTATTCGCTGAACGGCGAACGCTGTACGTCATCCAGCCGGCTTTTGATCCAGGAGAGCATCGCCGATCACTTCATCGAAAAGCTCGTGGCGCGCGTGAAGGCGCTCAAAGTCGGGCATCCGCTCGATCCCGCCACCGAAATCGGGCCGCTCATTCACGATCGTCACCTCGCAAAGGTCTGCGCTTATTTCGATATCGCGCGACAGGATGGCGCGGTGATCGCGGTCGGCGGCAAGCCACAGGACGGACCCGGCGGCGGCCATTACGTTCAGCCGACCTTGGTTACAGGTGCTCACTCCAGGATGCGCGTGGCCCAGGAGGAAGTATTCGGTCCATTCCTGACGGTAATTCCGTTCCGCGATGAGAACGATGCCATCGAGATCGCCAACGGGGTGCAGTATGGCCTCACAGGTTACGTCTGGACCTCTGATATGGGCCGCGCATTGCGCGTAGCAGACGCCCTCGAAGCTGGCATGATCTGGCTCAATTCCGAGAATGTTCGGCACCTTCCAACCCCATTCGGAGGCATGAAATCATCCGGGATCGGCCGCGACGGCGGCGATTATTCATTCGATTTTTATATGGAAACCAAGCACGTTTCGCTTGCGCGCGGAACGCACAAGATCCAGCGCCTGGGAACGTAACCGCTTGCCAATCCCGCCCTAAGGACTCCGTATGCCCGTCCCGACACACGTCTTCGATCCGCCGTTCAACATCATCCGTTCCAGCCATGTCGTACTTGACGTTACGGACCTGATTGCCAGCAGGCAATTCTACGAGAACACTGTCGGTCTGCATGTGGAGGATCGCGACGACCAGGCAGTATACCTTCGGGCGGCCGAGGAACATCAGCACCATTCGCTGGTGCTCCGCAAAGCGACAGGCTCTGCTTGCAATCGCCTGGGCTTCAAGGTCGGCAACGAAAACGATCTCGACAAGGCCGCGGCGTTCTTTTCGGAAAATGGAATCAATTACGTGTTCGCCAAGCAGCCATTCCAGGGCCGCACGCTGCAATTCACCGACCCGTTCGGATTTCAGATCGAGCTCTACGCCTCGATGGAGAAGCGTCCGCATCTGTTGCGTCGCTACGATCTCTACAAAGGCTGTCATCCGCAGCGGCTCGACCATTTTAACGTCTTTGCGGCGGAAGTTCAGGACACTATCGACTTCTACGCGCGGCTTGGTTTCCGGCTGACCGAGTATGGAGAGGAGGACGGACCGAACGGTCGAATTGCGGCGGCCTGGCTGCATCGCAAGGGTAATGTGCACGACTTTGCCATCACAAACGGCAAGGGACCTCGCCTGCACCACTTTGCCTATTGGGTCCCGACCGCAATGAACATCCTCCATCTTTGCGATGTGATGGCATCCAGCGGCTATCTCAAAAACATCGAACGCGGTCCTGGCCGCCACGGCATTTCCAATGCGTTCTTTCTTTATGTCAGGGATCCCGACGGCCATCGGCTGGAGCTTTACACCAGCGATTACTTTACCATGGATCATGACCACGAGCCGATGCGCTGGTCCTTGAAGGACCCGCGCAGGCAAACGTTGTGGGGCGCTCCCGCGCCGCGCTCCTGGTTCGAAGAGGGTTCGCCTTTTCCCGGCCGGCCCGTACGTGAGCCGCTGTTTGTCGCCGACATTGCGATTGCGGACTAGGAGATGCGCGGTTCAAATGCCAATCAAAGCAGGCAATGGGAGTATCATGACAAAGTTTATGCGCGTTGCTGCCGCGGTCTTGATGCTGGGCTTCGCGTCGGTCTTGCCGCCGATGAGTAATGTTCGGACCGCTGAGCTCAATGTCCTGGCGGGAGGGTCCACGACGGGCTGGCTGGTCGAACTGGCCCCTCATTTCGAACGCGCCTTCGGACATAAGCTCGTCATCCACTTCGATTCCACTCCCAACCTGATCGAGCGGGCCGTATCTGGAGCGCCCCTGGACGTTGCCGTCGTGCCTGTTGATCTGTTCAAGGACGCCGGCGCAACCGCGCGCTTCGTGTCCGGTCCCACCACCGACATCGCTCGGGTTGGATATGGCGTGATCGTGCGGGCGGGCGCGCCCAAGCCGGACATCAGCACGCCGGATGCGCTGAAACAGACGCTACTTGGGGCACAGTCGGTCGCTCTCCTGCCGAAGAGCGCGGCCGGTGCTTACGTGCTGCAGGTGTTCGAACGGCTCGGCATTGCCCAACTCATGAACGCCAAAACCAGGGCTCAAACCGCCCCTGCCCGGATCGCCGAAGCCGTTGCAAAGGATGAAGCCGAACTCGGCGTGTTTCTGGTCAATGTGTTGATGGCCCCTGGCGTCGAACTCGCAGGGACATTTCCACCCGAACTGCAGCAGGATCTTGTTTTCACCGCAGCGGTATCGGCTGACAGCAAGGAGCCGGAAGCCGCGAAAAACTTCATCAGCTTTCTGAAGTCGCCCGCTGCCGCCACGGTCATCACGGCAAAAGGCATGAACCCGGCGTGAGCGAACCTCGCGGCTGCGAGCTCAACTCAACGACCGCTCGGCATTGGATATTTCATGACGCCCCCCCGCATTGCGACCTTCTCTATCGACGGTGTGACCAAATACGGTGGTATCGTCGAAGACGGAGTGGTTGATCTGTCCGCGCGTTTCGGCAAGGAACTTCCGACGCTGCGCGAAGCGATTGCCGCCGGTGCGCTGATGAAAATCGCCGAGGATGCCGCGAGCAGGCCCGCCGATCATACACTTCATGCCATCACGTGGCTGCCGCCAATTCCCGCGCCGGAAAAAATCATCTGCATCGGCGTCAACTATCCCGACCGCAACGCCGAATATAAAGACGGCCAGGACGCACCCAAATATCCCAGCATGTTCCTGCGCGTGCCCCGATCTTTCGTTGGGCATCAGACTCCCCTGGTTCGCCCGCGCGCCTCAAGCCAGCTTGATTACGAGGGAGAACTGGTTCTGGTCATCGGCAAAGCTGGGAGGCATATACCGGAAAGCACGGCGCTGGACCACATTGCCGCTATCACGCTCTGCAACGAAGGCACCATCCGCGACTGGGTCCGCCACGCCAAATTCAATGTCACGCAAGGCAAGAACTTCGATTCCACCGGCAGTCTAGGCCCTTGGCTCGTTCCTTACACAAACGAAGCGCAGATTGCCGATATCAGGCTGACCACGCGGGTGAACGGCGAGACAAGGCAGGATGACCGCACCGGGCGGTTGATCTTCGGTTTTCGTTACCTGATCAACTACATCTCGACTTTCGCAACGCTGGTCCCTGGCGACATCATCGTGACGGGAACGCCGACCGGTGCCGGCGCGCGGTTTGATCCGCCGCGCTACCTGAAACCCGGCGACCTCGTCGAAATCGAAGCGGAAAATATTGGCGTGTTGCGCAATTCCGTGGTCGACGAGACTCCATGATTTTTGTTGGAATCGAATGGACACTACAATGACAGTGAGTTCCGGCGGCGAAGCAATCGTCAGCGGTTTGATCGCGCACGGCGTCGACACCGTATTCGGGCTTCCGGGCGCGCAGATTTATGGTTTGTTCGATGCGTTTCAGCAGGCGCAACTCAAGGTGATCGGCGCGCGGCATGAACAGGCCTGCGGTTACATGGCATATGGCTACGCACGATCGACGGGACGGCCCGGCGTGTTCAGCGTGGTGCCCGGTCCAGGCGTGCTGAATGCCGGCGCCGCCCTGCTGACTGCATTCGGGGCCAACGAACCGGTGCTGTGTCTGACAGGACAAGTACCGACGGCGTTTCTCGACAAGGGGCGCGGCCATTTGCACGAGATGCCTGACCAACTCGCTACGCTCAGGACTTTTGTCAAATGGGCCGAGCGCATCGAATACCCGGATGCCGCACCTACCCTCGTCTCGCGCGCGTTTCAGGAAATGCTATCGGGACGGCGCGGCCCGGTCGCGCTGGAAATGCCTTGGGACGTATTCACGCAGCGCGCGGAAATCGGCCCTCCAAAACCGCTGCAGCCTTTTCCGGCGCCGCTGCCTGATCCCGCGCGCGTCAAAAGCGCCGCAGCGTTGATCACGGCAAGCAAGACGCCAATGATCTTCGTCGGCAGCGGCGCAATTCATGCGCGCGAGGCGGTTCTTGAGCTGGCGGAGATGATCGATGCCCCCGTCGTGGCGTTTCGCAGCGGACGCGGCATCGTGTCCAATGCGCATGAGTTGGGGCTCACCATGGCGGCGGCCTACCGGCTTTGGCCGACTACCGATCTGATGATCGGGATTGGCACCCGGATGGAATTGGCCACCATGACACGCTGGCCATTTCGACCCGATGGCCTGAAATCGGTTCGCATCGACATCGATCCCATTGAAATGCGCAGGGTTCATTCTGATGCTTCTATTATCGCCGACGCGCGTGCGGGTACCGAAGAGCTGCTCGCTGCCGTGCGCAAGGCCGGCTACAAAAAGAGCAGCAAGCGTAGGGCCGCCATACGCGAAGCCTCCGCAGCGGCTTTGCAGGAGATCCAGAAAGTACAGCCGCAAATGGCGTACCTGAATGTATTGCGCGAAGTGTTGCCCGATAATGCCATCGTCACCGACGAGCTTTCGCAGGTCGGTTTCGCCTCCTGGTATGGGTTTCCTGTCTATGAGCCGCGTACCTTTATCAGTTCGGGTTATCAGGGCACGCTGGGCTCTGGCTTCCCCACCGCGCTCGGCGCCAAAGTCGCGAATCCGAACCGACCGGTGGTTGCCATCACCGGCGACGGCGGCTTCATGTTCGGCGTGCAGGAGCTTGCTACCGCGGTGCAGTTCAACATCGGCGTGGTCACGCTGGTATTCAACAACAACTCCTATGGCAATGTGCGACGCGACCAGCGCGAGCGTTTCGAGGGCCGCGTCGTAGCGTCCGATCTGGTCAATCCGGATTTCGTCAAGCTTGCCGAATCGTTCGGCGTTGCCGCCGCGCGCGTGACGTCGCCGGAATTATTTCGTCCGGCATTGGAACAGGCGCTGGCACATGGCGGGCCGTACCTCATCGATATCGAGGTGCCGAAGGACTCCGAGACGACCCCCTGGACCTACATCCATCCGGCGAAGCCCTAGTGTGGATCAATCCTACGTCGTCCAGCCCTCCTCCCCGATCAACGGGACGAAACGAACATCGCCGATGTTTTCGCGCTGATATTCGTTGCTCGAAACTCTGAGTACCCGGACCAGCTCTTGCACGCGTTGATCGATGCCCACTGGAATCACCAGCCGACCACCGATCTTCAACTGCTCTTTCAGCGATTCCGGCACCTGCGGACCGCCCGCCGCCACGACGATGGCATCGTAGGGTGCGTGTTCCGGCCAGCCTTTGGTGCCATCGCCATGCAGCAAATGAACATTGCCATAGCCGAGCTCACGGAGCTTAGCTGCAGCCTGCGTCGCAAGCTTGCGAACGCGTTCGACGGTGTAAACTTGGGCCGCGATTTCCGAGAGCACCGCGGCCGCATAACCAGAACCGGCCCCAATCTCCAGCACGCGCTCCCCGCCCGTGAGCATCATAGCTTCCGCCATGAAGGCCACAATATAAGGCTGGGAAATGGTCTGGTCCGCGCCAATCGGCAGCGGTGAATCCTCGTAAGCGAATTCACGGAGTCCTTCCGGCAGGAACAACTCGCGCGGCACCTTTCGCATGGCACGAAGCACGCATTCGTCGCGCACCCCGCGCGCGGCTATATCGCGATCGACCATCTCATTGCGCAGCGCGGCAAAGGAATCGGCGTCGCCGGAATGGCCTTTTCTCGAGGCGAAAGCCATGACGAAGCCTCCGAGATTGCTTTGACTGCACCGCTGCAGAGCTAACTTTGAATGGGCGACGCGGGTCCCTCCGCTCGATGATGCCGCACCGCGAGATAGATGTTCGGGTTATCTCGATTACGCCATGTTGGCGTACCAGCCCTCCAGGGTTGGAGCGCAATATGTTCGCTGCCCGACCTTGTATCGAAGCCGGCAAAATCCTTGCTGGAATTTGAGTGGATGGATGCCGGCGCGTTGACACGGGAGGGCTGGCTTGTGTCTGCTGAATTGAGAAATCGATTTTCGACCCCATTCGTCCCGAGCCGACTACATGCCAAAAATCAGCGCGGGTATCCTGATGTATCGTCATGGCAATGCCGGGATGGAAGTTCTTCTAGTTCATCCGGGCGGGCCTTTCTGGCGCAACCGCGATCTTGGCGCGTGGTCGATTCCGAAAGGCGAATTCCTGGAGGGCGAAAATCCGGAAGCCGTAGCGCGGCGGGAGTTCGCCGAGGAACTGGGCCTCGAGTTGACCGGCCCGCTGCAACCTCTTGGACAGTTGCGCCAGCGCGGCGGCAAAACCGTCATCGCCTACGCGGTGAAAGGTGCGCTCGACGTAGCCAATGTGCGAAGCAACGAAATCCCGATCGAATGGCCACCTCGAACGGGGCGCATCATCTACATTCCGGAGATTGATCGCGCCGCATGGTTCGACCTTCCCCTCGCCCGCAAAAAGATTCTCGCCAGCCAGCAACCGTTTCTCGAGCGGCTAGAGAACCTCTAAGCCGCGACGGGTGAGAGTGCGATTCAGCGTGCCTTGCGAAAAGTCAGGTTGATCCGCTGGTGACCGAGCAGGCTGTGTTCGCCCGCCGCTAACGGCGCGACCCCATGAAAAACAAGCCTTGCCGGGCCGCCCCACACGATCACATCGCCATGCTCCAGCCGAAATCGACGCGGTTTGTCGCTACGTTTCAGTCCGCCGAACAGGAATGTGGCGGGCAGGCCCAACGACACCGAGACGATCGGGGCGGTAAAATCGTTCTCGTCCCGGTCTTGATGTAGGGACATGCGCGCGCCCGGCTGATAGCAGTTGAGCAGACACGCATCCGGGGCGAAGCCGCCAAACCCGGCGCGGTCAGCCGCTGCGCGCGCCAGTTCGCGGAACGAGCCCGGCATTGGCGGCCATGGCTTTCCCGATTGAGGATCGCAGGGGTCGTAGCGATATCCAGTGCGATCAGTAACCCAGCCGAAATTGCCGCAATTCGTCATGGCGACCGACATCTGGTGGCCGCCGGGTGTCGTCATGTGGCGAAACGGCGCCTGCTCCAGGATCGCGCGCAGCGCCTCCAGTAGCTCGATTTCAATTGTTTTAGCGAAACCGCGCAGCAACACCGCGCCGTCCGCGATCACCTCCTCAGAGGCGCGAACATCAGGAACATTCTCGAGCAGGTCAGCGGTCAACGAACGGCACTCATGCCGAGTCGTGAAAAATCACGCCGAGGGTGTGGCGATGACCCGAACGAATCCGGCTGACGCCATGCCGGAGATTAACGCGATAGTTTCCGCGCGTCCCCCGGACCGGCCTGAAATGCACGGCGAACGCTACGGCGTCGCCTTGGGCGAGCGGCACCACTTCCGGTCGCGACTGCATGCGCGGGCGCTGTTCCGTCAGTACGAATTCACCGCCGGTGAAATCGCGGCCCGGCTCTGACAACAGCATCGCAACTTGCAGCGGGAACACGTGCTCACCGTAGAGGTCCTGGTGCAGACAGTTGTAGTCGCCAGCCTCATATTGAAGTAACAGCGGCGTTGGTCGGGTCTGGCCAGCCGCATGGCAGCGCTTCAGGAAGGCCTCATGCGTTTCGGGATATCGGATATCGATTCCCATTGCTTCGTTCCAGCGATTAGCCACATCTCGCAAGCCGGCGTAGAGCACCGGCCGTATCTGCGCAATCAACTCGGGTAGAGGATAAGAAAAATACTTGTACTCGCCCCGGCCGAAGCCATGACGTGCCATCACGACTCGGCTGCGGAAGTGACGGTCATCCGCGTAAAGCGCCGCGATCGCGCGGCATTGCTCGGCCGAGAGCAGTCCCTTTAGGACAGCGCAGCCCTGCGCGTCGAGATCGCGGCCGATTTCCTGCCAGTCAATCGCGCGGACGCGCGCCACAACATCAGTTGATGGTAGCGGAGGACCGACGACTTTCGCGGTTGATTTCATGGCTGCAATATTCGCAAATCGCCGTGGCCCACGCCACCCGATTTCCGAGCGATGAGATCCTTGTGAAAGAGTACGTCATCGGCCGAATGGTCGCGTTCCGGCCGGACCCTTAGCCAAGCACCGGCAGCACGATCACATCATAGGCGTGGCGAATGTTGCGTTTGAGAACGGGGTCCTCAAGCTCGAATTCGAACCGGCTGGCCGGGCGGATTCCGCCCTTCGCAGCAAAGGTGCCGCCGAACATCGCACACCCATCGGGCATTCCTTTGTCACCGAACTGTCCATGGATCAGTTCCGCGACCGGGAGCATGCTATCCAGCGTGCCTTCCTGGTACAGCACGCGCGCGCCGTCGATCCAAGCGAAAGAACGCAGGATCAACCGGTCCCAGTGATCGCTGACTTCCTCGATCTCCCAAAGCACGGGTGCGATGACCTTGTCGCACATCTGCTTCGATACGGTAACGCTGTAGGTCTCTACCTTGCGATCGGTGTGATCGGAGCCGAGACCGACAAAGATGCGGCCTTGCCAACCGATCAGGACAAATTCGACCTCACCGCTGGAGTCGCCACCGCAGACTTCGATCGTGTCAGCGGTGGTCAGCCGCCGCGCGGAAACGCGGTAATAGATCGGAGCGGTAGCCGGCCGCGCAATTCCGATCGCTTCCAGCTCGGCAATATGCTTGTCGCGCGCGATCGGATCGCGCCCGGTCCAGCCTGCGATCACGAGCTGGTCGATCGGCAGCGTCAGCGGCGTCGTCGTGTCCTGCGCGTCGACGATGAAAGCGAGATCAAACACGGATAGCAGTCTCCATCCCGGCCGCGAGTTCGAAAATGCGTCGGTCAGTGCCGCCCGCAGCGGCCAGCATGAGCCCGACCGGCACATCGCCTTCGCGATGGCAGGGCAGCGAAATCGCGCAGCCATCGATCATGTTGATCAGCGTGCAATTTCGCAGTGACAACAGGTTTGCCTTGGCGAACGCCTTGTCGTCATGGACGAGATCGGCGATCCGTGGCGGTGTGTTCGCGGTGGTAGGCAGCACCAGCGCGTCATATGGCGCAATGCGAGCCGCGGACCGCGCGATCAATGATTTTCTCGCGCCGATCAAATCGACGTAGTCGGCCGCGCTAAGACTTTCACCGCGCATGATGCGCATCAACACCCTCTGATCGTAGACGTCGCCCTTGCTAGCAATGAGATAACGGTGCCAGGCATAGCTCTCCGCAGCGGAAAAGCCGCCATTGGCGTTCATCACGCCGACATCGAGGAATTCCGGTACGGTGGTGCGCTCGATCACGGCGCCCTGCCGAGAGAGCTGTTCCAGCGCGCGATCAAACGCGCGCGCCACTTCATCATCGAGCTCGTCAAGCACCAGCGTCGTCGGCACCGCAAGGCGCATGCCCTTGATGGGACGCGGCTGCAACGGCACGATCGGCTCGTCCGCAAGCACCGCGTCGAGCACCGCGCAGCACGCGACGCTACGCGCCAGCGGCCCGAAACTGTCGAGCGTGAACGACAGGGGCACCCCACCCTCCAGCGGCACACGACGCTGCGTCGGCTTGAACCCGACGATCCCGTTATAAGCGGCGGGGATCCGGCACGATCCGCCGGTGTCGGTGCCGAGCGCGCCGTGCGCCATGTTATCGGCGACAGACACCGCCGCCCCCGAGGACGATCCGCCGGGCACATGCCCGACGTTTCGCTGCCAAACGGATTTCGGCGTGCCGAAATGCGGATTGATGCCGATGCCCGAATAGGCGAATTCTGTCATGTTGGTGCGGCCGATCACGACAAAGCCGGCGCGCCGCAACCGCGCCACCACAACGGCATCGGTTTCCGCGGGTGCAGATTCCTCCAGCGCGCGAGAACCGGCGCGGGTAACCTGTCCCTTGATGTCAAACAGATCCTTGATGGACACGGGAATGCCGGCGAACGGCGATGGCGCCGCTTTGGCCGCGCGCAGCCGATCCATCGCGTCCGCCGCTTCGATCGCGGCCTCTGCATCAACGTGAATAAAAGTTCGCGCACCCTCGCCGGATTTATCGGCGATCCTCGCGAGGCAAGCATCGACGATCTTGCGCGCGGACGTGCGACCGTTCTCGAGATCATTGGCCAGTGCGGCAATCGTCGGATTGTTTGGCATTTCTCTGTCCTATGGCTATTCGATTGATGCCTGATTGTCCGCAGCCGGCTCGATCTCCAGATCGAGCAGCGCCGAACTCAGGGACTTGCCGTGAGCATCGAGTGCGAGCGATCGCGTCACGCCGCCGCCGAGCGCGCCGATCATGACAAAGTTCAGCGCGGCGATATTGGGCAGTTCATAACGTACCACCTCACCCTGAACAATACCGGCGAAGTGCGCCTTCACTCGCGCGGTGGTCACCTGCGCCAGCAAAAGCGGGTAGTCCTTTTCGTGATAAGCAATCACCGAGATGTTGGAGGTGTTGCCCTTGTCACCTGTGCGGGAATGAGCGATTTCGCGCAGCTTCATCGGATCAGCCCTGCACAAACTGGATCGACGGTTTCGCAAGTTCGCGGGGCATTAATACCGAGGCGACCGCGACGACATCGCGCGCCGACTTGAAGGCGCCTCCACCGGCGGCCGGTCCGTTCGTGAAAAGCGTCTCGACTTCGTTGCCAATTCGAACAGCCTCGCCCACATTTTCGGTTCGGCCGGCAACGCGCACCCGCACCTCGTACGGTTCGTTGGCTCGCGACGAGAGTTCCGGTCCATGCAACGAATCGACTCCGATCAATTCGAAGCGCAATTCACTTGCCGCCAACCCGGTGAGCTTCAGCCGCTCGCGAACGATTTCCAGAGCCAGTCGCCCGCGCGCCAGCGCGCCCGGACCGGCGTAGGAGATCTGGCCCTCACCGATATAGCCATCGATATAGCCGACAGAGACTTTCAGCGTGGCGGGGCGGCTGCTGCCTCTGCCGCCGCTGACGCGCACACGGTCGTTCCCGACCTCCTCGACTTTCACGTGCGAAAAATCGGCGGTGACGTCGGGCTGGATGTAGCGGGTTGGGTCGTGCACTTCATACAGCAATTGCTCCTTGCAGGTCCGCGCCGTCACCGCTCCGCCGGAATCCGCCACCTTGGTGATGACCAGGCTGCCATCTTCGCCAATTTCGCCAATCGGAAACCCAAGCCGCGCCAGATCAGGAACATCCTTGTAAGGCGGATCAGCAAAGTAGCCGCCCGTGATCTGACCGGCGCATTCGAGCAGATGGCCCGCCACCGTGCCCTGCCCCAGCAGATTCCAGTCGTCCATCGGCCAGCCAAAGGCATGGATCATCGGCGCCAGAAACAGCGCGGGATCGGAAGCGCGACCGGTAATCACGATGTCCGCTCCGCGGCCCAGCGCCTCCACGATCGGCTCGGCGCCGAGATACACGTTGGCCGACAACAGCCGGTTGCCGAGCTGCTTGATCGTGCCGTCGAACTCCATAATCGGGAGATCGCTATTCTTGCAGGATTCAAGTACGTCATCGCCGACTACGGCCGCGATCTTCAGCGAGGACAGCCCAAGCGAGTTTGCGATCTCGCGAGTCTTCTGCGCCGCGCCGGCCGGATTAGCGGCGCCCAT
>NZ_DATEPI010000274.1:0-21979 GCF_035273305.1 Bradyrhizobium sp. | reverse complement strand
GGTCCCGTCGCTCGTGTCGCGCCAATCGTGCTCGGTGGGCTCTTGCTGTTCGCAACGGGCGTGCTGGCAGCAGCTGCAGCCGGCAAGATTGGGCGCACCAGACCTTCTAGCCCGCGATTGAGCCGATAGCGACAGATTGGTGTTCAGCGCAAGATGTGGGGCGCTTACGCGGCTCCGATGAACGAGGCATGCCCGATACGCGGTTTGACGTTCTGAGGTGTCCACGTGGCGACCACATCGCCTACGGCTCGAGTTCAGTATCCCAATATAGATAATCGAGCCAGCTCTCGTGCAGGTAATTCGGCGGGAAAAGTCGGCCGTTGCGATGCAGCTGATGCACCGTCGGCGCGAATGGCGCCTGCCTCGGGAACATCCGCGCCTGCTGCGGCGTCAGATTGCCTTTGCGCAGGTTACATGGCGAACAGGCCGCGACCACGTTTTCCCACGTGGTCTGACCGCCTTTGCTGCGCGGGACGATATGATCGAACGTGAGGTCATCGTTAGCGGAGCAGTACTGGCAAACAAAGCGGTCGCGCAAGAACACATTAAACCGTGTGAAGGCGGGATGCGTCGTCGGCTTCACAAAGGATTTCAGCGACACCACGCTTGGAAGCTGGATCTCAAACGACGGGCTACGCACCGCGCGATCGTAATGCTCCACGATGTTGACGCGGTCCAGGAACACCGCCTTGATCGCGTCCTGCCATGACCAGAGCGATAGCGGGTAATAACTGAGCGGCCGGAAATCCGCATTCAGCACTAGCACCGGCCAACCGCCTTGCGACACGTGCGCGTTCAAATAACGCTCCTGACTCCCATCATTAGCTGCGAAGCAGCGTCAGTTCACATACTACAGGCAGCATGGCGGGATTGTGAAGGGCATTGGCGGGCCTATCGGTAGTCCCTGCCGGCTTGCGTGATCGTCGCGAAGCCCGCTAAAGCTCGTCGTGGCACGTTTCGGCCGCATTACGGACGCAACCCGGATGCTCACCTCTGCCCGCTATATCGAGGCGCCGCGTCGGCTGCGGGCATTCGTTCGTGCTCATGAAGCCAGCCTTATCGTGCTGGCGGCGCTGGTCGGAACCATTGGCGGTCTGGTGGTGGCCGCGATGAGCGCGCTTGTCGAAGTGCTGCATGTGCTGCTGTTCAACCTCGAAATGGGCGACCGGCTCTCGAGCCAATTCAGGATCGAGCCATGGCGCGCGTTGCTCGTTCCGAGTCTCGGCGGATTGCTTCTCGGTTTCGCGTTTCTGTTGCTGGTGCGGTGGCGGCCGGCGAGAGAGGTTGATCCGATCGAGGCCAACGCCCTGCATGGCGGGCGCATGTCGTTTCGTGGCAGTGTTATCGTTGCCTTGCAGACGGTGTGGTCCAGCGGCGTCGGCGCGTCGGTTGGGCTGGAAGCGGGGTACACGCAGCTCAGCAGCGGGCTTGCCGCTTCACTGGGCCGCGGATTTCATCTGCGTCGCGCCGATCAGCGCATCATGGTGGGCTGTGGGGCCGCGGCGGCCATCGCCGGTGCCTTTGGCGCGCCGCTCGCCGGCGCGTTTTATGCGTTCGAGTTGGTGATCGGAGGCTATACGCCCGCCAGCCTGACGCCAGTCGGCGTTGCGGCCGTGACCGGATATTTTGTCGCCCACGCCTTCACGGTGTTGTCGTTGGGCGTTGGCGTCGGTCCGGTCGGAGATGTGCTCGGACGCGATCTTGCCATCGCATCGTTGCTCGGCATCCTGTCGGCGCTGTTTGGCATAGCTATCATGCGCGGCGTGGCGCTTTGCGAAACCCTGTTGGCGAAGATCCGCCTGTGGCCGCCGCTGCGGCCGGCGCTCGGCGGTCTCGGCGTCGGCGCGCTGGCCCTGATGTCCCCGCAGGTAATGTCCTCGGGGCACGGGGCGCTGCATTTTGCCGGCTTCGTTTCGATTCCGCTGGCGGTAGTCGCGATCATGTTCATCCTCAAAGCAATCGCGTCGGTGATATCGCTGGGCAGCGGTTTTCGGGGCGGCTTGTTTTTTGCAACGCTGTTTCTTGGTGCACTCGGCGGCCATCTGTTCGCCGGCGGCTTTGACGCGATCTGGCCCGGCCTTAAGCTCAATCCGAACGTCTATGCGATAATCGGCATGAGCGCGCTGTCGGCCTCAGTGGTCGGCGGCCCGCTGACAATGTCCTTCATCGCGCTGGAATCAACCGGCAATCTCTGGCTCACCACTGCCGTGCTGGTCGCGGTCATCATCTCGACCCAGATCACCCGCGAACTGTTCGGCTACTCGTTTGCAACGTGGCGATTGCACTTGCGCGGCGAAACCATCCGCAGTGCCGCCGATGTTGGATGGATTCGCGAACTTACGGTGCGAACCATGATGCGGCAAGACGTGTCGACCGTGAATGCCAGTACGCCGATCGAGGAATTCCGCAAGAAATTCCCGCTCGGATCGAAGAACCAGGTGATCGTGGTGGACGGCTCCGGTCGTTATGCCGGCTTGGCGCTGGTGGCCGATGCCCATGCTCCTGATGTCGAGCCCGCGAAGGGGCTGCTTGGCATCGCGCACTTCCGCGACGTCGTGCTGCACCCCGGCATGAACATCCAGGAAGCGATCGCGGTCTTTGATGCGGCGGAAGCAGAATCGCTTGCGGTGGTCGACAGCGATGGCGAGCGCCGGCCGATCGGTGTTCTCAGCGAAGCACACGCCATGCGCCGCTATGCGGAGGAGTCCGAGCAACGACGCCGCGAGGTGATTGGCGAGATCTGAGGATGAATCATATCTTTTCCAGCTTCTGCAGACAGCGAACAATCGCGGGCATCGGCGTGTCCGGAAAGCTGGTTTTCCAATCGGTAACGCCGACCTCGCCGACATAAATATCACCTCTGGAATCCAGCGCGATGCCGTGCGGCGCGAGGAATTTTCCGGTTTCGAGACCGGGGCCGTTTTCGCCACCCAGCCGCGCGATGCGCTTTCCGCCCGCATCCACGATGCTCAGGCGCGGACCGAGATTTGGCATCTTGCGATTGACCGGCATGCCTGGACCAAGCTCGCCGATAACAAAATTCGGCTGACGCCCACCGCAACAATACAGGGCGCAGGGCCGGTGAAGATGATTCCACTGCGCCTCGTATTGGCCGTTGCCATCGAATACCTGGACCCGGTGGTTCTCGCGATCGGCGACATAGACCCAGCCATCGGCATCGGTGACGATGTTGTGCACGATGTTGAACTGGCCGGGGTCGGTGCCGGGCTCGCCCCAACTCTTGATGAGTTTGCCGTCCGGCGTGAATTTGTGGATACGGGCATTTCCGTAGCCGTCGGAGACGTAGATCTCGCCTTTCGGCGAAAGTGCCGTGTGAGTGCAGCGGTGGAACGGCTCACCGCTCATAAACGACGTCGGCTGGTTCGGAATGCCGATGGTCAGCAGCACCTTGCCATCAGGCGAGCATTTGCGCACCGTGTGGTCGCCGTCGTCGGTGCAGTAGAGGTTATTGTCAGCGTCGATGTGTAGTCCGTGCGCGCGGGTGAACAAGCCTTCGCCCCAGCTCTTGATGAAATTACCGTCGCGGTCGAACACCACCATCGGGTGGGCGCCACGATTGAAGACATAGATGCGGTCCGTGCTGTCGACCGCGACCGAGGCGACATCCGTCAAATTCCAGTGTTCGGGCAGTTTCGCCCAGTCCTCCAGCACGCGATAACGGTGCTCGCCCGAGCCTAGAATGACGGCCATTCCTGATTTCTCCTGACAGCGCTGCTACTTTCGCGCTTTCCGCGCCTGTAATGAGGTGATGAATATTTCAGACAAGAGCAGCGTCAGCTTTCGGTGCGCGCGCGACGCGCGGCAATAATCCAACCTCGATCGCTTTGATTTGCAGCGCCAGATATTTCGAATTGATGCGGCACTGCGCCAGGCTGCCGGCAATGAACCAAAGTCCAGGCTGTGCGGTCCGCGTGTACATGTTACGCAATTCCTGTCCCTCGCCGAATCCCCAGATCGGCCCGACCCGCTGAGCGACCTGCTGCCCGAAGAGTTTCCGGACCAGATATTCCTGGCCCTTGTAGCCGGTTGCCAACACGATCAAATCGGCCTCCAGCTTCTCGCCGCCCTTCATCCGCGCGCCGTTGGCGACAAAAGATTCGATGTCTGAGAACTGAATCAATCTGATCTCGCAGCGAGCGACCAGGTCAGAGCACCCAACGTTGAAATAATAGCCGCCGCCGCGGGTGAGATACTTGAACTGCCAGCCGGTCCCGCCGTCGCCGAAATCAAGCTTGAATCCGACCCGCGCCAAAGCCTCGAGCAACTCGTGATCCAGCTTCCTCGATTGTTCGGTGATCATGACGTGGCTTCGCTTCGCGAGCGCAAGCGGCATCGAAGTGGCGATCAGATCATTGTCTTCCAGTGTTCCCTCATTATACGCAGCATAGGCCAGCTGCGCCGATGGCTCGATGTTAGTGATCAGGGTCGAACTACGCTGGACCAGCGTCACCTTGGCTCCGCTCGAATGCAGATCCTGCGCGATGTCGTGCCCGCTGTTACCGGTGCCGATCACGATTGCGCTTTTGCCGTTCCAGGGCTCCCCATCCCCATACTCACTGGAATGCAAAAGCATCCCGGTGAAGCTTTTCAAGCTTGGAATGTCCGGCAGGTTGGGAATGCCGCTGACGCCGGTGGCCATTACCACATGGCGTGGGTGCATTTTGCGCGTGCTGCCATCGGCGCGGCGCAGCACCACCGACCAGCGCCCTTTGGTCTCGTCGTATTCGCCGCTCTTGAATTCGGTAGCCGTCCAGAAGTTGAGCTCCATCGCATCGACATAGGCCTCGAACCAGTTGGCGAGCTTGTCTTTTGGGATATAGACCGGCCAATTGGGCGGGAACGGCATGTATGGGAGATGATTGACCTGCACCTGGTTGTGCAGCGTCAAGGCGTGATAGCGCTTTCGCCAGTTATCGCCGATGCGCGGTTCGCGGTCGACGATGAGCGTGTCGATCTGCAACTGCTTCAATCGCGCTGCAATCGTAAGTCCGGCCTGGCCGCCGCCGACCACGATCACGTCGGGATCGCGGTCAGCGTATTCGGCGGCGGCTTTTCGCAGATCGAGCCAATTGGGTCCGCGAAAGTCGCGGGAGTACGACTGGCCGCGAGGCCGCGATGATTCCAACGGCTCCTCAAAACCTTTCAATTCGTCAAGTGCTGTCAGCAGCGTCCAGGCTTTTAGCCGGCCGCCGTCCGAGGTGTCCGGGATTAGCCGCAGAATACCGCTGCCGCGCCCAATTTTTGTTTCGAACTTGAAGATCGCTTCAATCGTCTCGATGCCGGCGCGGGTTACGCGCCGCGGGGCGGCCCGCGTGGGGTCGATCCTGAAAGCACCCGGCCCGACGCGGCCGGCATGAACTCCGAGATTTTGCAAAATTGCATCGGCGCCGGTGATGGTCTGGAGATTCCAGGTCAGCGCCAACACGTCTCGCCAATGGCTGTCCGGATGGAACAGCGATTTCAGCAGCGGCTCGTCGGGTGTTGTCAGCGCCTTTTCGAATTGCGCTAGCCAATCCTCCGCAGGCGTCAAAACATCGTCGATTCTGTCGAGCATTTGCGTGTTCTCGCACCGGGCTCTTTTTGCCGCATTCTTTTCTTTCGAAAAATCTATACCGTTTGCAGCTGCGCAGAAAGGCGCGTTATGAGCACGGCAGCATGCTCACCGTCGCTGGTCTTGGCCCCCGACAACGCCTTCACGTTTTTTGATCGCCCTGTAATAAGACCACCACAGATGCGCCGCAGCACCTCGCAACGGCCGCCACGGTTCCGCGATCGGCGCCATCTGTTTCGCGGTGGGCCGCGTGTTCAATCCGAGTCCGATTTTAACGGCCTCCTGGACCGCGAGATCACCGGCCGGCCAAGCGTCGCCGTGACCGAGGCAAAACAGCAGATACACGTCGGCGGTCCATGGGCCGATGCCATGCAGCGCCGTCAGGGTGTTATGCGCGGCGTCGGCGTCTTCGTTCGCAAGCACGTCGAGGTTCAACCGCTCCGAGGCGATCTCGCGCGCGAGAGCCTTCAGGGTCTTGATTTTTGCCGCCGATAATCCAAGCCGGCCCAGCCGCTCCGCGCGAGCCTTGCGCAGCGTATCGTGGTGAAATGGATCGAACGCGGCGCTGACGCGAGACCAGATCGCAGCAGCGCTCGCGGTCGACAATTGCTGGCCGCAAATGATCGCGGCCAGCCCAGCGTAACCGGGCTCACGCCGCCGCAGCGCCGGCATGCCCGCGATCTCGAATATGGGCTTCAGTCGCGGGTCCTGTTTCACCAGCGCGTGGATGGCGTCTTCAAGTTCGGCTTGGGTATTGAGGTGCAGGATCATTGGCAACTAAAACCATCATGTCCCGCGAAAGAGATCAATGCCACCCGTCTTCCGCTTTGCGCCCAGCCCGAACGGTTATCTGCACCTGGGTCATGCCTATTCGGCGCTGCTCAATTTCGATTGCGCACGCGCAACGGCAGGGCGGTTGCTGCTGCGCATCGAGGATATCGACACTGTGCGATGCAGGCCGGAGTTCGAGACCGCGATTTATGAAGACCTCGCATGGCTTGGGCTCGCCTGGGAAACCCCGGTGCGCCGACAGTCCGAACATTTAGGAGAATATAGGGATGCAATCAAAAAGCTTGCGGCCCAAGGTCTGATTTATCCGAGTTTCGAGAGCCGGGCCGAGATTGCAAAGCTGGTAGCCGAGCGGGAAGCCATCAGCCCTTGGCCGCGCGACCCCGACGGCGCACCGATCTATCCTGGCGCTGCGAGATCGCTCGCGGCTGAGATCCGCGAACGATTGATACGGTCGGGTATCCCCTATGCGCTACGGCTCGACATGGCCCGGGCATGCTCGCGTGCCGGCGAGCTCAACTGGTTCGAACGCGGTAGCGGCCCCGACGGGCAAACCGGCCTTGTCCGCGCGTGTCCGGAAGCCTGGGGCGATGTTATCCTTGCGCGCAAGGAAACGCCTACCAGCTACCACCTTTCCGTCGTGATGGATGACGCCTTGCAGGCGGTGACGGAGGTGGTGCGCGGTTCGGACCTGTTCTGGTCGACAAGCGTTCACCGGCTGCTACAGGCGTTGCTGGAACTGCCGCAGCCCCGCTATCGACATCACCGGCTCGTACTCGATGACTCCGGGCACAAGCTCTCAAAGTCCACTGGTTCAACCGGTTTGCGTGAGCTTCGGGCGAAAGGTGTGACCGCTCGGGAGATCCGCAGCCTGGTAAGTCTGCCGTGATCGCGTCGCGACCTAGCGCGATTAGAAGGGGAAAACCGCTTGGCACGTGACTCATTGAGCGCGGCCATGGCATGGTGCGATCGCTGGGGTCAGGGGAGTCATGGCGGCAAAATCGCGCTCTCAGCGCACCACCCGGTCGGCGAAATCCCGGCCGTCGAAAAGGCGCGCGCCCAGTTCTGCGGCCGGCAAAGCTCGCAAGCGAGCCGCGAAGCCGGTCGAGCCAGGTGTTGTCGAGATGGCACTAGCGGCATTTGCTCATGAGGTTCGCACGCCGCTGACGGGGATTCTTGCGATCAGCGATCTCCTGGCAACATCGGACCTGGATCAACGCGAACGGCGTTGGGTCGATACCATCAAGGCCGGGGCGGAACATCTCGCCAGTCTCGCGACAGTATTTGTCGATGCCGCCCGAAAAGGAAGCGCCGCGGCAATGCGGCAGGATGTGTTCGACCTGCGAGCATTGGCGCGCAGCGCGGGCGATTCGTTGGCCGGCAGGGCGACGGCGAAGGCTTTGCAATGGCGCGTCGATATTTCCGACAAGCTGCCGGTGCTGGTGGTTGGCGATGCCGTACGGCTGCGGGCCGCACTTGAGAACCTCATCGATAATGCCGTTAAATTCACTGAACAGGGCGCGGTCGCCATGTCGGTCGACCCGATCGGCCGCGCCTCAAAAGGCAAGGTCGGGGTCGCGTTCGCGGTTTCCGACAGCGGCATCGGAATTACGCTGAAGGAGATCAAGCGCCTGTTCCGGCCGTTCTCGCAGGCGAATGTCAGCATCGCATCTCGGTTCGGCGGCGCCGGGTTGGGACTTTCATCCGTGAAACAGATCGCACGCTCGATGGGCGGCGACATCGTCGTTGCGCCGCGACGCGGGGGCGGAACAACCTTGACCCTGACCGTCAACTTGAGCCGCGCCGAAGCGAGCGCGAGCGGTGCTGCGCGTTCGGATGCTGCGCCGTCGGTGCCGCCGGGCCGCGCGCTGCGGATCCTTGGCGTCGAGGACAATCCGTTCGGCCGGGTCGTGCTCAATACGATTTTGACCGAACTGGGTCATCAGGCGGAATTCATAGGACGCGGCGAAGCCGCAGTACAACGCATCTCGCAAACGGCCTTCGATGCCGTGCTGATGGACATGGTGTTGCCAGGGATTTCCGGAATCGAAGCCATCAGGCGAATTCGCGAGCTTACTCCGCCGCTCGGCCGCATTGCCATCATTGGCCTATCCGGCCGTGGTGAGGACGAGCCGGCCGCTCGCGCCGCCGGTGCCGATGCATTTCTGCTCAAGCCTGTAAGTCCAAGGGCGCTAGCGACTGCGCTGCTTGAAGCGACACGCCGTGCGGCAGTCGCGACTTGATGATCGCCGCGTTCAGTTCGCCGCCATACACGAAGATCGCCGCAATAAAATAAAGAAACACCAACGCGATGACGACGGACGCAAGCCCGGCATACATGGTGACGTAGTTGTTTGCGAAGCGTGCAAGATACTGGCCGAATACGATGCACGACACCAGCGAGGCGACCATCGTGAAGATAATCCCCGGCAGGATCTGCAGAAATCCCCGACGGCCCGCTGGCAGCCAAGCATGTAGGATAAACAGCGCCACCGTAAGTGCCCCCGTGGTGATGCCATAGCGTGCAACGTTGAGAAAATGCTCATTGCTTTCGACGACGAGCGGGATGTGACGACGGGCGGCTTCCAATATCAGCGGGCCAAGTACGATCAGGAACGCCATCGCAAGCGCCGTGAATGCGGCAACCAGTGTGTAGCCGATCGATTCCAGCCGCAGCCAGTACCAGCGCCGCGGCTCGATCACCGAGTAGGCTCGGTTCAGCCCAACCCGCAGGCTTTCGACGCCGTTCGAAGCGAAATACACCGCGAGTACGACGCCGATTGTCAGCGCATCGCCGCGAGTCGTCGTCAGCACCTCGTGAATCTGCCCCGACAGCGAGTCGGCCACCTGTTTAGGCCAAACCTGCAGCATCAGCCCCGCCGCCTGGTCGGCGAGTTCCTTTGAACCAAAGAATCCTGCCAATGACGTGAGCACGATCAGAAACGGAAACAGAGCCATCAATGCAGACAGGGCGATGTGGCTGGCAATCGCCCAGCCGTCATCGGCGAGAAACGTGTAGAACGCGTCGATCAGGATCAGACAGACGTTGCGAAGCTGCCTCACATTTCACCTTGGCCAACAGAAAACGATTCATTCGGCGGACCGCGCTACCTTCTGATATTATTCAACTAAAAGCCAGATCATTGCGTTTGCCCTGATGCGATGGCGAACCGTTGCGGGCGGTGTTATGTACGGGAATGGCCTCATTCCTGAGCACGATCATTCTTCCCGTCGCGGTCGGCGCTGTCACGCTGGTACTATTGCTGGGACTCCTGAACATGATGCGCGGCGGATCGCCGAACCGCTCGCAGAAGCTGATGCAAATGCGGGTGCTGCTGCAATTCGTGGCGATTGTCATCACCATGCTCGCGGTCTGGGCGATGGGGCATTGAAGGAGACGGACAATGGTCGTCCTAAATCGCATTTACACCCGAACCGGCGATGACGGCACCACCGCGCTCGGCACGGGTGAGCGCCGCGCCAAATACGATCCGCGCATCAGCGCGTATGGAACGGTTGACGAGACCAACGCGGCGATCGGCATTGCGCGACTCCACCTCGGCGAGGCCCGCGAACTCGACGCCATGCTCGGATTGATCCAGAACGATTTGTTCGACCTTGGAGCCGATCTCGCGGTCCCACATCGTGAGGACAAAGCTGAACGGCTGCGGGTGCTGTCGAGTCAGGTCGAGCGCCTCGAGCGCGACATTGATACATTGAATGCGCCGCTGAAGCCATTGAGCTCATTCGTGCTGCCGGGAGGCACGCCAGCGGCGGCCTACTTGCATCTAGCGCGCACGATTTGCCGCCGGGCGGAACGGATCATGGTGGAACTCGCGGCCAAGCCCGATGAGACGGTCGGCGCTGCCGCGATCCAGTATATGAACCGGCTGTCGGATTTTCTGTTCGTCGCCAGCCGCGCGATGAACGACAACGGTGCCGGTGATGTGCTCTGGGTCCCCGGTCAGAACCGCTGAAGCCTCTGTCTGGGCCGATTTTTGGCGCTCGCGCGTTGACCGGGGTTGGCCGGACCTTTAGGTTCCGCGCCCAAGCTGATCCAACCTGAATTCATGCGAAAGAGGATCGATGAAGGTTCTGGTGCCGGTAAAGAGGGTGGTCGATTTCAACGTCAAGGTCCGCGTGAAGAGCGATGGATCGGGCGTCGAACTGTCCAACGTCAAGATGTCGATGAATCCGTTCGATGAAATCGCTGTCGAGGAGGCCCTGCGGCTCAAGGAAGCCGGCAAGGCAACCGAAATCGTGGTGGTGTCGATCGGGCCTGCGCAAGCGGCCGAAACCATCCGGACCGGGCTCGCGATGGGCGCCGATCGCGGCATTCTGGTAAAGGCCGAAGGCAACGTCGAACCGCTCGCGGTCGCAAAGATTCTCAAATCCATCGCCGACGAAGAAAAGCCCGGCCTGATCGTTCTCGGCAAGCAAGCGATCGATGATGATTCCAATCAAACCGGCCAAATGCTGGCGGCCCTGCTCGGGTGGTCGCAGGCCACCTTCGCCTCGAAGCTTGAAGTCGATGGAACCGATTTCAAAGTGACGCGCGAAGTGGACGGCGGACTGCAGACCTTGAAACTCAAGGGGCCGGCGATCGTAACGACCGATCTGCGGCTGAATGAGCCGCGCTACGCCAGTCTGCCCAACATCATGAAGGCAAAGAAAAAGCCGATCGCCGAGAAGAGCGCAGCCGATTACGGCGTCGATCTCACCGCGCACCTCGAAATTCTCAAGACATCCGAACCGCCCGGCCGCAAGGGAGGCGTCAAAGTCAAGGACGTCACCGAGCTGGTATCGAAACTCAAGAATGAAGCCGGGGTTCTCTGATGGCCACCCTTTTGATTGCCGAACACGAGCACGCAAACCTGAAGGACTCGACGAACAAGGCGCTTACGGCTGCGAGCCAGCTTGGGGCCGAAGTCCATGTCCTTGTCGCGGGTGGTGGTGCTGGCACCAGAGAGGCGGCGGAGGCCGCAGCTAAACTCGCCGGTGTCAAAAAAGTGCTATTGGCCCAGGGCGATGCCTATGCTCACGATCTGGCCGAGCCCCTTGCTGCCCTGATCGTAGCGCTGGCGCCATCATACGATGCGTTCGTCGCGCCCGCGACATCACGTTTCAAGAACGTCATGCCGCGCGTGGCAGCGCTGCTCGACGTCATGCAGGTTTCCGAGATCATCAAGGTGATTTCGCCCGATACTTTTGAGCGGCCGATCTATGCTGGCAACGCCATCCAGACCGTCAAATCCAGGGATGCCAAGAAGGTGATCACGGTGCGGACGTCGACTTTCGCCGCGACTGGGGATGGCGGCAGCGCGCCGGTGGAAAACGCGGCATCAGCTGCCGACCCCGGCCTTTCGACTTTTGTTGGCGAGGAAGTCGCCAAGAGCGATCGGCCTGAACTCGCGTCGGCGAAAATCATCGTTTCCGGTGGACGCGCAATGCAGAGCCGGGAGAATTTTGCCAAATACATCGAGCCGCTCGCCGATAAGCTCGGTGCGGGTGTTGGCGCCTCGCGCGCGGCTGTCGATGCCGGATATGCGCCGAACGATTGGCAAGTAGGTCAGACCGGCAAGGTAGTGGCGCCGGAGCTCTACATCGCGATCGGCATTTCCGGTGCGATCCAGCATCTTGCCGGCATGAAGGACTCCAAGGTGATCGTCGCGATCAACAAGGACGAGGATGCGCCGATTTTTCAAGTCGCCGACTATGGTCTGGTGGCGGATCTGTATCAGGCGGTTCCGGAGTTGACTGAGGAACTCGGCAAGCTCGGAAAATGAACGGGATCGAAACGTGTTTCTCGGCAAGGCTGCAGGGCGCGCTTCGCGTCGGAGCAGGCGCAACTAAAGGTTAAGAGCATTTTTCAAAAGAAAATGCTCTGGCGGGATTCCGGCCGGTGTTATGTAGGAGAGGGGCAGGCGTGGGACGCGCGTGGCTCCGGTGAGATGAAGATGGCGGCTATGATCAAGAAAGTGGGCGTGATCGGCTCGGGCCAAATGGGCAACGGCATCGCGCATGTGGCTGCGCTGGCCGGACTTGACGTGGTGCTCAATGACGTGTCCGCCGAACGCCTGAAATCGGCAATGGCGACTATCAACGGCAACCTGTCACGGCAGGTCGCAAAAAGGATTATCACCGAAGAAAACCGTAAACAGGCGCTGGGAAAGATCGTATCGAGCGAGACCATGGATGGTCTTGCCGATTGCGACCTGGTCATCGAAACCGCGGTGGAAAAGGAAGAAGTCAAGCGCAAGATCTTTCACGATCTCTGCGCGGTGCTGAAACCGGAGGCGATCGTCGCCTCGAATACCTCTTCGATTTCGATCACACGCCTCGCCGCCTCCACCGACCGGCCCGAACGCTTCATCGGCATTCACTTCATGAATCCAGTGCCGTTGATGGAGCTGGTGGAACTGATCCGCGGCATCGCTACCGACGACGCCACCTTCGACGCGGCCAAGGAATTTGTGACGAAGCTCGGCAAGCACATAGCGGTTTCCGAAGATTTTCCAGCCTTCATCGTCAATCGCATTCTGCTGCCGATGATCAACGAGGCGATCTACACGTTGTATGAAGGAGTCGGCAACGTCGAGGCGATCGATGCGGCGATGAAGCTGGGCGCGCACCATCCGATGGGACCCCTTGAGCTTGCCGATTTCATCGGGCTCGACACCTGTCTGTCGATCATGCAAGTCCTGCACGAGGGGCTGGCAGACTCCAAATATCGGCCTTGCCCGCTGCTGGTCAAATATGTCGAGGCCGGGTGGCTCGGCCGCAAGACGCAACGGGGCTTCTACGATTATCGCGGCGATAAACCGATCCCCACGCGCTAGTCTCCTCAATTCTTGCAGGCCTGAAGCGCGACACTTCCCGTTAACCTTTTCACCGCTACCGTACCTCGCACGGAGTATGCGTGATGGACACGATGAGCCTCGTCAGCAGCCTGCTTGGCTCTCCGGCCGGCAACACCCAGGTGCAGGTCGCCGCGGCCATCCTGAACTCTAACGCCAGAGCAGAGAGATCCGCGGTCTTGACGCTTTTGGGCGCGGCCTCGCAAGACAGCTCGCTCGCCAATGTGGGCGCGGGCATCGGCGCGAATCTGAACGTCACGGCGTAGCCCCGGATCAGCTCGCGTAGATCGGACTTAGCCTAAAAGCCGGCTGCGATCGGCTGCAGAGCCGCCGTGACCAGCTTGATGGCGTCCTCACTGGCCCACTCGGCAGGCCCAGCGATGGTACCGATCTCGCACCCTTGAGGGTCGACCAGCACCGATGTGGGCATGCCCAAGGCACGGCCTATCGCTTTAAGGTCCTGAAAAACCTTCGCATTCTGATCGCTGAAATAGCCCAGTCTCGTCAGATTGGCCTCTTTGAGGAAGTTCTTCGGCTTTTCGGGGTCGCGGGTATCAATGTTGATGGCGACCACCTGGAAACTCGGACCGCCCAGCTTGGTTTGGAGGCGATCCAGGGCGGGCATTTCCCTGCGGCATGGCACGCACCAGGTGGCCCAAAGGTTGACCAACACCGTGCGCCCCCGCCAGTCGGAAAGCTTTTTCGGTTTGCCCTCGGCATCCTCGAAGGCGAGGTTCGGCAGTCGCAAGGGCGCGGTTGCCATGGTTAGGGCCGCAACCTCGCCGTGCGCCAATGGAGCGAGCTTGCCGGCAAGATCGACCGCTCCACGGCAGGCCGGATCGCCGGTTGTACTACGATTGAGCCCGCCAATGCCGTACACGCCGGCAAGGCCGATCAGTGCCCCGATGACGACCGTCCCGATTGCGACCGGAATCCGCCGCATCGGGGCAGGGGAAGATGAGGGCAGTTCAGGCATATCGTTTGTCATCCTGTATCAGATACGGCTATGCAGAGCCTGCGCAACCGCCGGTTTGGGCCGGTCGCAGGCAAAGCCTTCGGCGCGGCGGAGTGACGACGAGGGCTGGTCGTGAGCAACAGATGTCATGAGTAAGAGATCATGAGCAACAAGATGTGGGGCGGCCGGTTCACAGAGCACCCCGATGCGATCATGGAGGAAATCAACGTCTCTATTGACGTCGATCGTCAGCTTTATGCCCAGGATATCGCCGCATCCAAGGCTCACGCTGCGATGCTCGCCGAGCAAGGCATCATCAGCGCCAAGGATGAGAAAAATATCAAATCCGGTCTAGACACGATTTCGTCAGAAATCGCCAACGGATCTTTCGAATTCAAGCGGTCGCTGGAGGACATTCACATGAATGTCGAGAGCCGGCTTGGTGAGCTGATCGGGCCCGCGGCGGGCCGGCTGCATACCGCGCGCTCGCGCAACGACCAAGTGGCGACGGATTTTCGTCTGTATGTACGGGATTATCTCGACGCGACGGATGCCGCGCTGGCCGCTTTCCAGCGCGCGCTGGTGGAGCGGGCGATCGAGCATGCCGGCACCGTGATGCCAGGCTTCACGCATTTGCAGACGGCCCAGCCGGTGACGTTCGGACATCACCTTTTGGCCTATGTCGAGATGACGGCGCGCGACCGCGGTCGCTTTGCCGATGCGCGCAAGCGACTTAACGAATCTCCGCTTGGAGCGGCGGCCCTGGCGGGCACCTCTTTTCCGATCGATCGTGATGCGACGGCAAAAGCGCTCGGCTTTGGCCGGCCGATGGCCAATTCGCTCGATGCGGTTTCCGATCGCGATTTCGTGCTTGAAACGTTGTCGGCTGCCGCAATCGCCTCCGTGCACCTGTCGCGTTTCGCCGAGGAAATTGTGGTCTGGACCTCGCCGCTCGTCGGGCTGCTGCGATTGAGCGACAAGTTCACGACCGGCTCCTCGATCATGCCGCAGAAGCGTAACCCCGATGCTGCCGAACTCGTTCGCGCCAAAACCGGTCGCGTCATCGGCGCGTTGACCGCGCTGCTGATCGTGATGAAAGGCCTGCCGCTCGCCTACCAAAAGGACATGCAGGAGGACAAACAGGGCGCGATGGAAGCGTTCGGCGCTCTCAGCCTGGCCATACGCGCGATGACTGGAATGGTGATGGACCTGGTGCCGGACGAGAGCCGGATGAAGGCCGCCGCCGGAGAGGGCTACGCCACCGCTACCGATTTGGCGGATTGGCTGGTGCAAACCCTTAAAATGCCGTTCCGTGATGCCCATCACATCACCGGGCGCATTGTGGCGGCCGCCGCAAAAGCCGGCGTGCCGCTGCACCAGATGCCGCTAAAGGACATGCAGGCAATCGAGCCAAGGATTACGAGCGCAGCTTTAGTCATGCTTTCTGTAGAAGCTTCAGTGAAAAGCCGCAGCAGCTATGGCGGGACCGCGCCGAAAAATGTGCTGGCGCAAGCGAAAGCTTGGCTGAAGCGGCTCGAAAAGGAGCGGAAATTGGGCTGACGGAAAAATTTCGTCGCCGTTTCCGCAACTTCGGCCTCTCGCCAGAGAGAGGCAATCTTTGTATGGTGCCGGCGCATTGGGGATTTTGCCGTGAATCGCAGATACAGCCCGAAATCTTCGGGATGGGCCATCATCTTTTTGAGCGCGGCCATGCTCGCGCTCGGAGGCTGCGGGCGCAAGGGCACGCTTGACCTTCCGCCCAACACGCCGCCGGAAGCGGCAGCCGCGGCCCAGCGGGATGCGGACCACGAGCCGGCTGCGAGCAGGCCAAGCGTATTCAATCCGTATTACGGGACCGATGCGCCGCCGGCCGCGACGAAAGGCAGCAAGAAATCCTTTATCCTCGACCCGCTCCTGAATAGTAACTGAGCCCGCCATGAATCACTTCGAGTACCGAAACGGCGTGCTGCACGCCGAGGCGGTGAATCTGATCGATCTGGCGGATGCGGTCGGAACGCCGTTTTATTGCTATTCAACCGCGACACTCGAGCGGCATTACCGCGTGTTCGGCGAGGCTTTTGCGGGCACCAACACGCTGATCTGTTACGCTCTGAAGGCGAACTCAAATCAGTCGGTGCTGCGTACGCTTGCGAAGCTCGGCGCCGGGGCCGACGTGGTTTCAGGCGGCGAGTTGAAGCGCGCGATCGCCGCCGGCGTTCCGCCGGAGAAAATACTGTTTTCGGGCGTGGGCAAAACCGAAGCCGAATTGCGCGCGGCATTGGCGGCTGACATTCGCTGCATCAACGTCGAATCCGAACCTGAACTTGAATTGCTGTCGCGGGTGGCGACCGAGCTCGGCCGCAAGGCGCGGATTTCGGTGCGCGTGAATCCGGACGTGGATTCCGGCACCCACGCCAAGATTTCGACAGGCAAATCCGAAAACAAGTTTGGCGTGCCGCTTACTCGTGCACGCGCGGTCTATGCTCATGCGGCAAAACTGCCGGGAATCGAACTCACCGGCGTGGACGTGCACATCGGCAGTCAGATCACGGATCTGGTGCCGCTGGAGGCAGCGTTCAGAATCCTGGCCGAATTCGTGCAAACGCTGCGAGCTGACGGCCATACCATATCGCATGTCGATTTCGGCGGCGGCTTGGGCATCCCCTATCACGCCGATCGCGAAGCACCGCCGGTGCCTGCCGCGTATGCCGCGATGGTAAAGCGCGTCACCCATAATCTCGGCTGCACGCTGATGTTCGAGCCAGGTAGGATGATCGTCGGTAACGCCGGCATCCTCGTCACGCGTGTGATCTATGTGAAGCACGGAGAGGCCAAGAACTTTATTGTCATCGACGCTGCGATGAACGATCTGATCCGCCCCACGCTCTATGAGGCGCATCACGATATCTTGGCGGTCCGCGAGGTTGCGAAAAACGCTCGGACCATCGTTGCCGACGTGGTTGGACCGGTCTGTGAAACCGGCGACTATCTCGCGCTCGGCCGGACCATGCCTGAACCCAAGTCCGGCGATCTCCTTGCGATCATGACCGCTGGCGCATACGGCGCGGTTCAGTCCGGCACTTACAATACCCGGCCGCTGGTGCCGGAAGTGCTGGTCAAGGATGATCAATACGCTGTTGTGCGGCCCCGGATCGAAGTCGATGCCCTGATTGCGCTGGACAAGCCCGCGCCGTGGCTGTGAGCGGCCGAAGCGCATCGGTCGCGGCAGGAACTGCACGTAACAGCGCACGCCGGCGCTAGGTTTTTGTGCCTCCCACCACCACGCCTGCGGCTTTTTCAATCGGCTTGATCGCCGAGGTGAAATCGGACTCCGCGCCCATTTCGCGGATCACAACTTCCCACAGACGCCCGACCGCTTCGGCGACTTCCAATGATAGTCCAAGCGCTTTGGCTTCCTCGAGACAGAGCCGCACGTCCTTTACCATCAGACCGGTCGCGAAACCGAAGTCGAACGTGCGTGGGAGGATCGAGCGCGGAAACTTGTCGCGACTGGCCGTGTTGAGCCCGGACCCTGAGTTGATCACGTCGATCATGACTTTGGGATCGAGTCCGGACTTGACGCCCATCACCACCGCTTCGGAAGTGGCGACGACGGCGGTCGCGGACAACAGATTGTTCGCCAGCTTCATGGTCTGCGCCGAGCCGGGCTTCTCGTCGATGAAGAACACCTTGCCAATGACACCCAGCGCCGGCTTCACCACCTCGAAATCCGGTTTTGGGCCGGACACCATGACGGCGAGCGTTCCGTTCTCGGCGCCACCGACCCCGCCGCTCACGGGGCTGTCGAGCTGCACGATGTCGCGTTTGGCCAGCATGTCATGGATGCGCACGGCCATGTGTGATCCGACCGTGGAAAGATCGACGAAGCGCTTGACGCGCTTGCCTTCGATCACGCCGGCTGCTCCGGTGGCAACCTCGAGCGAAGCCTGCAGCGAGGGCAGACTCGCCATCACCGTCTCGGCGCGATCGGCGACCTCTTGCGATGAGGAGGCGCCCTGCGCGCCGAGCGCGACCAGCTTGTCGATGGCCTCCTTGCGCTGATCGAACACGACCAGTTGATGTTTTGCTTCGATCAGGCGGCGGGCCATCGGAAAGCCCATGTTGCCGAGGCCGATGAATCCGATCTGCATCTGTTTAGCCCTCAGCCTTTGTCCAATTCGGCGAACACCTCACGTGCGATCCGGAAGCTATCCACGCCGGCCGGTATGCCGGCATAGATCGCCACCTGCATGAAGATTTCGCGAATCTCGTCCTTCGTGACGCCGTTCACCAGCGCGCCTTTGATATGCACCCGCAACTCGTGCGGCCGGTTCAGAATCGAGATCATCGCGAGATTGAGCATGCTGCGGGTTTTGCGGGGCAGCTCCTCACGACCCCACACCGCGCCCCAGCAATATTCAGAGACGAGTTCCTGGAATGGCCGGTTGAAATCGTCCGCATTCTTCAGCGCGTTGGAGACATAAGCCTCGCCGAGAACCGCTTTGCGAATTTCCAGTCCTTTATCGTGGGTTTTCTTGTCCATAATGTCTCCTTGTGGTTTTCCTTGACGCGCGGAAGCCGGACGTTACGAGGTCGCGGGGGTGCAGTCACGCCTTCGTGTTATGCTTCGATCAGGATGCGGATTACTCACCGGAACGGCTGCCTCAGTGCCGCCGTTGTGCTAGGTTTCGCTTCGGAAACCCGGAGAGTTGATTGAGCGGAGCTAACCTCGAGCCCTCAGAGTCAGCACGCAGCCACGATGCCCTTTCAGGGCTGAAATTGGCACAGGCGCTGCAGCGGGCGAAATATGCCATCGCGTGGGAGCGAAGCTGGCCGCATCTGGCCCGGCTGCTGACGATCATCGGACTATTTCTGGTGGTGTCCTGGGCCGGAGTGTGGCTGGCACTGCCTTTTATCGCGCGCGCCGCCGGTCTCACCCTGTTTGTGATCGCGGCGCTGGGCGCGATCTTTCCGCTGATCAGGTTTCGTTGGCCGAGCCGGGAAGAGGGCCTGAGCAGGCTTGACCGCGGCTCTGGTATCCGGCATCGCCCTGCCACCGCGCTCACAGACACGCTGGCTACGCAAGACGCGTTTGCGCAGGCGCTGTGGCAGGCGCAGCGTGAGCGCACCCTGGCATCGCTGAAGCGAATCCGCGCCGGTCTGCCTTCACCGCGGCTGCCGATCCACGATCCGTGGGCACTGCGAGCGTTGGTCGCGGTGATGCTGGTCGCGGCCTATGTGGCCGCTGGCGATGAGCGCATGCTGCGCACCCAGGCGGCGTTCGACTGGAATGGCGTGCTTTCACCGGCCAATATTCGGATCGACGCCTGGGTGACGCCACCTCTTTATACGGGCAAGCCGCCGATCATTTTATCGGCTGCAAACAAGGATGCCGGCGTCCCGACTGCAGGGCCGTTGCCTGTTCCGGCGGGCAGCACTCTCATTGTTCGCTCAAGCGGCAGTACGCTCGATGTACTCGCCGGCGGCGGAGTAGCGGAGGCCCAACCAGCCGAGCAGGCGCCGAAAGGGACCAACGAGCGGCACTTCATCATCTCCGGCGACGGCACCGCGCACGTCCGGGCACCGTCCGGTCAGCCGCAATGGAGCTTCAGCGCCATTCCGGACCGAGCCCCGGTCATTTCGCTCGCCAAAGA
Source organism: Bradyrhizobium sp. (assembly GCF_035273305.1). Lineage (GTDB taxonomy): Bacteria > Pseudomonadota > Alphaproteobacteria > Rhizobiales > Xanthobacteraceae > Bradyrhizobium. The sequence continues at coordinate 2,152 of NZ_DATEPI010000274.1, read as the reverse complement.
TCCGGAGCGTCAGGCTCGCGGCTCACTGCAGTTGTCGTACAAGCTTGAGGACGACTACGGCGTCACCGACTCCCAGGCACATTTCGCGATACGCCGAGGCGATGCCCAACAAGGCACGTCCGAGAACGGCTCGGCGGAAGCGCGGCCCTTGTTCGACCCGCCGCAATTTTCACTGGTGCTCCCGAATGCGCGGACCCGCAATGGCGTTGGGCAGACCGTCAAGGATCTCAGCGAAGACCCGTACGCTGGCGCCGAGGTGACACTGACTTTGACCGCCAAGGATGAAGTCGGCAATGAAGGTCGGAGCGAACCGTTCAACATGCGGCTGCCCGAACGCTTGTTCACCAAGCCGCTCGCGCGGGCGCTGATCGAACAGCGGCGGATTCTCGCGCTGGATGCAAATCAGAATTCGCAGGTCTATGCAGCGCTCGATGCGCTGATGATAGCGCCAGAATTGTTTACGCCGGATGCCGGCCAATATCTCGGGCTCTACAGCGTCGCGCACCAGTTGGAAGCCGCCCACGGCGATGCCGCGCTGCGCGAAGTTGTCGCCAGCCTCTGGGCGCTCGCGGTCACGATAGAGGACGGCGATATCACGGACGTGGACAAGGCGTTGCGCGCGGCTCAGGACGCGCTGAAGCAGGCTCTGGAGCGTGGCGCCAGCGACGAAGAAATCAAGAAGCTGACGGACAAGCTTCGCGCCGCGCTCGACAATTTCATGCGTCAGCTTGCCGAACAGCTCCGCAACAATCCGCAGCAATTGGCGCGGCCGCTCGATCCCAACACCAGGGTGATGCGCCAGCAGGATCTCGAGAACATGATCGAGCGGATGGAGCGGCTGTCTCGGTCCGGCGACAAGGAAGCCGCCAAGCAATTGCTCGAACAGCTGCAGCAGATGCTCGAAAATCTTCAGATGGCGCAGCCCGGCGACTCCGGGGACGGCGACATGGAACAGGCGCTGAACGAGCTTGGAGACATGATCCGCAAGCAGCAGCAACTGCGAGACAAGACGTTCAAGCAGGGCCAGGATTCCCGGCGCGATCGGATGCGCGGCAAGCAGGGCGATCAGAGCATGGGTGACCTGCAGCAGGACCAGCAGGCTTTGCGCGATCGGCTGAAGAAACTGCAGCAGGAGCTTGCGAAGCGCGGCATGGGGCAAGGCCAGCGTGGCGAGCGGGGCCAACAAGGAAAGCCGGGTGAACAGGGCGAACAAGGCGATCAAGACGGCGATGGCGAGGACGGCCTCGGTCAAGCCGACTCGGCAATGGGTGACGCCGGTAGCAGCCTGGGCGAGGGTAACGCCGACGCAGCGGTGGATTCACAGGGCAAGGCTCTGGACGCGCTACGCAAGGGCGCTCAAAGCCTTGCACAGGCGATGCAACAAGGCGAAGGCCAGGGACAGGGCGCCGGTCCGGGAATGCGCGTTGGCCGTCAACAAAACGGCGGCAATCAGACCGATCCGCTGGGGCGGCCGCTCCACGGGCGCGAATTCGGCGACGATTTCACGGTAAAGATTCCTGGCGAAATCGATGTGCAGCGGGCACGGCGCATTCTGGAGGAACTTCGCCGCCGCCTCGCTGATCCTCAGCGTCCGCAGCTCGAGCTCGACTACATCGAGCGCTTGCTGAAGGATTATTAAATCGCGCCCGTGTTGGTTGCCGCTTGGGCCAAGCCGTTTTCGCGCGCGCCTAGCGCAGCAGAGACGGCGGCCCGGATACCGGCCACCGAAAACGGCTTGGTAATGACGTCATGAATAATGGCCTCGAGACCGTGGGCGCGTTCTCGTTGATCAGCAAAGCCGGTCATCAGCAGTATCGTCAGCTCGGGAAAATCACGCGCCGCCGCGAGCGCCAACGCGATCCCATCCATTACAGGCATCTTGATATCGGTTAGCAACAGGTCGTACGCGCCGCCTTCGCGGTTGAGAACTTCGAGGGCCTCCGCGCCGTCTTGCGCGACAGCAACATTGTGGCCGTCCATTGCGATGGCGCGCGCCACCAGCATGCGCATTGCTTCTTCGTCGTCTGCAATCAACACGCGCGCCATGAGGCCTCCAGTCCAAAAAAATGAGATGGTTCACGCGCTGCCATTGGCCATATCTCGCTTGTTGAAGAAACGCACATCGATACTGCGTCCTTCCGGAGGCGGTGAT
>NZ_DATEPI010000273.1:0-9797 GCF_035273305.1 Bradyrhizobium sp. | reverse complement strand
CAACGCGGAGGACTGTTCGCTGAGCTGTTCGGCGGCGGTACGAACCTTGGTTGCGCTCTGGCCCGCTTCGCCGGCGGTGCGGCTAACGCCGGCAATGTCGCTGGACACCCTGCCGGTACCGGCGGCGGCCTCCTGCACGTTGCGCGCGATCTCGCGTGTCGCAGCGTCCTGTTCTTGCACTGCGGACGCGATCATGGTCGCAATCTGATTAATGGCGGAGATGGTGCCTCCGATGCCCTCGATCGCCTGAACCGCCTCGCCGGTGACGTTCTGCATGGCTGCGACCTGGGTCGAAATTTCCTCGGTCGCCTTGGCCGTTTGAGTTGCGAGCGATTTGACCTCGTTCGCCACCACGGCGAAGCCCTTGCCGGCGTCGCCCGCGCGCGCCGCCTCGATGGTCGCGTTAAGCGCGAGAAGATTGGTCTGGCTTGCGATGGCATTGATGAGTTTGACGACGTCGCCGATCTTTTGCGCCGCTTCCGACAAGCCCTGGACGGTGGCATTGGTGCGGTTCGCCTCCGTCATGGCCTTGGCGGCGATCTCGGTCGATTGCGCCACCTGGCGGCCAATCTCCGACACCGACGATGACAACTCCTCTGTCGCCGCCGCCACCGTCTGCACGTTGGCGGTTGCCTGTTCGGCAACATTCGCCACCGTCGAGGTCTGACGGCTGGCTTCTTCGGCCATCGTAGACATATTCTGCGAAGTCGCCCGCATGTCACCGGCCGATTCCGTCAGCAGATCGAGCGAGGCGCGAACGCTGCCTTCGAAATCGTTCGCCATCGCGTTGAGCAGGCCTATCCGCTCGGCTTCAGCCTTCTGCTTTAGCTCGTCCTGTTCGCTGCGCAGGCGCCCGGTTTCGATCATGCTTTCCTTGAACACTTGCAGCGATCGTGCCATCGCGCCGATTTCGTCGCGGCGACCGAGTGCCGGAATTTCGGTCGTCGTGTCTCCGCTGGCAAGTTCCTGCATCGTAGCTGTCATCGCCGCAAGGGGCTTGAGGATGCTGCGGCGGAGCAACAGGCTCATGCCAAGCACCAGCAGGAGCATGATGCCCATAAACGTGCCGGTTTTGATCATCTGCTCGCGGAAGATCTCATCGACGTCGTCGAGATAAATGCCTCCGCCAATGTTCCAGGCGTACGGAGCGAATGGCACTGAATACGCGACTTTAGACACCGGCTGCTCGGTAGCGACCCGGGGGAATCGGTACGAGGTAAACCCACCGCCGCGCTGGGACGCCGCGACAATCTCGCGGGCGAACAACACGCCGTCGCTATCCTTGGCGTCAAAGAAATTCTTGCCTTCGACCTTGGGGTTTGGGTTGGCCACTTGAATGCTGCCATTGTCGACGGCAAAGAAATAATCGTCCTTGCCAAATCGCAGCGTGCGAAAAATTTGCTTGCTGCGTTCCATCGTCTCGGCTTCCGACAGGCCGGCCTTTTTCGAGTTATGGTAATCGAGTTCGATCATCTGGCGCGCCAGCAGCACCTTTTCCTTGAGGCCGTTTCTGCGATCCTCAATCGCGTTTCCCCTGAGGGTTGAAAGATCGAGCGCCGCAACGGTCAAAATACCGAAGCCCGAGAGGCCGACCATGATCAGGAATTTGGATGAAATTCGTAGATTGCTGAGCATTTTAGCCTCCGACAACAGTTCCTCGAATGCGCCAACCATCATGATTTGATCGCTGGCGCGATTGCCGGCAATCCGTAGCCCAGAATAGATGAATTTGACGCTAATGACCGGCGTGAGGCAACCTAGGCGTGTGCAGGGATGACCGCCCACAAATGCCACCAACAGCACCATCGGCGTCGGGGTGCTTATCCCTAAGCAACGCAGCGCCCACGGGATGGAAGCTTCAATCTCCTGGAACTACACCGGCTGGCTGAATATAATTTTGATCGCGACTGGCCGGACTGCTCACCGGCCGATTCTGCCAACAGGCCCTCCAGCGATGTTGCGGATTATGAACAGACCTGCGCATTCTCCGGGCAGGCTCTGGATCGGTTTCGGTTATCGGAGAGCACCGTTGCAATCTCGAGCCCGACCGGGCAGCCGGGTCTTATGCTAGCGTAAGATGACTCAAGCGTAGAACGCAATTTGCGGGGCAGGCGGATTGATGCTCGAGGATGGCATTTACAGAGTTCATTTCGAAACCCTTAAAGGCCATGGAGACGGCATTGTGGTGGTCACAGGTGATAAAATCCGCGGAGGAGATGCGGCGTTCGTCTATTTTGGATCGCAGCAGCAGACAAATAACGGTTTCAGCATGCAGCTGGAGACCAAGCGGCACTCTCAAGCCCGCGCGTCCGTTTTTAACATGGACGCCGTCCATATTAATCTGATCGGCAAGTTGGACGGCCTTGATGCGGTTTGCACGGGCACCGCCGAGGAAGTCCCTGGCCTCATTTTCAAAGCGGTTCTGCAATTTATCCATGAGTAAACCCTCAAGCTCGCACCCAACAAAAGAGGGTGCCGTTCAAACCGGACGGATCGTGCTCGGGCCAACTCGCTAGTCGCCTTTCAACATATCCCTCAGCTCACGAAAAGGCTCTGCACTCGGCGCGGCTGAGGCGTCCTGCCGCATCGCCCCATAGATCTTCGGAACCAAATCAACCGCCTGGTCGAGCTCCGAGTCCCGCCCGGATTGGTACCCACCCATGAGGCGAAGGTCTCGCGTGTCCTCGTATTTGGCGATCATGGCCCGCAGTTTGCTGACCAGCTCGCGCTCGGCGGGGTCCCAAACGCAATGCGCCAAACGAGAGACGGAGCCAAGAACATCCACGGCAGGATAGCGAGCCTGATCAGCAATTTGCCGGCTGAGCACGATATGCCCATCCAGGGTACTTCGCATCGTGTCGGCGATCGGGTCATTGTGATCGTCGCCATCAACCAGCACGGAAAAAATTCCGGTTATCGTCCCTGAACCTTCTTCTCCGGGCCCGGCCCGTTCTAGCAGGCGCGGCAAATCAGTGAAGACCGTTGGAGCATAGCCGCGCGCGACCGCCGGCTCTCCTGCGGCCAGCGCGACTTCGCGGGAGGCATGTGCAAATCGTGTGATCGAGTCGACCACAAGCAAAACTGACTCGCCGCGATCTCGAAAGTATTCCGCAATCGCCATGGCGGTCTTCGGCGCGAGTCTCCGCATCATCGGACTTTCGTCGCCCGTCGACACGATTGTTACAGCGCGAGCGCGGTCATGACCAAGTACATCCTCCACAAACTCCCGCACTTCCCGGCCGCGCTCTCCAACCAGGGCCAAGACGACCGTGTCAAATCCTTCGCTGCGCGCGAGCATCGCTAGCAACGTTGATTTACCAACGCCCGAACCGGCAAAAATACCGACCCGCTGGCCTGCACAAATGGGAGCGAATAAATCAATAACCCGTACGCCGGTGCGCAAGGGCCTGTGGACGCGTGCGCGTTTCATTGCTGGCGGCGCGTCTGCCTCTGCTGTAACGGCGCGCGAACCCGGAATAAGAGCGCCTTTTCCATCCAGGGCGACGCCCAGGGCGTTGATGACGCGTCCTTTCCAGCTCGGATCGGGTGCGAATGAAAGGGGCGGCATTTGGTACGCAACTGAACCGAGACCGCCGCCGAAATGCCGATCGAACGGTTTGACGATGATGCCATCGCTGTCGATGCGAATCACTTCACCAATCTGGGGACGCCCCGCAGCCTTCACGCCGATAAGTTCGCCAAGCCTTACAAAACGCGATAGTCCGGACACGCGGAAATGGGTCGGCGCCACCTCCGATATAGCACCGCTGACGCTTGCAAAAGGAGTGTTCTGCTGAAGTGCCAGCAGCGCCGACTCAAGTTGCTGCACAGCGTTCAAGAGGAACCCCCCGATTTTGAATTTTCATGCACCAAACGAATGCCTCACGCCTTGGGATCACCCAGCGTGCGTATTGCGTCCTGCATGGAGCTTTCAGCGCCCTGCATGAGCGTATTCGTTCCCTCAAAGGCTCGAGAAGCTGAAATGAGGCGGGTCAGTTCGAGCATCGGATTGGCCCCCGATCCCTCCACGTAGCCCTGCCGAAAGCCGTTCTTGGCGAAATCGAGCACGGCGGTCGCCGGGCGATCTGGAATCACGCCTGAGTTGCCATAGCGTTTGAGGTTTGCGCTGGCGGATATATCGAACAGCCCCAGAGTGCCGACTTCGTTTCCGTCTTGCGTGATGACGCCGTTGCGCGCGATGGACAACGGTCCGCCGTTCGGGTCGATGCTAATTTGTGCTCCACCGGAGTCGAAAACCGGAAAGCCGTTCACCGTTTGAAGATCACCATTAGCCGCGATTTGAAGGCGACCATCGCGTGTGAACGCCGGCCCGCCAGGGCCCGCAAACGCGAGCCAACCGGGCCCCATCACCGCAACGTCGAGAGGATTTCCCGTTTCGGTACTGCTTCCCGGCTCGCGTGAAATGTTGTCGGCGCCCGGCGAAGAGAATGCGACGGGAGTCGCCCCGGCACGAGAAAGGACCGTCTCGAATTTGACCGCGTCGGTGCGGAACGCGGCGGTGTTAATGTTTGCAACGTTGTTGGCGATCGTATCCATTCGCTTTTCGAGCGCGACCTGGGCTGACAATCCCACGTATAAGGCTGATTGCATGCTGCTATTTTCCGAACCGTAGAGTTTGAAGGCGGGTGAGGGTATCGAGATCGATGCCGTTCTGCCTCGAGTTGCCGACCAAGATCTGTGCGCTAATGCTTAAGGGATGGCTGTTTGCCGGGTCCGTCGAGTTGTTCTGGTTTGCATCCCACATGGCCGCGAAGCGCTGTGCAAACTTGTTGACCTTCGCTGGATCCTGGAAGTCGGAGATGTTGATCAGTTTCGACAGCAGTGCGGCCTGACTATCGATATTGGCGCCGCTGATGTTTGGAGACAGTCCGAGAGCGGTTTGCACGACCTGCGTCAGTGCCTTGTCGGCAAGAATGCGAAGTGGGTTCGTGATGGAAGATGCATTGCGGACAAAGTAAAGCGCCAGGCGCACGCCCTCGTTTTGGCTGCCAGCATCCTCTTCCATCACGCCTTGCACGTATTTCTGCGCTGTGCCGGCTTGCGCGGCGTTGGTTCGGATGGCGTTGCTGCCCAGCGCAGCGAAATTAAATGCACTCGCGAATTCCCGAAAGCGAGGGTCCGATAGTTGATTGGCAAAGCTCTTGCTGGTCAAAGTGCCCTCTGTCAGCACTTTGCGCATAAACGCCTTGGCGTAGGTCATGTCACTCAGGCCATGCGCCTTCATCGCATATGAGAACAGACGAAAGTTATTCACGAAATCGTCGACGCTAGTCACCTTGCCGATGTTGGCGAGATAATAGTTTGTGTCTCGGGTAACATCCGGTTTGCTCGCGGTGTCTTTAAGGGCGCGATTTATATTGCTCGATATTCTCTGAAAGTCCGCGATCGTCGATAGCATGACACAAGTCCGTTCTGATGCCGTTGCGACAACTCAAGCTGCCGCTTTTAGCTTGCGCGAGCATGGTGGCGCCGGCAAGCCAGCTTCACGCAAGCGTCGCCAAATAGGTTAATCAAGTTCATCGGCGATGGAGTGGCGGGTTGGCCAGTTTCGTGGGGATTATCATCACGCTTGGGGCGCTGCTCGGTGGATTCGCCGCGATGGGCGGACATCTTGCCGTGCTTATGCAGCCATGGGAGTTCGTGATCATCATCGGTACCGCCGTCGGGACCTTTATCGTCGCCAATCCCTGGAAAGTCGTTGTGGACACAGGTCTAGCGACTGTTCAGGCCGTCGTGGGCTCCGTTCCAAGTTCGCGGTACTACCTTGATTTGCTCGGCGCTCTCCATGCCTTGATGCGCGAGCTGCGAAACAAGGGTCGCAATGAAGTCGAGGCGCACATCGATGATCCGTATTCTTCCGAAATCTTCAAGGCATTCCCGAATGCCTTAGCGGATGCGTCCTTACTTCAGTTTATCTGCGATTACGTCCGGCTGATGATCATGGGCAACGCTCGCACTCACGAGATCGAAGCGCTGATGGATGAAGAAATCGATACGATCGTGAAGAGTGCGCTAAATCCCTATTATGCCATGGCAGTGGTGGCAGAGGCGTTGCCGGCGCTCGGCATCGTTGCCGCGGTGCTTGGCGTCATCAAGGCGATGGCGGCACTTGATCAGTCTCCCAAGCTGCTGGGCAGCTTCATCGGTGCGGCCTTGGTTGGCACGTTCGCCGGTATCTTTCTTTCGTATGGCGTCGTCTCGCCATTCGCCCAAAAAGTAAAGATGGTCCGCGAAAAGCGATGTCGTCCCTACATTATTGTGAAGCAAACTTTACTTGCATTTATGAATGGCGCCATGCCGCAGATCGCGGTCGAGCATGGCCGCAAGATGATTGAGGGAAGCGAACGGCCCTCAATCGACGTCGTAGAGAACGAGACAATCGGCGGGATGAGCAGGGTCGCTGCGGGCGATGTTGGCGAACCGAAGGCTGCGACAGCATGACGACGGAACAGATTGAAGTCGAGCAGCCGAAGAGTCTGCCGAACTACCTGCTCGATGCGGCAGGCATATCGATCGATCGTATGCCGATGCTCAAGGTTATCTTCGATCGCATGGCTGTGACGTGCACGGACAGTTTGCAGCCGATGGCGGGAACGCCGTGTTATTTTTCGGTCAACGGCATCGCCAACGGTCGGGTCGGCGACATCGTCAAGGACTAAGAGGCCAATGCGGTTGCCGCCGTTCTCTATGCCGAGCAATGGGATACCAGAGTTCTCATCATGCTCGACCGGGATTTCGTCTTCACGATGGTCGAAGCGATGTTCGGTTCCGATGGGGCCGAGCCGCCATCAGACCTCGAGCGGGCGTTCTCGAATGTCGAGCTTCGTGTGGCGCAAGTGCTGTTCGAACGGTTCGCCAAGGCACTGCAGTCAGCGTTTGCCCCGATATCTGAAGTGACCTTCAGACTGGAACGGGTTGAAACCGCCATGGCTTCCCTGGCCGTTGGGCGAAGCGGAAACATGTCGATATGCGCAAACATCATGCTGCAGGCGCTCTATCGCGGTGGGCAGATGTTTCTCATGATACCTCACTCGGCGCTCAATCCGCTCAGACAGAAGCTGGCCCATGTTCTAGTCAGTGACGGCAGAGCGGCCGATCCGAACTGGCGCGAGCAGATGGAGAACGAGGTCCAGCGAACGGAAGTCACGTTGAGCGCAGTTCTGGATGAACGGACGATTAGCTTCGCAGATGTGGCGCGATTCCATGTCGGGCAGGTGATTGAACTGAACGCCACGCCGCGAACGCTGGCCAAGCTCGAGAGCAACAACCAAGTGCTGTTTTGGTGTCAGATCGGTCAGCTTGACGGTTATTACGCCATGCAGGTAGCGGATCCCGTCGATCAGAAACGGGAGTTTCTCGATGATATCCTATCTCGTTGATGCGGTGCTGCTTGTTGCCCTGGCTTTCACAACCGTGCGGGTGACGATGATGCATCGCGAGTTGGCGCGCCTGCGTAGCTATCAAGGCGAGTTCTCGACGATTGTCCACGAGACGGCGGGCGCATTCGATTCCGTAATATCGGCCGCTCAGGACCATACTGCCACGCTTGGGCGCCTCTCCGAGGTGCTAAGTACGAAAATTGAGCAGGCTCACGAAGCGATTGCGGCGCTGGATGCGAGGCGGCAATTTTCCTCAGATGCTGAAGGCGGCGCTCATGCGGAAAATTCATAACGAGACATGCAGACGGACCGAGATCGACCTCAGCACCTGAGGACGACTCGCAAGCGGCGGGAATCATTCGGGAGGCGCTCTGCTCCCCGGGGGAATTACAAGAGGCTACATAATGGCGCAATCTTCCGACTATGGATCTTCTGCCAACAAAACAACTGCTTCCGGAGAAGCGCAAACAGAGATGTCTTCATTGGAGAGGTTGGCGGAGATAGCCGAGCGAACCGCCGAAGAAGCGGGAAAGCTTGCAAATGTGGGGGCGATCCTGCGCATCCCGGTTACTGTACAGGTGGTGCTGGGCTCGGCCACTATCCCGGTCGCAAGTCTCATGAAGCTCGGTCGCGGAGCGGTGGTCCCGCTCGACCACCGGGTCGGCGAACCCGTTGATGTCATGGTCAATGGTCGGACCGTCGCGCGCGGCGAAGTCGTCGTGGTCGAAGAGGATAACTCCCGGTTTGGGGTGTCGTTGACAGAAATCGTCGGGCCGCTGGGCGTCGATGGTGAATCCTGATTGTGGCGGGATCGATGGGCACCGCGAATCCCGTCAAGCAGCGAGGTGTTGCCTCGCTGGATGGAACGGACAAGGTCGCAGCGCTGCTGCTCGCAATGGGTCGGCAGGCGGCCGGGAGCCTCTTGCAACAATTCGAACCGCAGGAAATTCGAGTCGTAACAAAAGCCGCGGCTGAACTGCCCGCCTTATCGGCGCAGGATCTGGAGTCGATCGTTGAAGAGTTTGCTCAGCAATTCTCGATGGGCGCAAACATTCTCGGCACGCTTGGGGGCCTCGAGGCCGCACTCAATGATGTTCTATCGCCCGAGCAGGTGACCAACATCATGTCGGATCTGCTCGGCAGCTCAAGCAAATCGGTTTGGGATCGGGTGTCGTCGGTATCCGAGAACTCGCTTGCCAGCTATCTAAGTAAGGAGCACCCACAAACTGCGGCTCTGGTGCTTTCCAAAGTGAAACCGGCCTGTGCCGCCAAGGTCATGAGCCAGCTTCCCTCGAGCTTGCGCAACGAGCTCATGCGGCGCGTGCTGAGCCTCAAACCAATCGTCGACGATGCGATGCGGATCGTCGAGAAGACGCTTCATGAGGACCTCACACTGAATTTCGCTCGAAATCTTGGAGCGGACACATATGCCCGAGTTGCCGATATCATCAACAAAATGGAGCGCGGCCATATCGAGGATATGCTGAAGAGCCTCTCGGAAAAACGCCCGAAATCGGCCGAGGTTCTGAAGGAGCTCCTGTTCACCTTCGATGATGTGGTCAACCTCACTCCGAAGGCGCGCACCATGATCTTCGATCAGGTGCCGAGCGATCGGATCGTTGTGGCGCTCAAAGGCGCCGACCGAAAGTTCAGGGACCTGATTCTTTCCTCACTTGCCTCTCGCGTCAGGCGGGTTGTGGAAAATGAACTGGCAATGGGCGAGCCGTCAAATCAGCGCGATGTCATGGAGGCGCGGCGCGTGATTACCGACCTTGCACTTGACCTGGCAGAGCGCGGGGAAATCGAGCTCAACCCCGATTTGGAGGACGAGCTGGTCTACCGCTGACCGCTGAACGGCATGGCAGATACATCCGATCAGGACAGCAAAACAGAAGAGCCGACCGAGAAGAAGATTCGCGACGCGCTCGAGCAGGGCAAGATACCGGTTTCCCGAGAAACGTCCATCTTCGCCTCTATGGCGGCGTTGCTTGTGATACTGGCGTTCCTCATCGAGGATGGGGTCCAACGGCTTGCAGTGACCCTGAAGAGCCTTCTTGATGATCCCGATGGCTTTCGCCTGACTTCTGCGGCTGACGCCAACGGTCTATTGTTGGTGATCGGGCTTGAGGCGATGCGCTTCATGCTTCCGATCGTGCTCGTGCTGGCGGTGTTTGGGCTCGCAAGCTCGCTGCTGCAAAACAGTCCGCGCTTGGTGCTCGAGCGTGTTCGGCCAAACTTTTCACGCCTTTCACCCGCGCAAGGGTGGAGCCGGATCTACGGATCCCAGGGACGCGTGGAATTTGCCAAGGCCCTTTTCAAAATGGTCTCGGTTAGCCTGATCGTAGGCGTCGTTTTGGAATCATCCCAGGCAAAAGCTTTCGAGGTAATTTTCACCGA
>NZ_DATEPI010000272.1:0-33645 GCF_035273305.1 Bradyrhizobium sp. | reverse complement strand
AGCCGCGCCGTCGGCGTCGCCTCCTCGCTGCTGTCGCCCGACAAGCGCGAGGCGTTTGCCGCCGACATCCGATCCGAATACGCCAAAATCTCCGCGGCGCATTTCCGCGCCCAGGCGGACAAGAAGCGGTTGAAGCTGGCCGATGCCCGCGCCAACGCGGTCGCGCTCGATTTCGCCGCAACGCCGCACAAGAAGCCGGCATTTCTCGGTGTCAAATCGTTTCGCGACTATGATCTTACCGAACTCGTCGACTACATCGACTGGACACCGTTCTTCCAGACCTGGGAGCTGACCGGGCGTTTCCCGGCCATTCTTGATGACCCGAAAGTCGGCGAAGTCGCGCGCTCGCTGTATGACGACGCTCGCAAGATGCTGGATGTGATCGTGAGGGAGAACTGGTTCAAGGCGCAGGCCGTCATCGGCTTCTGGCCTGTCAACGCCGATGGCGACGACATCGCAGTCTATTCCGATGACAGCCGCACCACCAAGATTGCGACCTTGCACACCTTGCGTCAGCAATTGGAGAAACGCGAAGGCCGCTTCAACGCCGCGTTGTCGGATTTCACCGCGCCGGTCTCGTCCGGCGTGCCGGATTACATCGGCGCGTTCGTGGTCACGGCTGGCATCGGCGAAGATGCCGTAGCCGATCGTTTCAAGAACGCCAATGACGATTACTCTTCGATCATTTGCAAGGCGCTGGCTGACCGTCTGGCCGAAGCCTTTGCCGAGCGCATGCATGCGCGAGTGCGAAGGGAATTCTGGGCCTACGCGCCGGACGAGGCGCTGTCGCCGGAAGATCTCATCCTTGAGAAATATCAGGGCATCCGCCCCGCGCCGGGCTATCCGGCGCAACCCGACCACACCGAAAAGGCGACGCTGTTCGCGCTGCTCGATGCCGAGAACAATGCCGGCGTGAAGCTGACCGAAAGTTTTGCGATGTGGCCGGGCTCGTCGGTCTCCGGGCTTTATTTCAGTCATCCCGGCAGCTTCTATTTCGGCGTCGGCAAGATCGAGCGCGATCAAGTGGAGGATTACGCAGCACGCAAGGGGTGGAGCGTCGCCGAAGCCGAGCGTTGGCTGGGCCCGGTGTTGAATTACATTCCAACCCAGGATCGCTCGGCGCAGGATCGTCGCGCCAAGGAAACGATCGCGAAACCCGTGCCCGCGTCCACTGTTCCGGCTAACGACGTCGACTCCCAGGAGTTGGCCGCCCATCCGCCGGGCTGCAATTGCGCGGTGCATCTGGCTTATCGCAAGAAGACCGCGCGGGCGGTGTAACACTTTTCGTCCCTTCACAATCGCAAGCACTCTCTCATGCTTCCGCACGTCGTCCCTGCGGAAGCAGGGACCCATAACCACCGGCCCGCATTGTTTGAAAGAACAGGGAAACGAACACCTGCTTCAATGGCAGCTGTCACGGCGTAGGGGTCCCTGCGTTCGCAGGGACGACGCTGATAGAGTTGGCGCGCAGCGCGTTTCCCCATTGTGGCGAGCGAAGCTCGCTCTCTTTCTTATCCCTCCCACTTGCGGGGAGGGTGGCACATCGTGAGCGATGCGAACGATGTGACGGGTGGGGGTCTCGTCCGTGCGGGATCTACCCCCACCCGGCGCTTCGCGCCACCCTCCCCACGAGTGGGAGGGATGAAGACCGGTGACGGCGTGCCACTGTACGCAACGACAGGCGCCGATGTTCACAGCACACCTCCGCGTTCTCGCCGCGCAGGTCGCGCGAGTTTTGAATTGTATAGCGCATCTGAAATTCAGAGGGCGCAGGGAATGCCGGGCGCGCGATGCACCCGCAGTCTCGCGTGCAAAAGATAGAAAGCACACGAGGTAGTCACCACAGGTTCACCGAAATCATCCGGCATTCCCCGCGCAATGGTTTTACGACTTATAGCGCGCTCTCCCCGGTGATCGGGCTTGTTGTCACCGTCGGCGGCGGGATACTTCCCGCCGACTTGACACCAGCGTCGAGGCGTCAGGACCACACGACTTCGCCGTCCGCATCACGTGCCGTTCGTCTCACGGCACATCCGCGGCCATCGCATCCCGTCCCGCGTTCATGACGATCGATACGCCCCTTTGGTGGGACAGGATGGCCGGGGTTATAGTTTTGATTTGGGCAGTTCGAGAACGGAAATATTTTTGCAACGCGGGCTGGACAGCGAAATTGTTGATTTGCCGGTCAGGCAAAATCAGTCGACTGCAATCAAAGAAATCAGAGGCTCTCGGATCGCGAATGATCGCGGCCCGCCCCGCACTGCGACCGGCGACCGGAAATCTTTGCCTAGAAAATAGCTGATCATGACCTTGTCAAATACTTCGAACAATGCACAACCTTGAAGCGATCTCGCATTTTTGGATGCCCCAATGGTATCGACGTCACTCCGTCCCAATCTAGTTAAACGAGTTCAACGGCTACCAAAGCCTACAAACGTTGCAGGAGCTCTGCAGCCTTTATTCGAAGCGATTAGCAATTCGATTCACTCGACACAGGCAAAATTCGGCGACTCCGCTCCCCGACGAGGAAAGATCGTTGTCACAGTTTCTACTAATCGCAAAAAAGAAGATGTTTGGGCAACGGTAGAGGACAACGGTGAAGGTCTAAACAAATCTAATTGGGAGGCGTTTACCACCACCGACACCGATAACAAAATCCAAACCGGAGGCAAAGGTGTCGGGCGCTTGCTCTGGCTTGACTGCTTTGAAGAAATCGAAATCGTGAGCGTCTTCAGGAGCGGCCTTGCCCGCAAGAAGCGATCGTTCCGATTTGTCCTAGCCCTTGAGGATCAGATAAGGGGCGAAAAGACCTCTAGTGTCTCACCTAAGACCGATACCTATTTTTGGGTTAAATTTGGAGGTCTTAAAGATAACGGCTACCTGTCAAAGTTTCCAGGACGAGAGAGCTTTGTATTTCAACATCTGACTTCCCATTTCCTACCAACCTTTATCGGCGGTCGGTGTCCAGCAATTGCAGTTCACGTTGGAGATGAGACGCGTAACTATCCAGAGGATATCGACAAGATAGTCTCTCGCAAAAGTCCAGAGATACCTGTCAAAACGGCCGAATATGGAACACTAACACTTACTTTGATGGAATGCGAAAAAGTCGCCAGCGCTGACATGAAGGGTTCTCATTTTATACACTTCATCGCGCACGATCGAACGGTGAAGTCACAATGCATAGATGGGAAGTTGGGGCTGAAATATTTTGGTGAGAAGCAAGATCGTGTGTTTCACGCTCTCATAACCGGCGAATATCTGAACGAGAACGTCAATCAGGAACGCACGGCTTTTCTGTTTGAAGATGTGGTCATAGAGCGCATCATCAACGACGTATGCACAGAGTACATTAATAAATTCCTTGCCGAACCTCTAGCAGAGTTAAGTGGAAAGCAAAAAGAGATAATAGAGGACATCACTGAATCTTATCCCTCAGTTGCGTTCGGAGACACGGAAGAACTTCAGGCAAAATTGCCCTCAGGAGAACTTAACGACGATGCGATTTACGGACACTTATCACGTGAGCGCTTCCGTCGAGATCAGCGTCAGGCAGAAAAAATCCGTTCCGTCCTTACAAGGCTCAAGCAAACCGGAGCCGATATACGGGCATTTTCCGATGTCCTAAAGGAGGCAGGGAAAGCGATCGAGGATGCCGAGAAACGCAGTCTCGCCGAATACGTTGTAAGACGAAAAGTAGTGCTGGACTTTATCGAGATACTCTTGGAGAAAGTCCGCGATGATACTCGGGACAGCTCTTATCAACGCGAAGACATCCTGCACTCTTTCATCTGTCCGCTGCGGATTAACACGCTTGCCAACGGGTCGACGAAAGTAGAGGCGGCAAGTTCACACGACCTTTGGATATTAGATGAACGCTTGACCTTTGCGCGATATTTTAGCTCCGACGTCGAGTTCTCGATTCTTTCAGCCGCAGTACAAAGTGAAGAGAGGCCCGATGTTCTTATTTTTGATTATGTTCATGGGCTGCGGCAGACGGAAGAACCATCAAAGGTCTTGCTAGTTGAGTTCAAGCGACCTGGGCGTACATCCTATGGAGACGATGAAAACCCCCAACTTCAGGTGGAGCGTTATATACGCCGCTTGCAATCAGGCATACTCGTCGACGTCAAAGGTCGGCCAATCAAGCTAGATAGTTCGACCGTTTTTTATTGCTTCATTGTCGCTGATATCATGGGCAAACTCAACGAATGGACCTATTCGTGGCAACGGACCGCGGACAATCGGGGGCGAATTTACCGACCTAATAGCGGCTTCCTAGGATCTATAGAACTTGTTGGGTGGGATGCCCTTATCGAAGACGCTCGAGCGAGAAATCAAGCTTTTTTCGATTACGCCGGAATTTCAGGGCGGAGTTTATTTAGTCCGACTGGACCATAGCACGCCACTCTACCTCTACCTGTACCCCTAACCCTACCCCTCGCCCTCGTCGCTGGCGAGCAAGCCCTTCACCGCGCGCGACCAGCCGGCCAGCTTGCGCTCGCGCGTGGCCGCACTCATAGCGGGTTTGAAACGCCGCTCGAGCCGCCAGTTGTCAGCAAACTTCGACGGTTCGGGATAGACGCCGGCGCATAATCCCGCGAGATAGGCAGCGCCGAGCGCGGTGGTTTCCTGAATCATTGGGCGATCGACCGGCGCATCGAGCAAATCCGCCAGCCGCTGCATGGTCCAGTCCGACGCTGTCATGCCACCATCGACGCGCAGCACGATGTTTGCGCCTCCTGCTTCCGGCCAATCGGCGCGCATCGCCGCCCAAAGATCGAACGTCTGGTAACAGACGCTTTCGAGCGCCGCATGCGCCAACTCGGCGGGGCCGGTATTGCGCGTCAGCCCGAACAACGCGCCGCGCACGCGCGGATTCCAGTACGGCGCGCCCAGCCCGACGAACGCGGGCACCAGATAGACGCTCTGCATCGAATCGGATTTATCGGCGAGCGGGCCGCTCTCTGAAGCCTGCTTGATGACGCCCAGGCCGTCGCGCAGCCACTGCACCGCGGACCCGGCAACGAAGATCGAGCCCTCGAGCGCGTAGGTGCGTTTGCCCCCGAGCTGATAGGCGATGGTGGTGAGCAGCTTGTTCTTTGATGCAACGGGCGTGGCACCGGTGTTGAGCAGCGCAAAACATCCGGTGCCGTAGGTGGACTTGATCATGCCCGGAGAAAAACAGGCTTGGCCGATGGTGGCGGCCTGCTGGTCGCCGGCAATCCCAGAGATGGCGATGGAGCCGCCGAACAGTTCGGGCACGCTTTCGCCGAAGCTGCCGGAGGAGTCCTTTACTTCGGGCAGCATCGAGCGCGGCACACGCAAGATCTTAAGCAGCTCGTCATCCCACTGACCGGTGTGAATATTGAACAGCAGCGTGCGCGAGGCATTGGTGGCGTCGGTGGCGTGGACCTTGCCGCCGGTCAGTCGCCACAGCAGATAGCAATCCACCGTGCCGAACATCAGCTCGCCTCGCTCAGCCCGCCCGCGCGCGCCGGGCACGTGATCGAGAATCCACGCCACCTTGGTGCCGGAGAAATATGGATCGACGATCAGGCCGGTCTTTGACGTGATCAAGGGCTCATGACCTTCGCCCTTGAGTCGAGCGCAGATATCAGCGGTGCGGCGATCCTGCCAGACGATGGCGCGATGAACAGCCTGGCCGGTGGCGCGGTCCCACACGACAGTGGTCTCGCGCTGATTGGTGATGCCGATCGCGGCGATATCCTTTGCTGTCAGATTGGCGTTCTTCAGCGCCTCGCGGCAGGTCGCGATCGTGGAGCTCCAGATGTCGTCGGGCTCGTGCTCGACCCAGCCCGACGCCGGAAAATGCTGCGGGAATTCAGCTTGCGCGACTGCCGCGATCGAAATGTCGGCGCCAAACACAATGGCGCGCGAAGACGTGGTGCCCTGATCGATGGCCAGCACAAAGGACATGAGGTTGTTTCCTGGCGTTGCTTCCCGAAAGATTTGTTTTGGCTGCGTTCGTCGAGAAGCAAGCGGATTGGGAAGCGAAGGTCAATATGGGCGGAGCGCGTGCGAACGCAGGCACGACGCCGATAGGCTGGCTTCGTGATACCAGTCGCGGCCATTCACGTGTTTTCTCTCTCGCCGGCGCTTGCGGCGGAAGCAGCCCCCCACCCGTCACATCGTTCGCTGGGCTCACGATGCGCCCGCCCTCCCCACAAGAGGGGGAGGGAAAAGAAACGAGCGAGCTTCGCTCGTCGCGACCCATAAAGTGGAGGGACTTCGAATCACCCTGCGCGATCAGAAAAGACTCACACCGATGCCGTGGTAACCCCGCCGTCGACCACGATGGTCTGGCCGGTCATGAAGCTCGAAGCATCGGAGGCGAGATAGGCGACCGCGCCGGCGATTTCGTCGGGCTCGCCGATCCGCCGCAAGGGCGTGGTGGCGCAGCGGCGCTTCAGCCGCTCCTCGTCTTCCCACAAGGCGCGGGCGAAATCGGTTTTGACCAGACCGGGCGCGACGCAATTGACGCGCACGCCCTTGGGTCCCCATTCGCCGGCCAGGCTCCTGCACAACGCGAAATCGGCCGCTTTGGAGATTCCGTAGGCGCCGATCACGGTGGAACCGCGCAAGCCGCCTATCGAGGAGATGATGATCACCGAGCCGTTGCCGCGTTCGGCCATTTGCGGGATCGCAAGCCCGCACAGCCAGATGTTGCTCTTGACGTTGGAGCCCATGATCTTGTCGAACGCTTCGTCCTTGATATCGAGCAGTGGGCCGTAATACGGATTGACGGCCGCGTTGCAGACGAGGACATCGACCTTGCCGTAATGCTTGGTCGCGCCCGAGATCAGCGCCTCGACTTCGTTTCGGCGCGAGATGTTGCAGGCGATGACGTGAGCGTCGCCGCCCGTTTTGCGGATTGCGGAGGCCACTTCCTCGCAGGCGTCAGCCTTGCGGCTCGATATCACCACCTTGGCGCCGAGCTTTGCCAGAAGCTCCGCCGACGAGCGGCCGATGCCGCGGCTGGAGCCGGTGACGACCGCGACTTTTCCGGTGAGATCGAACGGGGTGGATTGCATGATTGTTTCCCTTCTTGTTCGTTGTCGTCATCTCGCAGTCAATGGCCGGGCTTCGTCCCCACGATCTTGCTGCTTCCGGAAGGTTAAGACGTGGATGACCGGGACATCGGCGCGAAGCAAAGCTTCGTCGCCTCGCCCGGCCATGACGACGTGCCCTCGCAACTGGCGCGGAGCGCTGGTTAAACCAGCCCGCCGCTGTTGGTGACGCGGCGCAGATGATAATCGGTATCGCCGAAACTATTCTCGATCATGGTCAGCCGCTTGAAGTAGTGGCCGATCTTGGCCTCCATGGTCATGCCGATACCGCCGTGCAACTGGATCGACTGCTGGCCAACAAATTTCCCCGACTTGCCGACCTGAACTTTGGCCGCGGCGACCGCGGTCGCCCGCTCCTTGGCATTGTCGAAATCGTTGGCCATGGTCGCAAACAGCGCCATGCTCCGCGCCTGCTCCAGCGCCACGAACATGTCGGCGGCGCGGTGCTGCAAGCTCTGGAAACTGCCGATCGGCACGCCGAATTGCTTGCGGGTCTTGAGATATTCGATCGTGGTCTTGAGCGATTCATCCATGATGCCGACGGCTTCGGCGCAGATCGCGGTACGGGCCTCGTCGACCACGCGCTCGATCAGCGGCAGGGCATTGTCGGGATCGCCGATCGCCGCATCGGCGCCGACCTCAACGCCGGTGAAACTGATATCGGCGGCGTGCAGGCCGTCCTGGGTCGGGTAGGTTTTCTTGGCGATCCCTTTGGCGTTGCCGGGCACCAGAAATACGCCGATGCCGCTCGCGTCTCGCTGACCGCCCCTGGTGCGGGCGGTCACGATTAAGGTGTCGGCGTTCTCGCCATTGAGCACAACAAACTTCTCGCCGTCGATCACCCAGCCATCGCCCTTTTTCTTGGCCGAGGTCGCGACATCCTGCAGGTCGTATCGCGAATTTTTCTCCAGTTGCGCGAACGCGAAAGTCTTGCTGCCGTCGATGATCCCGGGGATATGAGCAGCCTTCTGCGCGGCCGAGCCGCCGTGGCGCAAGAATCCGCCGGCGATCACGACTGTTGCCAAATAAGGCTCCAGCACCAGCGCCCGGCCCATCGCCTCCATCACGATCATGATTTCGACCGCGCCCGCGCCGAAGCCGCCATCGTCCTCCGAGAACGGCAACCCGAGCAGCCCCTGCTCGGCGAGCTTGCTCCAGACGCCTTTGCTCCAGCCACCCTTCTCGCTCATGTATTTCTTGCGCTGGTCGAAGTCGTAGGAATTGCCCAGCAGGCCCTCGACGCTCTCCTTGAGAAGCCGCTGCTCCTCCGACAAATCAAAATCCATTTTGCTTATTTTCCCCGGTTACTCTTTCGTCGCGGCCGGGCTCGACCCCGCCATTCACGACTAACCTCGAACAACATGTGGATGCCCGCGATGCGCGAAGGCGAGCTTCGCGCTTTTACCCGGGCATGGCGAGAAGCTTCACAGCCCCAGCACGGCCTTGGTGATGATGTTGCGCTGGATCTCGTTTGATCCGCCATAGATCGAGACCTTGCGGTTGTTGAAGTAACTCGGCGCGATCTGCGCGGTCCAGTCCATCGCCTCGTTGCTGCCGTCATCGCCGTGCTCGTCATAAGGCGCGGCGAACGGACCGATCACTTCCATCAAGAGCTCGGTCGTGGCCTGCTGGATCTCCGAGCCCTTGATCTTCAAAACCGAAGACGCCGGATTCGGCTTGCCCTTGCCATGCTTGCCTTCGTCGGCAACGACGCGAAGCTGGGTGAGTTCGAGCGCCTTCAAATCGATCTCCACCTCGGCGAGCTTTTCGCGGAATTTCAGATCCTCGATCACCGGCTTGCCACCGGATTCGACCTTCGAAGCCAATTCCTTGATGCGCCGGATGCGCTCCTTGGAGACGCCGACCCGGGCAATCCCGGTGCGCTCGTTGCCGAGCAGAAACTTCGCGTAGTCCCAGCCCTTGTTCTCCTCGCCGACCAGGTTTTCCACGGGAACCTCGACGTCATCGAAGAACACTTCGTTGACCTCGTGGCCGCCGTCGATCGTCTGGATCGGGCGCACCGTGATGCCCTTGGACTTCATGTCAATTAGGATAAAGGAGATGCCGGTCTGCTTCTTTGCCGACGGATCGGTGCGGCACAGGCAGAATATCATGTCGGCATGCTGCGCCAGCGTAGTCCAGGTCTTCTGGCCATTGACGATATATTTGTCACCCTTGCGCTCGGCTTTGGTCTTGAGAGAGGCGAGATCCGACCCCGAGCCCGGCTCCGAGAAGCCCTGGCACCACCAGTCGTCGACATTGGCGATGCGCGGCAAATAATGCTTCTTCTGCGCTTCATTGCCGAATGTGTAGATCACCGGACCAACCATGCTGACGCCGAACGCAAGCGGCGCCGGTGCCGGGTGCATCTGCAATTCCTCATTGAAAATGTAGTGCTGCACCGAGGTCCAGCCGGTACCGCCATATTCCTTGGGCCAGTGGGAAACGCCCCAACCTTTCTTGTTGAGGATGCGCCACCAATCGATCATCTCCTGCTTGCTGAGATGGCGACCCTCGACCAGCTTCTGGCGCGTCGCCGGCGGCACGTTATCCCTGAAGAAGGCCCGCACTTCCTCGCGAAACGCCTGTTCTTCCTTAGTGAAGCTGAGATCCATTGGATCCTCCTGTGACGAATTGAGTCTGAAAACCTGTTGCGATGCGATCCGACCTGTTTTGATGGCAGCGGTGCAAGCGTGCGGTTGATGCGCCGTGTGTCACGGGCGGCCCCCCGATGCCTGCGCTTGTCGCGGCTGGGCTGAGGGTTGCTGGTTGCGCAATTCGTGGCGCGACAGCTTGCCAACCGAAGTTCGGGGTAATTCATCGACGAATTCCAGCGCTGCCGGGATTTCGTGCCTGCCGAGTTTGCCGGCAAGAAACGCCTTGAGTTCATCGAGCGCGAAAGGCTTGGCGCCCGCGCGCAACTTGATGAACGCCTTTGCCGCCTCACCACGGTAATCATCGGGGACCCCGATCACGATCACCTCATGCACCGATGGATGCTCATAGATGGCCTGCTCGATCATCTGGGGATAGACGTTAAAGCCACCGCAGATGATCATGTCCTTCTTGCGATCGACCAGATAGAAATAGCCATCGCTGTCCACGTAGCCGATGTCGCCGGTCAGGAAACGATCTCCGACGAAAACCTCGGCGGTCTCCTGCGGTCGATTCCAGTATCCTTTCGTGACGTTCGGGCCCCTGATGCGGATCTCACCGACCTCGCCTGGCGCCAACACCTTTTTCGGATCGTCGAGCGCGACCACATCGAGTTCGATACCCGGCAGCATCAGGCCGATCGAGCCCGGCTTGTCCGGTCCGTCCTGCGGATGAGCGGTGCCGGGCGAGCAGGTCTCGGTCATCCCCCACCCGCTCTTTAGCTTCATGTTGGTCTTGCGTTCGAAAATCCGGGCGACCTCGACCGGCAGCGGCGCGCCACCCGACCCGCAACTGACCAGCGAGGACAGGTCACGGCTTTCGAGATCGGGGAGGCTCGCGATCGCGATCCACATGGTGGGAACGCCGGGAAACGCGGTGGCTCGCTTGACCTCGATATCGCGCATGACCGCTTCGACGTCAAAACGTTGATGCAGCGAAATCAGGTCGCCGCGCTCCAGACTGCGCAGCAGGATCACCGTGAGCGCGAAAATATGAAACAGCGGCAGCACGCAAATGACGCGCTCGATGGCATCCCGATCAGCTCGCGCCGCCTTGCCCCAGACATCGTATATCGAAACCGCCGAAGTCAGATTGCCATGGCTCAGCATGGCGCCTTTCGGCAGCCCGGTAGTGCCGCCGGTATATTGCAGAAGCGCCACGTCATCGACCGAAAGCTTTGGCCATTGTGCGGGCTTGCTTGCGCCTTCCACGAATTTGCTGAACGTCACGATCGCCGGATCGACCGGGATCGGCGCGTGCGGATTTCCAACCGCGCCCCAATGATCGTCCTCGCAGACGATCAGACGATCGAGCAGGCCCTTCTCGAGGAACTTCAGCGCCGTCGGCAGCAGCGTCGCGAGATCGCTGGTGACGAGAACGCGCGCGCCGCTGTCGGTCAACTTGTGAGCCAGCGCGCGTTCACCATCGAGCGGGCTGAGATGCACGAGACGCGCGCCGGCCTTTAGCGCGCCAAAGAAATTCACGGGATGATCGGGCGAGTTGCCGAGGAACAGCGCCACCGAACTGTTCTTGCCGTAGCCGGCGCGCAGGAAAGCCGCCGCCGCGCTCTCGACCATTGATTCCAGCGCGGCATAAGTGATCGGACGATCGCGAAATTCGATCGCCGGCCGCGCGGCATATTGCACGGCCGACTTCGCCAACAGATCAGGGACTGTTCCTTGCGCGATCGGATCGTCCCAGCGGACGCCCTGCGGATAAAACTGTTCGCCGGGATGAGTCATTGATGATCCGCGTCACGCCGCCTTCGCGGTCTGCGCGAGCGAAGCGAAGGTCTTGCCTTCCGCGGCGAGCCGCTTGAGCAGCGGCGCCGGTTCGAGCGAGGGATCGTTGGTCTCCTTGGCATAGAACGACAGCCGGTCGGCAATGTGCTTGAGCCCGACCTGGTCGGCATAGAACATCGGACCGCCGCGATAGATCGGCCAGCCGTAGCCGTACAGCCAGATCACATCGATATCGCTCGGACGCGCCGCGATCCCTTCTTCGAGGATGCGCGCGCCCTCGTTGATCATCGGGTACATCATGCGCTCGAGGATTTCATCGTCGCTGACGACGCGGCGCTTGCGCCCGAGCCGCTGCAGGGTCTCGTCGATCAGCTTCTCGACCTCGGGATCGGGCAGCGGCGCGCGCGAGCCGCCTTCATATTTGTAATAGCCTTTGCCGGTCTTCTGGCCGAAACGGCCGGCCTCGCAGAGCGCGTCGGCGATTTCCGACTTGATCCCGCGGTCCTTGCGCGACCGCCAGCCGATGTCGAGCCCGGCGAGATCGCCCATCGCGAACGGACCCATCGGCATGCCGAATTTCGTGACCACAGCATCGACCTGTTGCGGCAACGCGCCCTCGAACAATAATTTCTCGGCCTGCTTGCCGCGCTGCGCCAGCATGCGGTTGCCGACAAAGCCGTCGCATACCCCTACCACCGCCGGCACCTTGGAAATGCGGCGCGCAACCGCCACCGCCGTCACCAGCGCATCCGGCGCGGTTTTCGCCGCGCGCACGATCTCGCACAATTTCATCACATTGGCCGGGCTGAAGAAGTGCATGCCCAGCACGTCCTGCGGACGATTGGTCACTTTGGCGATCTCGTCGATGTTCAGATAGGAGGTATTGGAGGCGAGGACCGCGCCCGGCTTGGCGTGTTTATCCAGCGCGGTGAAGACCTCCTTCTTGATAGCCATGGTTTCGAACACGGCCTCGATCACCAGGTCAGCGTCCTTGACGTTCTCGATCCCGACTACGCCCTTGATTAGGCCCATCCGCTTGGCCGGCGCGTCTGCGGGAATGCCGCCGCGCGCCGCGCTGGCCTCGTAGTTCTTCTGCATTACGCCCATGCCGCGCTTGAGCTGCTCTTCGCCCGTCTCGATCAGCGTCACCGGAATTCCGGCATTGGCAAAGGACATCGCGATGCCGCCACCCATAGTGCCCGCGCCGATGATGGCGACGCGTTCGACGTTTCGAGGCTTGGTGCCTTCCGGCACGCCGGCGATCTTGGCGGCTTCGCGCTCGGAGAAGAACGCGTAACGCTGCGCTTTTGATTGATCGCTCGACACCAGCTTCAGAAAACCTTCACGTTCTTTCTTCAGCCCCTCCTCGAACGGCAGATCGATCGCCGCACCGACCGCGTCGGCGGCGGCAAACGGCGCCTCAAGGCCCCGAGCTTTCTTGGTGAGGGCCGCAACCGCATTGGTGAAGATCGAGCGATCGGCTTTTGCGGCGGCGAGCTTAGTGTCATCGTCGCGGAGCTTGCGAAGCGGACGTTTCTCCGCCAGCACCTTGCGGGCAAAGGCCTCACCGCCTGACGCCGGGCCTTCGACGATTTCATCGATCAGCCCGTTCTTGAGCGCATCCGAAGCGCTGATCGGATCGCCGCCGACGATCATCTTGACAGCAAGCTCGGGACCGACGGCGCGCGGCAGACGCTGGGTTCCACCGGCGCCCGGCAGCAGCCCGAGCTTGACCTCCGGAAGTCCGAGCCTTGCGTCCTTGGTCGCCACCCGGAAATGGCAGGCAAGCGCGACTTCAAGACCGCCGCCGAGTGCGGTGCCGTGAATGGCGGCGATGATCGGTTTTGGCGAGCTCTCCATCGTGGCCAGCACTTCGTGCAGCCCGGGCGGCTTCGGGGGCTTGCCGAATTCGGTGATGTCGGCGCCGGCGATGAAGGTCCGACCGGCGCAGGTCAGAACGATCGCCTTTACTTCGGGATCGGCGATCGCGCTCTTGATGCTGTCGAAAATACCGCCGCGAACCGCGGCGCTCAGCGCGTTCACCGGAGGACTGTTGACGGTGACAACCGCAACTGCATCATGACGCTCGAGCTTGACCACTTCGTTCACGCGACTCTCCCTCGAAATCCTGTTCTGGACTAATTTCGCATAGCGGAATTTAATTCCACATCTTGACAGCGAGGGTTATTTTGAAGCACGTCGCTTGTCAACGACATCCGTGCGCAGCAGTAGTCAATGAAACGTCCAGCCAAGAAACCGACGACCGATCGCAGTTTCGTCGTCGCACTTTCCCGCGGCCTCGATGTGTTGCGAGCATTTCAGCCCAATGACGGGCTGCTTGGAAATCAAGAGATCGCGACACGCACCAAGTTGCCGAAGCCTACCGTTTCGCGCTTGACCTACACTTTGACGAAGCTGGGTTACCTTACACCCGTTCCACGGTTCGAGAAGTATCAGCTGGCGCCCTCAGCCATGGCGCTCGGCTATGCCGCTCTTGCCAATCTCGGCGTTCGGTATTTGTCCGAGCCCTTTCGTGAGGAAGTGATGCGCGCGACCGGCGGCGCTGTTGCCATCGGCGGCCGCGACCGCACCAGCATGATTTACTTCGGCCAGAGCCGCAACGGACTCACGCTAGGCGTTCAACTCGACGTCGGCTCGCGAATTCCGATTGCAACCACCGCGATGGGACGCGCGTACATATGGGCGCTTCCAGGCGATGAGCGCGCGGCGCTGTTGCGGGAATTGCGAGAACATTACGGAAGCCGCTGGCCCCGAATGCGCGACGGCATCGAACGCGCCGGAGAGACTGTCGCCAAACACGGTTTTGCGATCTCGGCGGGCGAGTGGCAGGACGACGTGCACGCCGTCGGCGTAGCACTAAAGCTTAATGACGGAACGGGGACTTATGCGTTTAACTGTGGCGCGCCCGCATTCCGCTTCACGGAAGACCGGCTTCGGAACGATATTGGACCTCGTCTCTTGGCGATGGTAAGGAACATAGAGGCAGCACTCGGCGGGACAGCGCCGCAATCAAAAAAAGCAGAAAGCAAAAAATTGAAATCAGGAGGGAAAGTTGCACGTGTGGTCGAGGGGATCAGATAGCCTTCATTGTTGCGGCCGAAGCAGGATTTCGTCGGCGCATTCGGGGCCGGCAGCTTCGGGCGCAGCGAAATGACGCAGGCACAGCTCGCGCAGGGGCAATACCCCCTGCTCGCCGTTCGCGACGTAAGCGTCGTGTTCGGCGGCATCATCGCCTTGAACGGCGTATCCTTTGACATGCATCAGGGCCAGATCCTCGGGCTGATCGGTCCGAACGGCGCCGGCAAGACGACGCTCTTCAATTGCCTTAGCCGACTTTACCAGCCGAGCTCCGGAGACATCCTGCTGGAGGGCGACAGCATCCTGAGCCGCCCGCCGCACCGGATCGCCGAAATCGGCATCGGCCGCACTTTCCAGAACGTCGCCCTGTTCGCAAACCTGTCAGTGCTCGACAACGTTCGTGTCGGCACCCACGCGCGCACCAACAGCGATATCGTGAGCGACGGGCTCAAACTGGCATGGGTTCGCCGCGGAGAAGCCGAACTCAACGAGCGCGTTCATAACATCGTCAGCTATCTCGAACTTGATGATGTCGCCCACGTCACCGTTTCCGGCCTGCCTTTCGGCACTCAGAAACGCGTTGAGCTGGCGCGCGCGCTAGCTGCCGATCCGAAGATCCTGCTGCTCGACGAGCCGGCCGGCGGCCTCAATCATGAGGAAGTCCATGTGCTCGGCGATCTGATCCGCCGAATACGCGACGAGCGCAAAGTCACAATCCTGCTCGTCGAGCATCACATGGGGCTGGTGATGTCGATCGCCGATCATGTGGTCGCGCTGAACTTCGGCCGCAAGCTGGCCGAGGGCACGCCGGCTGCGGTGCAGTCCGACCCGGACGTCATCAAAGCGTATCTGGGGAGCAAGGACCAATGACGGCGATGCTCAACGTAAAGGATCTGCGCGCCTATTACGGCCAAGTCCAGGCGCTTCACGGCCTCGACTTCGGGCTCAACGAAGGAAGCATGACCACGCTGCTCGGCGCCAACGGCGCCGGCAAAACCACCACGTTGCGGGCGATCTGCAATATGGTGCGCTCCACCGGCGCGATTGAATTCGATGGTGCGCCGCTCGCGGGCCGCTCGACCGAGAACATCGTCCGGCTCGGCATTGCGCATGTGCCGCAAGGCCGCGGCACTTTCACCACGATGACCGTGGAGGAAAATCTTCAGCTCGGCGCGATCACCCGGCAAGACAAAGGCGGTGTAGTCTCCGACATCGAGAAAATGTACGATCACTTCCCCGTACTGAAAGAGCGGCATACCCAGCAAGCAGGCACGCTGTCGGGCGGCGAACAGCAGATGCTGGCCGTTGCCCGCGCGCTGATGTTGCGTCCGAGGCTGATGCTGCTGGATGAGCCGTCATTCGGACTGGCGCCGCTCATCGTGCGCGACCTGTTCAAGATTCTTGGCAAGATCAATCGCGAGGACAAGGTCACCATTCTGGTGGTCGAGCAGAACGCGCAGCTCGCGCTGGAACTCGCCGACAAGGCCTACGTGATCGAAACCGGACGCATCGTGATGTCCGGAAGTGCAGCCGAGATTGCGAACAACGAAGACGTTCGCAAATCCTACCTGGGATATTGAGGAGCACGGCCATGGAGCTTTTCACCAATCAAATCCTGGCTGGTATCGCGACCGGCGCCATCTATGCCTGCATGGCGCTTGCGGTCGTCATGATCTACCAGGCGATCGACCATCTGAATTTCGCCCAGGGCGAAATGGCGATGTTCTCGACCTTCATTTCATGGCAGCTGATGCAATGGGGCGTGCCGTACTGGGGAGCATTCGTGCTCACGCTGATCTTTTCCTTTGCCGGCGGCATTGCGATCGAACGGCTACTGTTCAAGCCGCTGGCGAAGGCGCCGATCCTGACCAACGTCGCCGGCTTCATCGCGCTTTATGCCATCATTAACAGCGTCGCCGGCTTGATCTGGGACTTCACGATCAAGCAATACCCGACGCCGTTCGGGTCCTCGCCATTCCTGGGCAGTCAACTGATCTCGACCCACCAGGCCGGCATGATCGGCGTTACACTGCTGCTGTTGCTCGCACTGTTCTTCTTCTTTCGCTTCACGCGGATGGGGCTGGCGATGCGCGCGGCGGCATCGCTGCCGGAATCGGCGCGGCTGGTCGGCATCAACACAAGCTGGATGATCGCCCTCGGCTGGGGCATGGCCGCTGCGATCGGGTCGATCGCCGGAATGATGATCGCGCCGGTGGTGTTCCTGGAGCCGAACATGATGCTCGGCGTGCTGATTTATGGATTCGCCGCCGCCGTGCTCGGTGGCCTGACCAGCCCGTTCGGCGCCGTGGTCGGCGGCTTCCTGGTCGGCATCTTCGAGAATCTCGTCGGAACCTATATCCCCGGCGTCGGAAACGAACTGAAGCTGCCGATCGCGTTGGCGCTGATCGTCACCGTATTGGTCATTAAGCCGGCTGGACTGTTTGGTCGTCCCATCGTGAAGCGAGTTTGATCATGAGCGCAGTTCAGGAAGTCGTTACCGAAGCGCCTGCGGTCGAGGCAGTCCCCAAGCGAGCCATGACGCTTGGCTACGGCACCTCGCTCATCATACTGGGGCTGCTGATTTTGGCGCCGATGTTCGTAAAGCACTTCATCACGTTCCAGTTGACGATGTTGCTGATTTACGGCCTCGCCGTGCTGGCGCTGAACATCCTTACAGGCGGCAGCGGGCAATTCTCACTCGGACAGAGCGCGTTCTATGCGGTGGGCGCCTATACCTCGGCAATCCTGATGGAACATGCCGGCATGAACTATGCGTTGACGCTGCCGATCTCAGGAATCATATGCTTTGGCTTCGGATTTCTATTCGGACAGCCGGCGCTGCGCTTGAGCGGCGTCTACCTGGCGCTGGCGACATTCGCGCTCGCAACGGCCATGCCGCAGCTTCTAAAGCTCGGGTATTTTGAGCACTGGACCGGCGGCGTGCAGGGCCTGGTGGTGACCAAACCGGATGCGCCGTTCGGGCTGCCGATATCGCAGGACACGTGGCTGTATTATTTCACTCTGGTCGTGACGATCGCGATTTACATCTTCGCGGTCAATCTGCTGAAGTCGCGTTCAGGCCGAGCCTTCATGGCTATACGCGACAACGAAATCGCGGCCTCCGCGATGGGCATCGATGTCGCGCTGTACAAGACTCTCGCATTTGGCGTCAGCGCTGGGATCACCGGGATCGCCGGCGGCCTGGGAGCCATAGCCGTACAGTTCGTGGCGCCAGACAGCTACACCATCACGCTGGCGATCTCGCTGTTTCTCGGCATGGTGGTCGGAGGCGTCGGCTGGCTGCCCGGGTCGATCGTGGGTTCAGCCTTCATCATCTTCGTACCGAATATAGCAGAGGGAATTTCAAAGGGCCTGTCAGGTGCTGTGTTCGGCGTGCTGCTGTTTCTTGTGATCTTCCTGGTGCCGCATGGCGCAAGGCAAGTGGCGATCGTTGCCCAGCAACTGATCGGCAAGTTCAAAAACTAAAACTCAGGAGAGATTATGCTTTCTAAACAAATAATACGTATCGCCGCGCTCTCGACGGCGGTCATTGCTTTCGCGGCCACCTCCGGCGGTGCACTCGCCCAAAAGAAATACGATACCGGGGCAACCGATACCGAGATCAAGATCGGCAACATCATGCCCTATAGCGGTCCAGCTTCAGCATACGGTGTTATCGGCAAGACCGAGGCCGCTTACTTCAACATGATCAACGCCCAAGGCGGCATCAACGGGCGGAAGATCAACTTCATCAGCTATGACGATGGCTACAGCCCTCCAAAGGCCGTCGAGCAGGCACGCAAGCTGGTCGAAAGCGACGAAGTATTGTTGGTGTTCAACCCGCTGGGCACCCCGTCCAACACGGCGATTCAGAAATACTTGAACGCAAAGAAAGTCCCGCAATTATTCGTCGCCACCGGCGCCACCAAATGGAACGATCCGAAGAACTTTCCATGGACCATGGGCTGGCAACCCAGTTACCAGAGTGAAGCGCGGATCTATGCCAAGTACCTGATGAAGGAGAAGCCGGACGCCAAGATCGCGATTCTTTTCCAGAACGATGACTTTGGCAAAGATTACCTGAAGGGACTGAAGGATGGTCTTGGCGCCAAAGCATCGATGATCGTTGCCGAAGAGAGTTACGAGACCACGGAGCCGACGATTGACAGCCACATCGTCAAGCTGAAATCGACCGGTGCGGATACTTTCATCAGCATCACCACGCCGAAATTTGCGGCGCAGGCGATCAAGAAGCTTGCGGAAATCGAGTGGAAACCCCTGCATATCGTATCCAACGTCTCTGCCTCGGTCGGAGGCGTTATGAAGCCCGCCGGATTTGAGAACGCGCAAGGCATACTATCAGCCGCCTATGCCAAGGACGGCGCCGATCCGCAGTGGGACAATGATCCAGGCATGAAGAAATTCTTTGCCTTCCTGGATAAGTACTATCCGGATGGCGACAAGCGCGATGGCTCGCTTGTGTTCGGGTACGGCGTGGCTCAAACCCTGGCCAAAGTCATCGAGATGTGCGGCGACAACCTGACGCGGGAAAACGTCATGAAGCAGGCCGCCAGCCTGAAGGACTTCGCGCCCGACACCTTGTTGCCGGGTGTGAAGATCAACACCAGCCCCACGGACTTTGCCCCGATCGAGCAGCTTCAGATGATGCGTTTCAAGGGCGAAAAGTGGGATCTGTTCGGCGATATCATCAGCGGCGAACTGAGCAACTAAACCAAGGCACGAGCCGGAAAAAG
Organism: Bradyrhizobium sp.; assembly: GCF_035273305.1. Lineage (GTDB taxonomy): Bacteria > Pseudomonadota > Alphaproteobacteria > Rhizobiales > Xanthobacteraceae > Bradyrhizobium. The sequence continues at coordinate 14,304 of NZ_DATEPI010000272.1, read as the reverse complement.
TAAGACTAGGCTTTCCTCCCGGGACTAACGCGCAAAGCATTTGTCCCGGATCAGCCTCGACTGCCGATGCGCTCACCATCGATTTAACGTAGTCGGATCATGCTCTAAGGCGATGTGGGTACCGGATCGAGGCGGCCCATTGCGTTAACCAAAGGCTCGCGGCCGCGGGTGTGATGGTGAAGAAACCTGGGCTCCAAGGCGCAGGTTCACGGGGCCGTTACGGGCGCCCTTCGACTAAATAACGCCCCCTCCGACCCCGGTCGCAGGGGGCTTTTTGTTTGATGACCCTCCGCAGAAGGTATTGAATGAACCCAGGAGCCAACAAGCGCTTCGTTAAAAAAGACGCATTCAACCAGAAAGGGAGTTGCAAATGCCAGCTATCCAATTGCGATTGGGGGCCTTCTCGGCTGCCCTCGCGATCCTCGCGGTCACTAGCAGCGGCGCGCTTGCGCAGAAAAAGTACGACGTCGGCGCCACCGACACCGAAATCAAGATCGGCAACATCATGCCTTACAGCGGTCCGGCCTCCGCTTACGGCGTGATCGGCAAGACCGAAGAAGCGTACTTCAAGAAGATCAATGCCGAAGGCGGCATCAATGGCCGCAAGATCAATTTCATCAGCTATGACGATGGCTACAGCCCGCCGAAAACGGTGGAGCAGGCGCGCAAGCTGGTGGAGAGCGACGAAGTTCTGATGATCTTCAATTCGTTGGGCACACCTCCGAACACCGCGATCCAGAAGTACATGAACGCCAAGAAGGTGCCGCAATTGTTCGTCGCCACCGGCGCCACCAAGTGGAACGATCCCAAGGACTTTCCATGGACCATGGGCTGGCAGCCGAACTACCAGAGCGAATCCAGAATTTACGCGAAATATATTCTCAAGAATGTGCCGAATGCCAAAATCGCCGTTCTTTATCAGAACGACGACTACGGCAAGGACTACCTTAAAGGCTTCAAGGACGGACTCGGCGCAAAAGCCGCCTCTATGATCGTTGCCGAGGAAAGCTATGAGACCACCGAGCCGACCATCGACTCGCATATTGTCAGACTGAAATCGACCGGCGCCGATGTGTTCTTTAACATCACCACGCCAAAATTCGCCGCGCAAGCGATCAAGAAGAACGCCGAAATCGGATGGAAGCCGTTGCACTTCCTGAACAACGTCTCCGCTTCGATCGGCAGCGTGATGAAACCGGCAGGATTTGACGCCGGCCAGGACATCATCTCGTCGTCCTACCTCAAGGACACCTCCGATCCGCAGTGGAAGAACGATGCGGGGATGAAACATTTCGACGAGTTTCTCACTAAATATTTCCCCGAGGGCAATAGGATCGACGCTTCGGTGATGTATGGCTACACCGTTGCGCAAGGGCTCGTGCACGTGCTGAAGGCATGCGGTGACAATCTCACGCGAGAGAACGTGATGAAACAGGCGGCGAGCATTCGGGATCTGGAGCTTGACGGTTTGCTGCCGGGCATCAAGGTTAATACCAGTCCAACCGACTTCGCTCCGCTCTCGCAGCTTCAATTGATGAAGTTCAAGGGCGACAGGTGGGATCTGTTCGGCGATATCATCAGCGGCGACGTTGGCGGCTGAGCGTCGACCGGCTCGGAACGGCTACTAAAGACGCAAGCCCCTGCGCCGCATCGCAGGGGCTTTTTCTTGATGCCCGCGATCAAATCGTATTGAATTGTTCCGCGCCACCAAAAATTTTGAATCAACACAGCAACTTCACGCGCAAATTTTCAAAGGGAGATCCGGAATGCGTTTTAGTACCAGCAGCCTCGCTATTGCCTCGACCGCCTTCGTTGTGCTCGCGGCCTCGGCCAGTGGCGCGCTCGCTCAAAAGAAATACGATACCGGCGCCACCGATACGGAAATCAAGATCGGCAACATAATGCCGTATAGCGGCCCGGCTTCCGCCTATGGCGTGATCGGCAAGACCGAAGCCGCCTATTTCAAGAAGATCAACGATGCCGGCGGCATCAACGGCCGCAAGATCAACTTCATCAGCTATGACGACGGCTACAGCCCGCCGAAGACGGTCGAGCAGGCGCGCAAGCTGGTCGAAAGTGACGAGGTGCTTTTCATCTTCAATTCGCTCGGCACGCCGCCAAATTCGGCGATTCACAAATACATGAATGCCAAAAAGGTGCCGCAGCTGTTCGTCGCCACCGGCGCCACCAAGTGGAATGATCCGAAGGACTTCCCCTGGACCATGGGCTGGCAGCCGAACTATCAGAGCGAGTCGCGGATCTACGCCAAATATCTCCTGAAGGAGAAACCCGCCGCCAAGATCGCGGTGCTGTATCAAAACGACGATTACGGCAAGGACTACCTGAAGGGCCTGAAGGACGGGCTCGGCGGCAAGGCCGCTTCGATGATCATCGCCGAGGAAAGCTTCGAGACCACCGAGCCGACCGTCGACTCTCATATCGTCAGATTGAAATCGACGGGCGCCGATGTGTTCGTCAATATCTCGACGCCCAAGTTCGCTGCCCAGGCGATCAAGAAAATCGCCGAGATCGGGTGGAAGCCGCTCCACATCCTCAACAACGTCTCGGCCTCGGTCGGCAGCGTGATCAAGCCGGCCGGGTTTGAGAACGCTCAGGATATCATTTCCGCCGCCTATCTGAAGGATGTCTCGGATCCGCAGTGGGACAAGGACCCGGGGATGAAAGAGTTTCTCGACTTTCTCGCCAAGGACTTTCCGGAGGGCAACAAGCTCGATGGCTCGGTGGTGGTCGGCTATGGCGTTGCGCAAACCCTGGTTCAGGTGCTCAAGCAATGCGGTGACAATCTCACCCGCGAGAACATCATGAAACAGGCAGCGAGCCTGAAGGATTTCCGCACCGAAGTCCTGCTGCCCGGCATCAAAATCAACACCAGTCCGACCGATTTCGCTCCCATCAGCCAGCTTCAACTGATGAAATTCAAGGGCGACAAGTGGGAGCTGTTCGGCGACATCGTCTCTGGCGACGTCGGGGGCTAACCGGCCGAACGGCGCCCTGCTGCTAGCTATTGCAACCTCCGCAGCTTGCTGCGGGGGTTTTCTTTTGGCCCAATCGACGTGATAACCGTCGTTGGATGTTTCTAGCTCAATTCCAGTGAAGCCATGACCGACCGACGCCCTCTCTTGCGCGCGATTTTCGATGCGGCCGTAGCCGCGGCGCACCCTGACATCGTGCTGCGCGCGCATCTGAGACCGGTGCCGAAAGGCCGGGTCATATGTCTCGCCGCCGGCAAGGCGGCAGCGACGATGGCAGCGGCCGCGGAGCGGTATTATCTCGACGAACTTGGACTCGCGCCCTCGCTTCTCCTTGGGGTTGCGACCACGCGTCACGGCCATCGCGTGTCGACGCGCCGGATCGAGGTGATTGAAGCCGGTCATCCCGTTCCTGACGAGGCGGGGTTGAAAGGCGCCGAGCAAGCTTTGCGGCTGGCCGAGGACGCCGGCGCCGACGATCTGCTGCTGGTGTTGTTGTCGGGCGGCGGCTCCGCCAACTGGATCGCACCCGTAAATGGCGTGTCGTTCGCGCAGAAACAGCAGCTGACCCGGGCGCTGTTGCGCTCGGGCGCGCCGATCGGAGAGGTCAATACCGTTCGCAAGCACCTGTCGCGGATCAAGGGCGGCCGTCTGGCGCGCGCCGGCAAGCGCGCCGAAATCGCAACGCTGGCGATCTCGGATGTTCCGCATGACGATGCATCCGCGATCGCCTCCGGGCCGACCGTGCCGGATCCAACCACGCTTGCCGATGCGCGCGCCATTGTCGCCAAGTACGACCTCAGGCTCGAGGACGCGATCGCCCGCGCGCTGGACGATGCCGGCAACGAGAGCTGCAAGCCCGGCGACCCGGCCTTTGCGCGCGCGCAATTTGAAATCATCGCACGGCCGAGAACCTCGCTCGACGCCGCGATCGCGGCGGCCAAGTCCGCCGGCTACGATATCATCGACCTCGGCGCCGATCTCGAGGGCGAGGCGCGCAGTGTCGCCGCCGATCATGCTGGACTCGCGCTGAAGGCGCGCAGCCAAGGCGGACGGGTCGCGATCCTGTCCGGAGGCGAACTCACGGTCACCGTGCGCGGCAATGGCCGCGGCGGTCCCAACCAGGAATATGCGCTGGCGCTGACCGCATTGCTCAAGGACACCTCCGGAATTTCCGCGCTCGCGGCGGATACCGATGGCGCCGATGGTGGCGCGGGTAGCGCGACCGACCCCGCCGGAGCGATCATCGATCATCACACCTTTATCAGGATGCAATCGCTCGGCCTCGACCCTGCAGCCTACCTCGACAACAACGATGCCACTGCCTTCTTTGCAGCGACCGGCGATCTGTTGTTGACCGGTCCGACGCTGACGAACGTCAATGACATCAGGGCCATCCTGGTGGACGGGAACCGGATGGCCTAGCGCTTGTAAAGACATCGCTTGAAAAGACATCGCCTCAAAGCTCGCGTGCGATGGTCGCCAGCATTTCCAGCAGCGCGGTCCGCTTCGCGGGTCCCAAGATCTCGTTGATACGCGTCTCATGCTTGGCGGCCACCAGCTTCTTTGCTCGCGCCAGCACCGCCCGTCCCTTCTCGGTCAAAACGATAATGTGCGAGCGGCGGTCGCTGGTCGAGCGTATCCGCGTACAGAGATCGCGCGTCTCGAGGCTGTCGAGCATTGCGACGAAATTCGGCCTCAAAATTCCGAGCGTATTGGCGACTTCGGTTTGATTGCGGCCAGGATTCTTGTCGAGCAGCAAAAGCACCGAAAACTGCGCCGGCGTCAGTTGCAGCGGCGCGACGCAGCGAAGAAAATGTTCGAAAATCCTCAATTGCGCGCGCTTGAGCGAATACCCCAACAGTTCGGATAGTTCGCCCATCTGCATCGAAGCCGCTCCCGCCACCTCCGCAGGCTGCTTGCCGGTGATGCGGGACGTCTTGCCGGCTGTCGCCGCTGCGGCTTTTGAAACGGTCATCGCGATGCTCGCAATCGAGGTCAGGTTTGCCGGCCGATACGGCCGAGTGTTGCAGGCTCACCCCTGCATGAATTTCTTGATGATTTCCGGCGGCACCGCTGCCGATTTCAGCCGCGCCGGATCATCCGGATGGCGCCCCACCAGCACACGGGTCTCGAATGCCTCGATGGCGAGCACTTGGCCTTTGAACACCTTGTGGATCACCTCGAAGCTGGAGCGCTTGAAACTTTCCACGCGGGTCTCGATAGCGATCCAGTCGCCATGAGTCGATGCGACATAGAATTTCGCCCGCGTATCCACCATCGGGATGCCAACCAGTCCGTATTTCTTGATGATGTCCTGCTTGGAAAAACCGGCGGCCTCGAACATAATCGAGGTCGAGTCATCGAACATTTCGAAGTAACGCGGGTAATAGACGATATTGGCGGGATCGCAGTCGCCCCACTGAATCTGCACGTCTCTGCGGTTGACGAACATGCCGGTGCTCTATCGCGCCACTATCGAGGCGCCATGCGCAGCGCGGCATCGAGCCGCACGACTTCGCCATTCAGATACGGATTGTCGATCATGTGCAGCGCCAGCGAGGCGAATTCGTCGGCCTGACCGAGCCGGCGCGGGAATGGAATCGATGCGGCCAGGCTGTCTTGTGCCTCCTGCGGCAGATTTGCCAGCAGCGGCGTGAGGAACAGGCCCGGCGCAATGGTCAGTACGCGGATGCCGAACTGCGCGAGTTCGCGCGCGATCGGTAGCGTCATTGCGACGATGCCGCCCTTCGAGGCCGAGTAGGCTGACTGACCGATCTGGCCATCATACGCCGCGACCGACGCGGTCGAGATCACCACGCCGCGCTCGCCGGTCGATAGCGGATCGAGCTTTGACATCTCGGCGGTCGCAAGCCGCAGCATGTTGAACGAGCCGATCATATTGACCCGGATCACCCTGTCGAAATCGGCAAGCGGCATTGGCCCGTCGCGGCCGATCACCCGTTTCGCAACACCGATACCGGCGCAATTGACCAGCACCCTCGCCGCTCCATGCGCCTTGGTCGCGGTGGCAATCGCGGCTTCCGCCGAGGCCGCATCGGCAACATCGCAGACCACCGCGATTCCCTTGAGTTCGGCGGCAACGCTTTCGGCGAGCTTGGCATTGAGATCGCAGATGGCGACTTTGGCGCCTTGGGCAGCGAGCCTGCGCGCGGTCGCAGCACCTAATCCAGATGCACCGCCGGTGACGATTGCGGCCTGATCTTTCAATTGCATATTAGACCCCTCGGGTGATTGATTTCGAATTAGCTAAAGCGCGATCACGTGTTTTGGCGGTGTGGGTGAATAACATGCCTCGATGAGGGAGCCCCGCGCGTTCAGCAGGGCACGCTGGTTGATCGAGCCCTTGTCGGTGACTTCGCCGCGATCGATCGAGAGCGGCGTGTCGATCAGGACCGCGCGGGTAATCCGTGTCGAGGAGCCGGTCGATAACGTCGTGAATTTTGCGAACCGCTCGCGGAACGCATCGCGGATCGCGGGGTCCGCCGCCGTGATGGCAACATCGTCGGGCGGAAGCGCTGGGTTGATCAGCCGGCAGCCATCGAGATCGAGAACGACCAGCGCCGATATTTCGTCGCGATTGATCCCGGCAATCACCACGTCGCGCACCAATGGCGCGCAGGCCGCAATAAAGCGCGCGCGCAGCGGTCCTACGCTCACCCAGGTGCCGCTGGCGAGCTTGAAATCTTCGGCGATGCGGCCATCGAAATCGAAGCCGGCGTTGAAATCATCCGGGTCCGTCGGCTTGATCGCGTCTCCCAATCTATAAAAGCCCTCTTCGTCGAATGCGGCGGCGGTAAGTTCCGGCTGCCGCCAGTAGCCAGGCGTGACGTTCGGTCCCTTGGCGCGAACCTCGAGCTTGCCGTTAGTTGGAACAAGCTTCGCTTCGTTGCCGGGCACCGGCAGCCCGACATGACCTGAGCGGCTCGTGAGCGGATTGGCCGACATGAAAAAGGGGGCTGTTTCCGTGGCGCCGAGTCCGGTCAGCATGGGTACGCGAAAGCCGGTCTCCTGCACGCTGAGTTCGTCGAGACTGTTCCAAACAAACGGCGACATCGCCGCTCCGGAAAAGAACATCGCGTGCAGCCGATGAAAAAATCTGGCGCGCAATGCCTTGTCATCGCGCAAATATGGCAGCAACGATTCATATCCTTTGGGGACATTGAAATATACCGTCGGGGAAATCTCGGCGAGATTGCGCACCGTCTCTTCGATGCCGCCGGGCATCGGCTTGCCGGCATCGAGATACATCGATCCACCATTAAATAGCGTCAGTCCGATATTGTGATTGCCGCCGAAGGTGTGATTCCATGGCAGCCAGTCGACAATCACCGGCGGCTCGTCCTTTAGAAACGCCATTGTTTCACGGATCATCACCTGATTGGCGCACAGCATCCGTTGAGTATTGATCACGGCCTTTGGATTGCCCGTCGATCCCGACGTCAGCAGGAATTTCGCTATCGTGTCCGGCCCGATTGCATCGTGAGCTGCATCCAGCGATGGATGCAGCGGTGTCGACTTCAACTCAGCCAGGGTGGTTACATCTCGGACGGACAGCACACCGCGGGAGGCGGCGATTTCGGCATCCGCTGGAACGTTCGCTGCCATCGCATGCGCGAACGTGTCCGCATCATCGGCGAATACAAGCCCGGGTGTAAGCAGCTTCATCAGAAAGCCAAGCTTGCCGTAGTCCTTTGAGATCAACGAATAGGCCGGAGACACCGGACAGAATGGGACGCCTGCATAGAGCGATCCGAACGCGACCAGCGCGTGATCGATCGAATTGCCGGAGAGGATCACGACCGGCCTGCCGGCCGAGAGGCCGCGCGCTAACAGGCTGGAGGCGATATGCTGGCTTGCGGCAAGCATTTGCGAATAGGTGATCTGCCGCCATCCGCCGTCACGGTCGCGCTCCGCCATGAAAATGCGATTGGGTTCGGCGCTGGCCCAATGATGCAGCAGATCGGTCAGCCGAGGCGGATATTCGCCGAGCTCCGCCTTGGGGCGGAGATAAATGATTCCGTCGTGACGCCGTCCGACCGTGACCGCCGGATCGCTGAACGAAATCGGGCGCAGCGGCGCGGCGTTTCGCGCGGTCGGAACGGCTGTATTGGATTTTGCGCTCATGTCAGGGGGCTTCGCATTGGCCTTGCGGCCGAGCGACGCCCGGGCGCTTCGCTTCGTTGTCGCTTTGGACCCGCGTCACCATCCAGGATTCCATCAGCAGCCCGGTTTGGAAATTGGCCTCGGGGACTCACAAGCATTGCCTGCAGCACAGCGAATTCGTAAGCGGCGAATTACTGGCGATCTGCTCAGCCAATGCATTGCCTTTGTCAGCGCGCCGCCTTCTTTGGTCAGGTATCGGGTGAAGCCACGGCGCTGTCGGGTTTGCCATCGGGTAAAAGCGGCCTCTCAGTGTAATAATTATAATCTATAACCATAGACCGGGAGTCAATATGAGGAGAAGCGACAGGAAGTTTGAATCCGTATTGCGAGCGCAAGCGAACCAATCCATGGGCCGACACGCCAACAAAAAAGCTGGATTGCTTCGTCGAGTTCGCTCCTCGCAATGACGGCTCGCTCTTTCTTATCCCTCCCACTTTGTGGGGAGGGAGGGCACATCGTGAGCGGTGCGAACGATGTGACGGGTGGAGGGTTATTTCATGCCTCGCGAGCTACCCCCACCCGGCGCTTCGCGCCGCCCTCCCCACTAAGATCGGGGGAGGGATGAAGACCGATGTCAAATTCACACACCACCCACACCTCTCCGATCTCGCTGCGCATTCCCGCGCGAGTTGGCCAACGTGTAGAGCCATCTGAAACTCAGAGGGCGCAGGGAATGCCGGGCGCACGATGCACCCGCAGCCTCGCATGCAAAATAGAAAAGCATACGAGTAAGTCACCACAGGTTCACCGAAATCATCCGGCATTCCCCGCGCAATGGTTTTACGACTTATAACGTGATCTCCCCGGTGATCGGGCTTGTTGTCACCGTCATCGGCGGGACACCTCCCGCCAACTTGACGCCAGCGTCGAGGCGTCAGAACCACACGATTTCGTCGTCCGCTTCACGTGCCGTTCGTCAGCGGCACATCAGCGTCCATCGCATCCCGCCCCGCGTTCGTGACGATCGCGATCGCCCCTCGATGGACCGAGACGGCGGCGCTTATGAAGTGATTTGCGTCAGGCGAGAACGGAAATATTTTCGCGAACAGGGGCTGGACAGCGAACTAGCTGATTTGACCGTCGGGCAAAGTTGGCACTGTTTCTTCGACCGAAGGTCTCCACAAAGGGTACGAAAAGCACTCACAGCACCTGATGCACATCGATCACCACCCGATCAGCGTGACGCGCGGCTGAACCGATAAACAGTGATTCCATCAGCCAGCGATATTTCTCCGCCCCGGTTTCGAATTTCGGCACGGTACGAAAATAAATCAAATTGGGATCAACCGGCTCGCCACGCTTGAGCTTCTGCAACAGCCCGATCGGGCCGAAGCGAATACCCCTGTTCTCGACGTAGATCACCGCGCCATCATCGGTCTCGAAGGCGTATTTCGCCTCAAGTTCGATCAGCTCGTTGGGTCGGATGACCTGGAAGTCAGCGCCGAACGCGCAGACGTTGCCGTTAACGTCCGGCCCGCGAACCTCTCCGCCGATAATCGGGATAATCCGTCGGACGCCATGACCGATGTCGCCGGCGGACGTGACCTCGCCGATATAGGCAGTGATGGTAAACGCATATCTGGTTTGCAGCACGGGCGCCATCAGTCACCTCAAGCTTCACGGCTTTAGGGCAGTCGAAATCAGTGAACCATCATGCGTTGCGGCAACCAGGTCGCCAGCAACGGAAATAGGATCAGGATGACGAGTCGAACCAGATCGGTCGCCACAAACGGGATCACGCCTTTGAAGATGGTGGCAAACGACACGTCCTTGACGACGCTCTTGATCACAAACACGTTCATCCCGACGGGCGGATGAATCAGGCCGAGCTCAACGGTCATGACGATGATGACGCCGAACCAGATCGGGTCGAACCCGAGATGCGAGATGACCGGAAAAATAATCGGCACCGTGAGGATGATCATCGCCATCGCGTCCATCAGGCAGCCGAGCACCAGGTACATCAGCATGATGAGCGCAAGCACGCCGTAGCTGCCAAGGCCAAGCCCGGTGAGGAATTCGGTGACCTTCTGGGGCGTTTGCGTCACCGTCAGGAAATATCCAAAAATCAGCGCTCCGATCAAAACCGTGAACACCGCGGCCGCGGTCCGCGTCGCCTGCAGCAGCGAGGCAAGGATCTTTTCCTTGTCCAGCCGTCCGGTGAGAACGCCGATCAGGAACGCGCCGGTTGCTCCGACCCCGCCGGCTTCGGTCGGCGTGAAGCGCGGCAGGAATGGCAGGCCGTAAAGCCCGCCAATCACAAACACGAACAGCAGCACCGGCGCCCAAATGTCCTTTAGACCGGCCATCCGCTCACGCCAGGTGGTGTAGGTGCCCTTGGGCAAAAATCCCGGACGGAAATAGCCGATCAGCGCTATCGTGATCATGTACATCGTCATCGCGAGCAGGCCGGGAATAATGCCGGCGATGAACAGCTTGCCGATATCCTGCTCGGTGATGATGCCGTACACGGCCAGCACCGTGGAAGGCGGCAACATGGCTCCAAGCGTGCCGCCTGCAGCGATCACACCGGTCGCAAAGGATTGCGGATATCCGAAGCGACGCATTTCCGGATAGGCGACGGCGGAAAACGTCGCAGCGGTGGCAACCGATGACCCGCAGATCGCAGCGAACCCGCCGCAGGCGGCGACGGTCGCAATCCCCAAGCCGCCCCGCAGATGCCCGACAAAGCCGTTTGCTGCACGGAACAGGTCGCGGCTCATGCCGGAATTGCTGACGAAGGTACCCATCAGCAGGAACATCGGAATGACCCCGAACGTATAGTCGGTCACGGTCCGCATCGAGGTCTGGCCAACCAGTTTCAAAGCCGGCGTGCCGCCGACCAGGTAACTGAAGCCGGAGACGCCGACCAACCCCATTGCCATTCCAACGGGCACGCGCAGCAGCATCAGTGCAAACAGCGCGACAAATCCCAGGAGAGCGACGGCATCTGTGCTCATGGCGTTATTCCGTGGCCTTGAGCTGGGGGTCGTGCATCTGTTCCGGATGGAAAACCAGCCGATAAGTGCGGATTGCAATCAACAGGACCGCGGAAACGTCGCCGGCCCAGGCGATCGCGAAAAAAGGCCAAGTCGGCATGTGCATGTCGAATGTGGTGACGTGGTCGTTATAGGTACCGCGGACTTTGTCGAACAATGTCCAGGTTTGCACGGTCACCACGAACAAAAGAACCAGCGTCGCAAACACATCGATGATGCGTTGGTACTTCGGGCCTACATTGGCCCACACCAGGTCGACCGTAATGTGCGTCCCGCGATAACTGGTGGCGGCGATCCCCCAGAAGATCAGAATACCCAGCAGCATGCGGCCGATATCGAACGAATCCGGTATCGAGTAGTTGAAAAGATTGCGCAGCAGCACCGCCAGAAAGATGTTGACGGCTACGATGCCGACGAAGGCGGCCGCGATCCATTCGATGGTATCGATGAAACGATCCATAGAGGCACGCTTCATGTCCGCTCCAGATGACGGCCGGTTGAAGAAAAACGGCGACAGAAGATTCCGTCGCCGCAGCCTGAATAGTCGGTGACGGTTACTGCGCCAGTGCGTTGTACTTGGTGAGCGAGGCGCGCAGTTCGTTCATGGCCGCATCCGGATCGACGCCGGTCTTCTTGACGCCTTCCGCCCAGGTCTTGATCAGCGGCTCTGACGCTTTCTTCCACAATGCAGTCTGGTCCGGTGTCAGCTTGTAGACTTCGTGACCTTCCTCCGCCTTTACCTTCTCGATTCCAGCATCTTCGAAGTTGCCCCACGGTTCGCCGACCCGGCCTGCGGCCTCGGTATTGCAGTTGTCGTCAATCGCCTTTTTCTGGCGGTCCGACATCTGGTTGTATTTGTCCTTGTTCATCACGAAAGCAAATGTCGTGACATAAAGCGGCGCATCCATATCGTACTTCGTCACCTTGTCGATGCCGAACAGCACCAGTGATCCCCAAGGGAATGTGACAGCGTCGGCCACACCACGTTCAATAATGTCGCGCACTTCCGGTGCCGAGGACTGCACATTAGTGCCGCCAAGAAGCGTGACGAAATTGGCCATGGTGGCATGGGCAGGCCGGATCTTCATGCCCTTGACGTCGTCAGGCACTACGATCTTCTTGGTGCGCGAGTGAAATGAGGACGGCGAATGGATGAAGGCCAGGCAGAACTTGACATCCTTCATCTCCTTCTCGGCATATTTGCGGTACCACGCATCGAGCGCCATCGAGCCGCCCTTGGCCTGTGACATCAGGAACGGAAGTTCACCCGCGCCGATGATCGGAAAACGGCCCGGCTGGTAACCGGGATTGACATAGGTAATGTCCGCAATGCCGTCGCGCGCCATGTCGTAATGATCGAACGCCTTGCCGAGCTGCTGCGCGGGATAGACCTTGGATTTGATCGTGCCCCCGGATGCCTTTTCAACCGCAGCGCCCCAGTCCTCCAGCGCCTTCTGCAGCGGGTGCGATGCCGGCACCCAGTGCGACAACTTCAGCTCGAAAGTTTTTTCCTGCGCGAATGCAGGCGTCACGCTGGCGGCCAACAGCAACGCCAAGAACGTCTTCCTCATCGACATCTTCTCCCTTGATGCAGGCTGAATGACCTTTGCACTTATTGTTATATGATATAACCATCATTGCAAGCACGCGCGGCCGCTGGCACCGGCTCAGTTCAAGCCTATTACAAACAGAGGGGCAAGTATTTGCGGACGAAAGTAGCAATCATTGGCGCGGGGCCGGCGGGATTGCTGCTGGGGCAATTGCTTCACGCTTACGGAATCGACAATGTCATCCTGGAGCGCCAGACGCCCGACTATGTGCTCGGTCGCATCCGCGCCGGTCTGCTCGAAGAGGGCACGGTGGCCCTGCTCGATGAAGTCGGCGCGGGCGAGCGCGCCCACCGCGAGGGACTCGTCCATGAAGGAATCGAGCTGGCTTTCGGCGGCGCGCGGCATCGGATCGCGATGAAGGCCGCCACCGGGAAGACTGTAATGATCTACGGCCAGACCGAAGTCACCCTCGATCTGATGAACGCGCGCAAAGCGGCGGGTCTGACCAGCATCTATCAAGCCGCCGACGTCATGCCGCACGATTTCGATACTGATCATCCGCGCGTAAGCTATCGAAGGGATGGCGTCGCCCACGAGCTCGCTTGCGATTTCATCGCGGGTTGTGACGGCTCACATGGCGTGAGCCGCGCGAGCGTGAAGGCTTCAGCGATCCAGACCTTTGAGCGGATCTACCCGTTCGGATGGCTCGGGATTCTATCGGAAACGCCGCCGGTCTCGCACGAATTGATCTATTCAAATCATGCGCGGGGGTTTGCGCTTTGCACGATGCGCTCGACGCACCGCAGCCGCTACTATCTGCAATGTCCGCTTGAGGATCGCATCGAGCAATGGCCGGACGATCGATTCTGGGATGAACTGAAACGGCGGCTTGACCGCAAAGCGGTCGACGACCTCGTCACCGGACCCTCGATCGAAAAGAGCATCGCGCCTTTGCGCAGCTTCGTGGCCGAGCCGATGCGGTTCGGCCGGATGTTCCTGGCCGGCGATGCCGCGCACATTGTGCCGCCGACCGGCGCCAAGGGACTCAATCTCGCCGCCAGTGACGTGCATTATCTCTCGCTGGCATTTCGTGAATTTTACGACGAGAGGTCTTCCGCAGGGATCGACGGCTATTCCGCGAAAGCGTTGTCGCGGGTCTGGAAGGCGGTTCGTTTCTCCTGGTGGATGACCTCGATGCTGCACAAGTTTCCCGATCAAGGCGAATTCGGTGCGCGCATTCAGCTTGCCGAGCTCGACTATCTCGTCAGCTCCAAGGCGGCCTCGACGTCGCTATCGGAAAACTACGTCGGCCTGCCCTATTAGGCATCCGCGCGAAATCGGCTGCGGCACTCGCGAAACACGTTTAAAACTTTGTAAGCGGTGAAATCGACCCAGGGTTCGCGCTAATGCTGGTGATTGCATCAGAACACGCGAGCTTCCGTCATGGTCAACGTGAATATGGTCAACGTGAATACAGAGGTCCCCGAAGGTTTCGAGCGTCACTTCCGGCAAAGCCCCCTCACCGATCCATGGGAGCCGTTGTATTCGAAGCGAACCGAGAAAGCTGTCATCATCGGA
>NZ_DATEPI010000271.1:0-7007 GCF_035273305.1 Bradyrhizobium sp. | reverse complement strand
ATGTCCAGGGCCGCGGTTGCAAGCTGATCAATGATCGAGGCCAACCGCGCCGGACTGAAATTTCGCAGCGCCACCTCGACATTCGGCTTGCGCGAAAAGTGCAGCCGCGGAAATCCACCCTCGAGCAGTGTCGATACCGGTGTTCCCTCTGCCACCGCAAGGGCGGACTTGTGCAGCCATGCCGCTTGTCGCTGGGCTGCGGAAATAATCATGCCCGGATACGTGCCCGCAATCATGGCTTTGGCGAATTCGCTTTCGACCAGCTCCGGCTTTCCGGCAAACGCGCCGTCCACGATCGGATCAAGCTTCAATTCGGATGCATCCGAGACCACATCCATCACGTCGTCGAGCGCGATCTCGCCTTTGCCATGCGAGTAGAGCGTGAGCTTCCTGAGCTCGTTGCGCGACGCCTGACGGTCGCCCCCGAGCAACGAAACCAGCGCAGCGCGTGCGTCCGGCGCGATCCGCAAGTTCGAAGCGCGTAATTCGTCGTCGATCAGCTTTGCAAGATCGCGTTCCGTATCTGGATAGCAGCCGATCGCAACGGCCGTTTTCGCTCGCTCGCAAGCCTTGCGTAGCGGTGATTCCGGCCGCAGCTCACCCGCTTCGATCACAACGCGACAATCTTTCAGCACACTGTCCGCAAGAGCGTCCACGCCGCTCGCGAAACTGCGCGACCCCGCGCGCACCCTGATCGCTCGTCGGCCTCCGAACAGCGGAATTGTGAGAGCTTCATCCACCAGGCGCGAGGGTTCTGCTGAAAGCTCGTCGCCATCCAGCTTCACCAGTGAGAACGGGTCATTCGGATCATCGACCGCGGATGCAAGCAGCGCGTCGGCGCGCTCGCGTACCAGCCCCGCATCGGGGCCGTAAAGGAGAATAATCGGACGGCCCGAATCGGGTCGGGCGAGAAAGGCGTCGATTTCTTTTCCGCGAAGCGCAACCACGACGAATCAGGATTTGTCATTTCGGACCGCGCGCAAGCGCAGATCGCAGATATGGTGGCGACAAACTTTTCGGTCCGGGATTGCCTCGGTGCTATCGCTGCCCGGCATAGGGGCTGCCATCATGTACCGGCGACGAAGAACGAGGCCAGCCGGGTCTGGATATTTTCGGCAATTTCCTGGGCGGCGCGATCCTCCGCGTCACGAAAGGCGCGGGTTCGGGCGAAGCGCTGCAACTGGCCGGGAATGTCGTAGGATACCCGCGAGAATGTCGTTCCGGTCATGACCGACTTGTTCGAGGCGATCTCGATCAGATTGTACTGCGCGTCGATGCCGTAATTCTCGCTCGAGGGAAGCGCCGTCGCGGGATCGACCATCAGCGACGAACGGGTGGTAGTAAAACGGATCACAAGCCGATGCGTCGGCGGCATGCCGGTGGCGTTGCCGTAGAGTTTGAATGCCAGCGCGTTGCGGATTTCCACCCCGAGCCGCGCGTCGCGAGATGCGTTCGGCTTCTCGATGGGCGGCAATTCGATCCCCATCAGCTTTTCCCGCAACGCTGGCGTACCGTCGGAATGTTCAGCATACATCGGCTGAAAACAGCCGGCAGTCAGTCCCGCCAGAGCGGCCACGGCGAGAAGCCGCGCGGCGATGCGGACGCTAGCCAACGACATTCACGATCCTCATGGGAACGATAATCACCTTGCGGACGGCCTTGCCACCCAACGCTTGTTTTACCGCATCGAGCGCCAAAACGGCAGCCTCAATTTGTGGATTCTGCGCATCGCGTCCCACCGTGACCTCGCCCCGTTTCTTGCCATTGACCTGGACCACCAGGGACACCGTATCTTCGAGCAGCAAATCGCGTTCGATTTGGGGCCAAGCCGCTTCCGAAACGAGCCCCGATTGTGCCAGCCGCTGCCAGCATTCCTCAGCCAGATGCGGCATCATCGGCGCGAACAGTTGAACAAGGATAATCCCGGCCTCGCGGACCGCCCAAGCGAGATCGCCTGCCGGCTGGCCCTGCCTTGCCAGCACCTCCCCGAGCGTGTTCGAAAATTCCCGGATGTAGGCGAGGCAGACGTTGAAATGCAGTTTTTCGATCCCACTGGACACTTTATCCAGCGCCCCGTGCGACGCCTTGCGCAACGCCAGCGCGTCGGCCCCAAAACTTGCCGGCCTCGCCGGTGGCGCAGTTCTGCCGATCTCCGCGCATTCGTTCACCAGCCGCCAGATTCGCTGCACGAAACGAGAGGCGCCCTGCACCCGCTCGTCGCTCCAGATCACGTCCCGGTCGGGCGGTGAGTCCGACAGCATGAACCAGCGCGCCACGTCGGCGCCGTAGGTCGCGATGATGTCGTCGGGATCGACGGTGTTGCGCTTCGATTTCGACATTTTCTCGATGGACCCGATCGAGATCTCTTCGCCCGTAATAATCAGGCTGGCGCGGCGGCCGTTGGCGCCGGTCTCAACCTTGACTTCGGCGGGCGTGACATATGAGCCGTCCGCCTTTTGGTAGGTCTCGTGCACGACCATGCCCTGCGTGAACATGCCGGCAAACGGCTCGTCCATTCCGATATGGCCGGTGGCTTTCATCGCGCGGGTAAAGAAGCGGCTGTATAACAGATGCAGGATCGCATGCTCGACGCCACCGATATACTGATCGACCGGCATCATCCGGTCCGCCACGGCGGGAGTCGTCGGCGCCTTTTCGTTCCACGGATCGGTGAACCGCGCGAAATACCAAGAGGAATCCACGAAGGTATCCATGGTGTCGGTTTCGCGCGTGGCCTTGCCGCCGCAATGCGGACAGGTCACGTGCTTCCAAGTTGGATGATGATCGAGCGCGTTGCCGGGTCTGTCGAATGTGGCGTCTTCCGGCAGCGTCACCGGCAAGTCCTCGTCGGGCACCGGCACCACGCCGCATTTCGGGCAGTGGATCACCGGGATCGGACAGCCCCAATAGCGCTGGCGCGAAATCCCCCAGTCCCTCAGGCGAAAATTAACCTGCCGTTCACCGACCGGCATGTTGCCGCGCAATTCCTGCTCTAGCCGTTTTGCGACCTCCTCTTTGGCCTGTTCCGTGCTCATGCCATCGAGGAAGCGCGAATTGATCATGCGGCCATCGCCGTCATAGGCCGTGTCGGTCACGACAAATGTCTTCGGGTCCTGGCCTTCGGGGCAAACCACGGGCGTATTGCCGAGGCCATATTTGTTGACGAAATCGAGGTCGCGCTGATCGTGCGCCGGGCAGCCGAAGATCGCACCGGTCCCGTATTCCATCAGCACGAAATTGGCGACATAGACCGGCAGTTTCCACTTCGCGTCGAACGGATGGATCGCCCTGATCCCGGTATCGAAGCCCTGCTTTTCCTGGGTGTCGATAATCTCCTGTGCTGTGCCGTGACGTTTCGCTTCGGCGATGAATTCCGCAAGCTTCGGATTATTCGCAGCCGCGGCTTGTGCCAGCGGATGGTCCGGTGCGATCGCCATGAACTTCGCGCCGAACAGCGTATCATGCCGCGTCGTGAAGATTCTCAACTCGGTTTCGCCGGATGGCGTTGTGGCGGGGTCGAGCGCGAAGCGCACCAGCATGCCTTCGCTGCGGCCGATCCAGTTACGCTGCATCAGCCGTACCTTGTCGGGCCAGCGATCGAGCGTGTCGAGTGCGTCCAGGAGTTCCTGGGAATATTTGGTGATCTTGAAAACCCACTGGTTCATTTCGCGCTGTTCGACGACAGC
Organism: Bradyrhizobium sp.; assembly: GCF_035273305.1. Classification (GTDB taxonomy): domain Bacteria; phylum Pseudomonadota; class Alphaproteobacteria; order Rhizobiales; family Xanthobacteraceae; genus Bradyrhizobium. The sequence goes on along the minus strand of NZ_DATEPI010000271.1, from coordinate 3,321 downwards.
GCCAGAACGCCAGCCGCGCCCATCGATCACCTGCTCGTTGGCGAGCACGGTCATGTCAACGGGATCCCAGTTGATCTTGCGTTGCTCGCGCTCGGCCAGCCCGGCGCGCAGAAAATCGAGAAACAATTTCTGCTGATGCTTGTAATAGGAAGGATCGCAGGTCGCGAATTCCCGGCTCCAGTCGAGCGACAATCCAATCGACTGTAGCTGCTTCTTCATCGCCGCGATGTTGTCGTAGGTCCACGCCTTCGGCGCTACCTTGCGTTCGATCGCGGCGTTTTCGGCAGGAAGCCCGAAGGCGTCCCAGCCCATCGGGTGCAGCACGTTGTAGCCCTTTGCGCGCATGAAGCGCGCCAGCACGTCGCCGAGCGTATAGTTCCGCACATGGCCGATATGGATACGCCCGGATGGATACGGGAACATCTCAAGCACGTAATATTTCGGCCGCGAGTCATCGTTTTTTGACGCGAATATCGCCTTTTCTTCCCACCGGCGTTGCCAGCGTGGTTCGGATTCGCGTGCGTTGTAACGTTCAGAGTTCATGGAATTGCGGGGCTTTTCGTGGATTCGTCCATTTTCCGGACGGCGGGACTAGGCCACAAAAGCAGCTGAGGGGTCAACGCCCGCGGCTCACTGCCTGCAGCGGATGCTTCAGCTTGCCAGCGCGACCGTACCATCGCTTAGCGGCCCGAGGCCGTGCTCTATCACCGCGTTACGGCCCAGATGTTTGGCGGCATAGAGAGCCGCGTCGGCGGCCTCGATCAGGTCTGCGGGCCGGCTACTTGCATCCGGCTTGGTGCACGCCACGCCTACGCTGACGGTCACGGTTTCATGGTTGCTCGTGGAGTGCGGCATCGCAAGTTTCTGCACCTCGGCTCGCACCAGCTCACCAATGTCGCGTGCTCGCGAGAGACCAGTGTTGGGCAGCAGCAAGCAGAATTCCTCGCCTCCGTAGCGCGCCGCAAATCCCATGCAATCGTCGGCGATGCCGGCCAGCGTTTCGCCGACCCGGGCGAGGCATGCGTCGCCTTCGGGATGCCCGTAGGTGTCATTAAACAGCTTGAACTGATCGACGTCGATCATCAGCAGCGACATTTCGCTGTGATGTTGCTGTGCTTTCATCCATTCGAAATCGAGCCTGCTCTGAAACCCGCGACGGTTGGCAAGCCCGGACAGCATATCGATCGACGCAATCACGGTGAGGCGGTCATTGGTCGCCACCAGTTCCCGCTCACGCTGGCCGAGCTGTGCGGCCATCGCGTTAAAGGCGCGGGCCAGCGGAACGAACTCGGCGGGCAGTGACTGCCGAACGGCCCGCACCGACCAGTCGCCTTGGCCAAAACGCTTGGCCATCGCTGCGATCGTCTCGATCGGCTGGATGATAAGCTTCTCCGCCGCAATCAAGGCGCCCAGCAGCACGAATAAGCAGACGAAGCCGAGCTGCACATAGGCCGTGCGGATCTCGCGATCGATCGCAGCGGACACCTTGGCCTCGTCGATGCTGACGATCAGCCTGGATTGCGTGCCGGCGATGCGCGCAAAGCTGAGCGCGCGCTTAGAACCGTCGGCAGCGACAAACGAAAGCGCGCCTTGCGCCTTGTCGGAAGCAATGGCTTGTTCAGCAATCGCCGAGAGTAGCGGCACGCTATCGAGCGAACGCCCGATCATGGTGGACTGGTCGGCGGGAGCGGCCAGCACAGTTCCCGTGCTGTCGATCAGCGCGGCGGAAATGCCGGGTCGACCACCGAGATTGCTCATGATCTTCGACATCCAGTCGAGATTGACGCCGGCCAGAATAACCGAATCCGCGGCGCGATTGATGGCGGACACCGGATAAGCCGCCATTACGACCGGGTTACTGGTGACCTTGGCGAACAGATAATCGCTGAAGACAAAATCGCGGCTCTCCCGCGCCTTTTTCAAATAGGCGCGGTCCGTAAGATCGAGGCCAACGAAGATTGGGTTGGTCGAGCATTGCACCCGTCCATCGCCGCCTACAATGAGTAGAGTGCGTATCCACGGCAGATTTGCGGGCAGGCTGGCGTGGAGGATCTCGCAACTCCGGCCGACGTCTCCGACCGATGCGCCGATATAGGCTGCGGACTTCAATACGGTCTCGACTGAGGAGATGACCTCCAGTTGGGCGTCAGCACTGTGTTGCGCGAGATTTGAGAATTCGGTGGCCGCCCGCGCGATTTGCTTGGCGCGCTCATCCTCGAGTGAACGGGCGCGTTCCAGCATTAGCGGTGCCACAAGAATCAGCGCCAGCAACGCAAGCCGCGCGCGGATTCCGAGAAGCCGCTTAAGCTTCACTCTGTTGCGATTGAGTTTGACGCGTGACATCCTTGGCCCCCGACCCCACATGGACGGTAGAGGGAATGGTTCAAAAAGCCTTTCCTGAACTCCCTAAAATTCGAACTACCCATTAAAAATGTTGGCACACAGGGGTAGAATGACGCCGCAGGAATTCTCGCCGATAAGTCCGCATTTACCAACCGGGTTCGCCACGGTGGAGCAGGAGATCGCGCGCGCCTGCAAGCAAGCGCGTCGCGATCGCTCGTCGGTGACGCTGATCGCCGTGTCCAAGACGTTTGCGGCGGAGGCAATAAAGCCTGTGATCGCAGCAGGACAGCGTGTCTTCGGCGAAAATCGCGTGCAGGAAGCGAAGGCAAAATGGCCTGAGTTAATGTCCGGTTACCGCGGAATCGCCCTCCACCTGATCGGACCGCTGCAGTCCAACAAGGCCAGAGAAGCCGTCGGCTTGTTCGATGCCATTCATTCGGTCGATCGCCCGAGCATTTGCGAAGCGTTAGCCAAAGAGATCACTTCCCAGGATCGCCGGCCGCAATTGTTCGTTCAGGTGAACACCGGCGAGGAGCCGCAAAAGGCCGGTGTGGCGCCGGCGGAAGCTGACGGGTTTATTGCCCGTTGCCGCGACCATTACGGTTTGCAAATTTCCGGCTTGATGTGCATCCCCCCTCTTAACGACGCGCCGGCGCCCCATTTCGCGCTCACGGCAAAAATCGCGGCGCGCAACGGCTTGGCCAATCTGTCAATGGGCATGAGCGCCGATTTCGCCACCGCCATCCAGCTCGGCGCCACGCATGTTCGTATCGGTTCCGCGATTTTCGGCGCCCGCTAGCGAGCCGCGAGTCGATGTTTTGATTCATCCAATGATGATTTTGGTATCCGGCCCGAGCCGGGCCAACAGCCGCAGCATTGCGGATTTGGTCATCGAGACACAGCCCGCGGTCGGACCAAAATTATCTCGAGCCAGATGCAGGAACACCGCGCTGCCTCGTCCCGCGATTCGCGGACAGG
>NZ_DATEPI010000270.1:0-17257 GCF_035273305.1 Bradyrhizobium sp. | reverse complement strand
AAGCGGGACATCCCGAAACTCCGCGAGAGGAAGATTCGGAATCTTTCATGAAAGTTCTTAACAACGGAGGTAAATGGCCTGGACGTAGTATTACGGGGCCGTCGCGCCAAGGCTTGCCAGTATCGCCTTGCCGACGTCTTCGTAATGAGTGTCGCGGGCCTGGACCTGCTGGGCGATCGCATGCATGTCGCGGAAGCGGCGCTCGAACCTGTTAGCCCTGAACACGGCGGTGGCACCGGCCATGTGATAGGCGATGTCGACGACCAAGGCCGCCTGATGGATGGTCCAGGTGGCGGCGAGGCGAAGCGCTACGCGTTGATCTTCGGCGGCCTCGCCAATGCGCGTCAATTCGCGCCAAGCCTCTGTGACGGTGGCATAGAGATAAGCGCGCGCCGCGCGCAAATTTCCTTCGGTCCGCCCGATCTGGGCCTGAACGGCACTGTTCTCACGCATCGCCTTGATGCCCACGGATTCCTTGCCGCGGGCGAGATCAATCGCTGCGTCCAGCGTGGCGCGCGCGACGCCGAGTGAGACCGCGGCGAAGCCAAGCCCGAACATTGTGTAGGTACTGAGTTTATATAGCGGGCCTTGTTCGCGACGCGCAGTTGGTTCATCGCGCAGCGCTGCGAATTTCTCGGGTATGAACAAATTTTCAACCGAGTAGGAATCAGTACCGGTGCCATTGAGACCGATCACGTCCCAAACGTCGTAGGTGGTAGCGCTGGTCACCGGAAACAGGATGGTACGCACCTCCGGCGCTCCGTTCGGCTTCAGCCGCGCCGACCCGTCCGCTTCGACGATCCTGACGTGGGCGCCGAGCCAGCTCGCCTGGCGTGAGCCGCTGGCAAAGTCCCACCGCGCATTGGCGTGATATCCGCCCGGGACCACTCGAACATCGTTGGCAATTGCCCCCCAGGCGAGAATGCCTGGCGGCGTGTTGAAAATTTCGAGGGCAGCATCGGCATCGAGATACGCGGCGACCATTGCGCACACAGAACACTGGCCAAGGCACCACGCCGTGGAGGCATCAGCTTTCGCGATCTCTTCCAGCATCTGCATGAAAATTTCGGGTGGTGCTTCGAGGCCGCCGAGGCTCTGCGGCAGCAGTGCCCGGTACAGCCCGTTGTCGATCAAGGCGGAAACCACGGGCTCGGTAAGAGTACGCCTGCGCTCGATCTCGTCGGCTTCGCGAGCGATCAGCGGCGCCAGCGTGCGGGCACGTTCGATCAGTCCGAAGCCGGGAACCTTGTTCATGCGTTTCCCTCGCCCTTCTTGGCTGTTCTAATTGGCAAACGCGCAATGGTGGGCCATCCGCGGCGGCGGATCAAGGTGGTGCAAGCGTGATCTGAACGCGAAGCTGATGCTCGATCAGCGCTCTTCAATGCGGTTATTGCGGGGCCGAACAGTCATGCGTGTCTTAAGCGCATGGAGCAGCCGCTCCATCGATACTGACGCACCGCAATTCATCAGCTATCGACTTTCAGCGCGGCAATGAAAGCTTCCTGCGGAATGTCTACCTTGCCGAACTGCCGCATTTTCTTCTTGCCTTCCTTCTGCTTCTCCAGAAGTTTTCGCTTGCGCGTGATATCGCCGCCGTAGCATTTGGCGGTCACGTCCTTGCGAAGCGCGCGAACGGTTTCGCGGGCAATTACCTTGCCGCCGATGGCTGCCTGAATCGGGATCTGGAACATATGCGGCGGTATCAGTTCCTTCATCTTCTCGACCATGGCGCGGCCGCGTCCCTCGGCTCGCTGTCGGTGCACCAGCATTGACAGCGCGTCCACCGGTTCGTTGTTGACCAGGATTTGCATCTTCACCAGATCGGCGGGCTTGTAGTCGGTCAGATGATAGTCAAAGGACGCATAGCCCTTGGAAACCGACTTCAGACGGTCGTAAAAATCGAACACCACTTCGTTCAGCGGTAGCTCGTATTTCACCATCGCCCGATTGCCGACATAAGTGAGCTCTTTTTGCGAGCCGCGGCGGTCCTGGCATAGCTTCAGCACGCTGCCGAGATATTCGTCCGGTGTCAGTATAGTGGCTTCGATCCACGGCTCCTCGATCTCGGCGATCTTCACCACGTCCGGCATGTCGATCGGATTGTGAATCTCGATCCCCTGCCCGTCCGTGAGATGCATCTTGTAGATCACCGACGGGGCGGTCGCGATCAGATTGAGATCGAACTCCCGCTGCAACCGCTCCTGAATGATCTCGAGGTGTAGCAAGCCGAGGAAGCCGCAGCGGAAACCAAATCCCAATGCGGCCGAGGTTTCCATTTCGAACGAAAAGCTGGCGTCGTTGAGGCGCAATTTGCCCATCGCTGCCCGCAGCGTTTCGAAATCGTCGGCATCGACCGGAAACAGTCCGCAGAACACCACCGGGATCGCCGGCTTGAAGCCCGGGAGCATATCGCTGACCGGCTTTCGGTCGTCAGTGATGGTGTCGCCTACGCGGGTGTCGGCCACTTCCTTGATCGCAGCGGTGATAAACCCGATCTCGCCCGGGCCGAGTTCCTCGATCTGCTGCATCTTCGGCGTGAAGAAACCGACGCGCTCGATATCGTACGCGGCGTTCGTGCCCATCATACGGATGCGCTGCCCCTTCTTGAGCACGCCGTCGACAATGCGGACCAGCACCACGACGCCGAGATAGACGTCATACCAGGAATCGACCAGCAGCGCCTTGAGCGAGGCCTCGCGATCGCCCTTGGGCGGCGGCAGCCGGTGCACGATAGCTTCCAGCACCTCGTCGATGCCGAGACCGGTCTTCGCCGAAATCATCACCGCGTCGGACGCATCGATGCCGATCACGTCCTCGATCTGCTGTTTCACCTGGTCGGGTTCGGCCGCCGGCAGGTCGATCTTGTTGAGAACGGGGACAATCTCGTGCCCGGCGTCGATCGCATGATAGACGTTTGCCAGCGTCTGCGCCTCGACTCCCTGGCTCGCGTCGACGACGAGTAGCGAGCCCTCGCACGCCGCCAGTGACCGCGAAACCTCATAGGCGAAATCGACGTGGCCCGGCGTGTCGATCAAGTTGAGGATGTAAGTCTGACCATTCTTGGCCGAATAGCTGAGCCGGACCGTCTGTGCCTTGATGGTGATGCCGCGCTCACGCTCGATATCCATGGAATCGAGCACCTGCTCCTTCATCTCGCGCGCTTGCAAACCGCCAGTTTTCTGAATCAGGCGGTCGGCGAGCGTCGATTTGCCATGGTCGATATGCGCAACGATGGCGAAGTTGCGGATATTCGAAATGGGGATGGATGTCATGGGCGCGAGATAGCATTCGCGCCCCGGTGCGGCAACCATAATGCGCTGTTTTTACGGCACATCACGACGATAGTACGCAGTGCATGGATGGCCATGGGGCAAGTCAGTGCAAGTGATTCAATTCCAACGATGTTCCGTTCGGAGCTGCCGGTCCGCATGTAGCCTTGGACTACCTGTTTTCACGGCAAGCTGATTCCACTTCTCGCCAAAACACGCTACGCAGATGGCCATGACAACCGCATCGTTTTTGCCAGCGGCTTCGCGTTCGCGCCACAAGCTGCGGATGCGTCGGCTCGCGGCGTGGCTGGTCGCGTGCGCCCGCAATCGAAGGAGCGGGCTGCTTCTGGTGATCGGTTTTGCGGCCGCGCATGCGGCGCTCTGGACTTTGATCCTGGTCCAGCTCAAGGCGGCCCAGGACATCCATATGGATGTCGCCGAAGCGTTTGGCTGGGGTCAGAAATTCCAACTCGGATACGGCAAGCATCCGCCGCTCGCGGGCTGGATCGCCGGATTCTGGTTCAAGATCTTTCCGGTCGCCGACTGGGCGACTTACGCGCTCGCTATGGCGACGCTCGGCTGTGGGTTGGTGATCTGCTGGCTGATCAGTCTGCGTGTTGTCGATCGACGCCGCGCCTTCTTTGTCGTGGTGATGCTCGCGCTCTATCCGATCTTCAATTTCAAAGGATTTAAGTACAATCCAGATCTGCTGCAGCTCGTAACATTGCCGTTGATGGTGCTCGCGTATCTCAACGCGTTTCCACGCCGCAGCGTAATGTCAGGCCTGTGGCTTGGGCTTGCCGGCGCGCTGGCACTCATGACCAAATATTGGGTGCTGACGATGATCGGCGCGATTGGTCTGGCGGCGCTCATTCATCCCGAGCGGCGAAAATTTCTGGGCTCGCCCGCACCCTGGGTGGCGATCGTCACGCTCGCGGTGGCCATGATCCCGCATTTGATCTGGCTGGAAGAGGTCGATTTCGTACCGCTGACCTACGCCGGCTCCGTCTACAGCCTGTCGAGCCGTGCCTACACCGCGCAGCTTGTGCTCGGATATATCGGCCACAATCTGGTGCTGCTGCTAGTCCCGGTGGCTTTGGCCGCGCTGGCTTTGGCTTGTGTCCCCGCCCGGTTGAGAATGCAGACGAGGCTAGCATCGCTATTCACGCGCGCACACAAAGCCGCCGAAAACGCAGTTGTAGACATCTCTCAGGCGATCAACGTCTGGATCGTTCAGGTCGTGGTCGCGTTAGGAGCGCCGCTCGGCGCGCTTATATTCACCGTTTACCTGAAAACGGATTGGGGAATATCGCTGTTCTTTCTCACGCCACTGGCGCTGGTCGCGATACCTTCGCTGCGGCTGCAGAGCAGGGCACTTTTCAACATCGCGGCAATCTGGCTGGTGGTCACAGTCGCAACCCTGGTCGCATCGCCTTACATTGCCGCGCGCGAGATCGCCGACAATCCCAATGGCGCTTCAGGATATGCGGACCGCTCTCAGCTTGCCCGCGAGTTGACGCAAGCCTGGCACGCCCGCTTTCGCACCAGATGGGCCGTGGTCGCCGCCAGCATGGAGGTCGGCGAGCCCATGACATTCTACAGTCCGGATCATCCGGCACGGTTGACGCTTGACGAACCGTGGTCGTCCGGGCTCACCTCGATCGACGAGGCCAAGCGGCTCGGCTTCATCGGCATTTGCGACAGCAGGCAAGCAGCGCTGCCGGAATGCGAGGCATGGATGAGGGCGAATGCAGCGAACGCGGAGCCTCTCACCATCACCACGCGACGCTTCTTTCGCGGGCATCCGGGTCCGGCGATCACCTGGAATGCTTACATCGCACCACCCGCGAACTGACTTCTTTCTCGCGCTTCATCAAAGAGGGAAGCGCGTGCGATCCAGCCCGTTCGCCAGCATGTGGGGCTTGAGGGGTCACGTGCCTTCCTCGTTGAACTTGCTGGCGACTAGTTCCGTAATCGCATCGAGCGCCTGTTCGGCCTCGGGACCAACAGCGGAGACGACGATCGAGGTTCCGGGTGCCGCTGAGAGCATCATGAGCCCCATGATGGAAGTACCGCCGACCGTCTCGGTGCCGCGGGTCACCCATACCTCCGCATTGAAGCGCTCCACCATCTGAACGAATTTTGCGGAAGCGCGCGCGTGAAGGCCGCGTTTGTTGATGATCGGAAGTTCGCGGGAAATTGCGCCTGGGGGGATAGTGGGCCCGGCCTCATGATCAGAGGAGGGGACTTCGTCTTCACTCATTTGCCGGCGAGAACGCGGCTGGCGATAGTGACGTATTTGCGACCGGCTTCCTGAGCCATCGCGATCGCGTCCGGAAGCGATCGCTCTTCGCGGACTTTGGCGAGCTTGACCAACATAGGAAGGTTTATTCCTGCCAGTACTTCCACTTTCGGGCGGCTCATGCAGGAGATGGCGAGATTGGAAGGTGTGCCGCCGAACATATCGGTAAGAATGGCTACACCGTCGCCGCTGTCGACGCGATTGACCGCTTCGATGATGTCGCTGCGACAAAGATCGGAATCGTCCTCGGCCCCGATCGTAACGGCCTCGATTTGCTTTTGCGGACCCATCACGTGTTCGAGCGCCGCCTTGAACTCGTCGGCAAGGCGCCCATGGGTCACAAGTACTAGCCCAATCATCGGAAACTCCTCGCGGGTGCTTTTTGGTGCACCGCACGAACGCGCCACTTTGACCATCCAGAGCCCCCGCGCAAGAGGGCATCTTGGCGATTCTCCCGGAAACTGGCGCTAAAATGGGGAGGCTGCGCCCGGTCTATTCGGTGGCGATAGTGGGGGTTATATGGTTACCAATTCCCTTCCAACAATCCACGGCCGGTTCCCCGGAAGATGAACTCGCCGCCAGTGTAAGGGCTGCAACCACCAGGGGCAGCGGTGCAAAGCCCTTACCTATGGGGATGCGCGGTATCTTAACACCTTGGACATTCGCCTGAAGCGCTCCCGCTGATGGCAGGCGCTCGGCATCCTCGGCCGAAAGATCCACCAGCAATCCCACAACGGCCTGTTCGGCAAAGGCGCAGCGGCGAATGCCGAGCCCGCGGATTTCGATCAGCCCGGCCAGTTCGCGCACCGGCCGCACGACAAGGTCGCCCTTTACCGCCTGAATATGGATGCGGTCGTCGCCGATCAACACCGCATCCGGTATTTGGCCCGAGCGGCCGGCAAGGATCAGATCGAAGGCAAGGCGCGATTTGCCCGAGCCTGACGGCCCACGGATCAGCACCGCCCGTTCACCCACCAGCACCGCGGATGCGTGCGAACTCGCGTTGCCGTGCGCGGTCATGGCGCAGGCAACCGCACCACGAACCGGGCGCCAGCCACGGAGGTTTCATTATCGGGACCGAGCGGACCGGGACGATTTTCGGCCCAGATCCGGCCGCCATGCGCCTCGATGATTTGCTTGGAAATGGACAATCCGAGTCCGGAGTTCTGTCCGAAGCCCTGATGCGGCCGGTCGGTATAGAAGCGCTGGAAGATGCGCTCCAGGGCGTCGTCGCGGATCCCCGGCCCATCGTCATCGACCACGATCTCGATTTCCGCTCTTACGCGGCGACAGACGATACGCACCTTGCCGCCCGTATGCGAAAATGACTGCGCATTGACCAGAAGATTCGAGATGACCTGACCAAGTCTGGAGTCGTGGCCGGGTACCGAGAACGTATCATTGGGGCCACGACCTTCAAATCGAATCTCGACGGCGACGTCATGGCCGAGCCGGGTTTCGTTGGCGACCGACGTAAGCGTCGTGAGCAGCCGGCGAAGATCGACCGGCGTCATGTCCTGCCGTTGCAACTCGGCATCCAACCGGCTCGCATCGGAAATGTCCGAGATCAGTCGATCAAGCCGTTTGACGTCGTGTTCGATCACCGCCAGCAACCGCGAGCGGCTGCTCTCGGCGCGTGCCAAGGGCAGCGTCTCCACCGCCGATCGCAACGAGGTCAATGGGTTCTTCAGTTCATGAGCGACGTCGGCGGCGAACATCTCGATCGCCTCGATGCGGTTGTAAAGCGCTTCGGTCATGTCGCGCAGCGCACCCGAGAGGTGACCGATCTCGTCACGACGACGGGTGAAATCGGGTATTTCGACACGGGTGCGAATGCGCCGGCGGACGCGCTCCGCGCTATCGGCAAGCCGGCGCACCGGGCCTGCGATGGTGCTCGCCAGCAGCAATGAGAGCATGATCATCACCGCGGATGCGACGCCGCCGACCTTCAAAATCGCAAGCCGCTCGGCGGTCACCATCTGGTCGATATCGTCGCCTTGCGTCGAGAGCATCAAAGCGCCGTGAATGGCGCGGAAGCGCTGCACCGGTACGGCCACGGAGACGATCACCTCGCCGCGGTCGTTGACGCGAACCATGCTGGTTTTCTGTCCCTTCAACGATTGTGCGACTTCGCGATACCCGCTGCCGTTCTCCGGTCCGAGTTCGCGGTAGAGCGGCAGATCGCCCCGATTGAGCCAGGTGCGGATCGCGATCATTGTCCGTTCCGCGATGCCCGGCTTCTCCACGGTGGGTGGTGGCAACTCGAAACGCAGCACGTCACCGCGCCCGTACAGACTTCGGCTGTCAAGCAGCAGACCACCGTCGCGGTCGTAAATGCGCGCGCGGGTCTTGGTGGGCGATATCAGCCGTCGCAACACAGGCGCAACACGCTCCGGATTGATCGGAAAATCCAGCCCGGAAAACTCATCGGGCGCGCCATAACTTTCGCCGGGCTTCAGGTCCTGCAGCCGTTCGGGATCGATAGTGATGGTGTTGGTCTCGACGGTAGCGGATGCAGCGATCGCGCCGGCGATAATCTCGGCTTGCACCAACAGGCTTTGCGCCCGGGCGTCGATCAGGCCGGCACGGAATTGCGAGAGATAAAGAATGCTCGCAACCAGCGCGACAAGACCGGCCAGATTCAAGGAAACGATGCGGCGGGTCAAGCTGGAGAAGCTGAGCGCGAAGAAGAATTGCCCGGCGCGAGTTAGCCAGCCCAGCGGCCGACGCCATCCCTGCGATGCTGGCTTGTCGAAAGCAACGGGATCGAAAGCCAGAGGCGACGATACGTCCTTGGCATTCAGGTTCGGATCAGGCTGCGTTCGATCAAGCAATGGCCAAGCTGCCGGTTGTTTCGATTTGCGTCCTTTTTGCAGGCGCGTTCGCATTGTATCGGAAATCAGCGTCGGCGTCAGTTAACAAACCGCTGGGTCAAATACCGGGTAATCAGGTCTCCTTGAAGCGATAGCCCACCCCGTACAATGTTTCGATCATTTCGAAATCGTCATCGACCACTTTGAACTTCTTGCGCAGTCGCTTGATGTGGCTATCGATGGTGCGATCATCGACGTAGACTTGATCGTCGTAGGCCGCGTCCATCAGCGCGTTGCGGCTCTTCACCACACCGGGACGCGTCGCCAACGCCTGCAGGATCAGAAATTCTGTCACCGTCAATGTCACGGGCTCATTCTTCCAGGTGCAAGTGTGACGCTCTGGATCCATGCGCAACAATCCACGATCCAGCGCCTTTGCGTCGGTCTCCTTTGGTACGGCGGTCGGATCTTTCGGCGCGGAGCGTCGCAGCACCGCTTTCACGCGCTCCACCAGGAGACGTTGCGAAAACGGCTTGCGAATGAAATCGTCGGCGCCCATTTTGAGCCCGAACAATTCGTCAATTTCCTCGTCCTTGGAGGTGAGGAAGATCACGGGGAGATCGGATTTCTGCCGCAGCCGCCGCAATGTCTCCATCCCATCCATGCGCGGCATCTTGATGTCGAGGATCGCGAGGTCTGGCGGACTGGTGCGAAAGCCATCAAGCGCGGAAGCGCCGTCCGTGTAGGTCATGATGCGATAACCTTCGGCTTCGAGCGCGATCGAGACGGATGTGAGAATGTTGCGGTCGTCATCGACCAAGGCGATTGTGGGCATGAGCCTGCTTTCAGATATTAGATTGCCATCGCGGCGAGCAAATCGGTGATGCGCCGCATAAGTGGGCTTCGAACTAGGTCAACGAGCAATGCAAGCTAGGCTGAAGTGTGACCGTGTTCCGCGAAACGCCCGGGCCAAAACCGGGTTCTGGGCTATATAACGACTGATTTTGCCCAAAAAAGGCCCCTTTTGCAATGACCCCGGGGAATACGACCAATGCAGCCAGCCGATGATTTTGACCCCGCGAGTGTGGTCCGCTCGTTGCTGCGCCGGAGCCGCCAGGGGGCATTGGCGACCCTGATGGTCGGCAGCGGTGACCCCTATTGCTCGCTGGTAAACGTCGCAACCCATCCCGATGGCTCCCCGATCCTGCTGATTTCGCAGCTGGCGGTTCATACCCGCAACATCCTCGCCGATAGCAGGGTCTCGCTGATGCTGGACGAACGGGTTGCGGGCGATCCGCTGGAAGCTTCCCGCATTATGCTGAACGGGCGCGCCGAGCGGGCCGGCGGTTCGGAAGAGGAGATTTTGCGACGGCGCTACCTGAAAGCCCATCCGTCGGCCGAGGCATTCGTCGATTTCGAGGATTTCTCGTTCTTCCGCGTCCACGTCAGCGGCACCCATTTAGTGGCTGGTTTCGGCCGGATCGTGGATCTAAGGCCAGAGCAGTTTCTGACCGATCTTTCTGGCGCTGAAGCGCTGCTGCAAGCCGAGCAGGGCGCCGTTGATCACCTCAATGCAGATCATCGTGACGCGATCAAGCTCTATGCGACAAAATTGCTCGGTGCTGATGAAGGCATCGAATGGCTCTGCAGCGGGTGTGATCCCGATGGCCTCGACCTGCAGGCAGCCAATAAAACCTTGCGGCTGGATTTTCCAGAGCGGGTAACCGGGCCGGGCGACTTGCGGAAGATGTTGGTCAACCTTGCGGATCAAGCAAGGGCGAAACAATAGCCGAACATGGCTGCAATTGTGCGCCGCAATAGGCTGACGAATTCCAATCCCGCCCGACTACGAAGTTGATTGCGAACACTTTTAAGGCCGTCATTTTGGTGTGATCGCCACGCCATCGATCTTCCGCCTTCGAATAAACCAAAAAATAGGGGATCGGCTTGGCAAGCCCGGCGTTCATGACTATTAGGTCGCCGGGCTGGAGCCGGAAGGCTATATTCAAGGTAACCGCGATCGAAAAGCGCGTGCGGTATGGCGCATTCGAAATGCGGATTCGAGGAGGATTCTTCCGTGCAAGAGAGCGGTATACGCAACGGTGCCTTCGGCGCCGATAAATTCGGCTTAAAAAATCTCAAACGCGTGCACTGGAATCTCGGCGCGCCGCAGCTTTACCAGCACGCGCTGGCAGCCGGCGAAGCGGTGTTATCCGCCGACGGCGCGTTGTGCGCCGATACCGGCGATTTCACCGGACGTAGTCCAAAGGACAAGTTCACGGTTCGCGATGCCACCACCGACAAGAGCATGTGGTGGGCTGGTAACCAGTCGATCACCTCCGAACAGTTCGAAGCGCTGTACCGCGACTTCCTCAGCCACGGCGAAGGCATGACGCTTTTTGCGCAGGACCTTTACGGCGGCGCTGATCCCAACTTTCGGATCAAGACCCGCGTCTTCACTGAACTCGCCTGGCACTCGTTGTTCATTCGTACTTTGCTGATCCGGCCGGAACAATCGGCGCTCGCCGATTTCGTGCCCGAGCTCACCATCATCGATATGCCGAGCTTCCGCGCTGATCCCAAACGGCACGGCGTGCGTTCCGAAAACGTGGTTGCGATCGATTTCGCCCGCAAGATCGTCCTGATCGGCGGGTCTTATTATGCCGGCGAGATGAAGAAGTCGGTGTTCACCACGCTCAACTATTATCTACCGGCCAAGGGAGTGATGCCGATGCACTGCTCGGCCAACGTTGGGCCCAAGGGCGATGCCGCGATCTTCTTCGGCCTGTCCGGGACGGGCAAAACGACGCTGTCTGCGGATCCGAAGCGCACACTGATCGGCGACGATGAGCATGGCTGGGGCAGAGATGGCATCTTCAATTTCGAAGGCGGCTGCTACGCCAAATGCATCAGGCTGTCGAAAGAGGCCGAACCGGAGATTTACGCGGCGAGCAAACGGTTCGGAGCCGTGCTCGAGAATGTGGTGCTCGACGAAGATACCAGGGAGCCGGACTTCGACGACGGCTCGAAAACCGAGAACACGCGCTCGGCCTATCCGCTGGACTTTATTCCGAATGCCTCGCGCAGCGGCCGCGCTGGCCATCCAAAGAATGTGGTGATGCTCGCGGCTGACGCGTTCGGCGTGTTGCCGCCGATTGCCAAGCTGTCGCCGGCCCAGGCGATGTATCATTTCCTTTCCGGCTACACCGCGAAGGTGGCGGGGACTGAGCGTGGACTCGGCTCGGAGCCGCAGCCGGAATTCTCGACCTGCTTCGGCTCGCCGTTCCTGCCGCTGGATCCTTCGGTGTACGGCAACATGCTCCGCGAGCTGATCGCCAAGCACAATGTCGATTGCTGGCTGGTCAACACCGGCTGGACTGGGGGCAAGTTCGGCACCGGCAGCCGGATGCCGATCAAGGTCACGCGTGCGCTCTTGAGCGCGGCGCTCGACGGCTCGCTGCGCACCGTGGAATTCCGCACTGACAAGTATTTCGGGTTCGCGGTCCCGACCGCGCTGCCCGGCGTACCCAGCGAAATCCTCGATCCGGTCAACACCTGGAAAGACAAAGCGGAGTTCGACAAGACCGCGCGCGCGCTGGTCGGCATGTTTCAGAAAAACTTTGCGAAGTTCGAAGCCCAGGTGGATGCGGATGTTCGCGCCGCCGCGCCCGAAGCCAAACTCGCAGCCGAGTGACGCGGAGGAAACGTCTCGGTCAAAAGGGCGGTCGCGAGACCGCCCCTTTTTATGCGGCTACCTTAGACAGAATTACGACGAGTCGCCGTCCGCGCAGCGGCGTTCAGCGGGAAAGATGATCCGGGCGCGAACCCAAGCGCCTTCGCCTGGCCCTATGCCTTGAAATAGGCAATCTGATGGGTGGTCGCGAGCAGGCGTCCGCTTGGAGACCAGAGCTTGCCGGTTTGGTCGCCGTAGCCCTTGTGGAAGATGTTGGCGTCGGCGATCGCGAGCACGCGACTGATGTCTTCGCGCGTCAGTTCTTCAGCATCGATATGGAAATAAGTCGTCAGCGACACCGTTCCGAACGGCACCAGCTCGCGCCTGACATGAAACACGCGGCCGAAGAACGCGTCCGACATCGACATCAGCGAAAGCGCGTCAATCTTGCGCGGAATGCGGTCGCTGATCCACATGTTGGAGAACGCGCTGGCTGGCACGTCTTTATTGGCGGCGCTGAAATCCGGTTCACCGTCGATGAAGCGAAAATCGTATTGTTTGATCCAGGACGCTCCGAACCCGTGAAACGGCCGAATTTCCTCGAATGGCCTGACCTGCGGCAACTGCGTCGGCTGATGCGACCAGGACGGACGCCGCTCGGCGAACACGGCGGTCGCAAGCGTCAATACATCACCACCTGCTTGAGTCAGTTCGATACTCCAGTGCTGGGTGGAACGGTTGGCCCTCACCAGGCGAACGTCGAGATCGAAAACGCCTTCCGCGATCAGCGCGCAATAGTTGACGGTGAACGACAGCGGGTCGCCTGATCGCTGCGGGTGATCGATCAGCGCGCGCAGCATGGTGGCGGCGGTGGCGCCGCCAAACGGCCCGACGAATGCCCAATAATCTTCGCTGGTCTGCCCCAGCCAGCGGCTGTCGCCAGCGCTCACACGCGTGGCCTCGTCGAACAGGTGGCGCTTAGTCCTTTCAAGCATAACACGTCACATCCTGACTGGGCCGCAGCTGGACGCTAGCGCGTCGTCCCACGATGGAGGCCGGGTTCTTGAACCAGCGGCAACGTCGGCCGCAACGGCACTCTCCAGATATCCTCGGCATATTCCCTGATGGTGCGATCTGAGGAGAACCACGCCATTCTCGCCACGTTCAAGATGGACGCCCGAGTCCATGCCGGGACTACCTGCCAGCGCGCGTCGATCCCGCGCTGGCACTCGTAATAGGAATCGAAATCGGCGCTGACCATGTAGTAGTCGAGATGGCGCAGCGCATGCGCGATCGATTCGAATCGGCCGGGATCGCCCGGTGAGAATTCGCCGGACTCGATGGCATTTATGGCGCGGGAAAGTTTGGGGGAACGGCGGATCACATCAGTCGCATCGAGGCCCTGGCTGCGCCGCGCCACCACGTCCAGCGCCTCCATTCCGAAGATCGCGATGTTTTCCGGGCCGACGTGATCGCGGATTTCGATATTAGCGCCGTCAAGTGTTCCGATGGTCAGCGCACCATTCAGTGCAAGTTTCATGTTGCCGGTGCCGGAGGCTTCCATGCCGGCGGTGGAGATCTGCTCGGACAGATCGGCGGCCGGGATAATGACCTCCGCCAGGCTGACGTTGTAGTCGGGCAGGAACGCGATTTTCAGCCGCCCGGAAATGGCAGCATCGTTATTGATGACGTCGGCGACGTCGTTGATGAGTTTGATAACCA
Organism: Bradyrhizobium sp.; assembly: GCF_035273305.1. Taxonomy (GTDB): domain Bacteria; phylum Pseudomonadota; class Alphaproteobacteria; order Rhizobiales; family Xanthobacteraceae; genus Bradyrhizobium. The sequence continues at coordinate 3,478 of NZ_DATEPI010000270.1, read as the reverse complement.
GCTTGGCATAGCGATAGCTCGCCGCCGCTTTACCCGCGAAGATCTTTACGCGAGGCACCCAGTCGCGCTGCGGATCGTCCTTCATCGCCTGATAGAGCGCCACGGTTTCCAGGATATTAAGCAGTTGACGCTTGTATTCATGGATGCGTTTGATCTGAACATCGAACAGCGCGCTCGGATCGACCAGAACATTGAGGCGCTCTCGGATCAGGCGCGCCAAGGCAATCTTGTTGTGGTGCTTGACGCTCCGGAATTGCTGCTGGAACACGTTGTCGCTGGCGCGAGGTTCAAGGTTCTCGAGCAACGTTGGATCATCAAGGACGGCTTCGCCGCAGGCCTCGCGTAGCACGTCTGTCAGTTTCGGATTCGCAACCATTAACCACCGGCGGAACGTGATGCCGTTGGTCTTGTTGGTGATACGGCCCGGATAGAGATGATTGAGGTCACGAAACACGGTCTCGCGCATCAGCTCGGAATGCATTGCCGAGACGCCGTTGATGCGGTGCGAGCCGACAAACGCCAGCTGCCCCATGCGCACCCTGCGCCCGGATTTCTCGTCGATCAACGACACCGAGGCCTTGAACTCGACATCCGCGGGAGCGCGCGCCTCCGCCAGCGCCAGATGCGCGACATTGATCCGATAGATGATTTCCAGATGGCGCGGCAGCAGGCGTTCGAACAATTCGACCGGCCAGGTCTCGAGCGCTTCAGGGAATAGCGTGTGGTTGGTGTAGGACAGAGTCGCCACCGTGATCTGCCAGGCTTGCTCCCAGCGGAAGTTGTGAAGATCGATCAGGATGCGCATCAGTTCAGTGACGGCGAGGCTGGGATGGGTATCGTTGAGTTGCACCGCCGCTTTGGATGCAAGGCCGCGCAGGTGCCCATCGGACGCAAGATGACGATTGATCAGATCCTGCAGCGAGGCCGAGACAAAGAAATATTCCTGACGCAACCGTAGCTCGCGTCCGGCCGGACTCTCGTCATTGGGATACAGGAACTTGCAGATCGACTCGGCGCGCGCCTCCTCGGCGCTGGCTCCGAGAAAATCACCGGTGTTAAAGACGTCGAGCTTGAGCGGGTCGGGCGAGCGCGCCGACCATAGCCGCAGCGCGTTTACGTGCTGACCGCGCCAACCGACGATAGGCGTGTCGTAGGCGACCGCCTGCACGGTCTCCGCCGGATGCCAGATCGCCTGCTCGCGCCCGTTGTTCGCGACTTGCTCAACGGTGCCCCCGAAATGGACATGATAGACGACCTCCGGCCGCTGAAATTCCCAGGGGTTGCCGAAGCTCAGCCACTCGTCCGGATATTCCTGCTGCCAGCCCTGCGCGATGATCTGCCGGAACAGGCCGAAATCGTAACGGATGCCGTACCCGATCGCGGGTATGGCAAGCGTGGCCATGCTCTCCATAAAACATGCCGCGAGGCGTCCGAGGCCGCCGTTACCAAGCGCGGCGTCGGGTTCGCATTTCCGCAAATCCGCTAAGCTGACGCCGAGATCGCCCAGGGCGGCCTCGAATACCGCCAAAAGCCCCATATTGTTCAAGGCATCGGTGAAAAGGCGCCCGATCAGAAATTCGAGGCTGAGATAGTAAACCCGCTTGCGACCGGCGTCGTAGCTCTGCTTCTCTGTGGTGAGCCAGCGGTGCACGATCCGGTCGCGCAGCGCCAGGGCGGCAGCCTTGTACCAGTCGTGCCGGGTTGCCATCTCGGCATCCTTGCCGATCGCAAGGCGCAGCTTTGCGAGGATCGCGCCTTTGATCTCGGACAGCGCCAGTTCATCGATCGCGTGCGCTGGAGACCTCGGGCCGAATGATTGGTCGGGCAAATTGGAAAATCCCTTGCTGAATCGCCGCTTGATAATACGCGCGTTACGCCTCGTTCGGAACCGCTGCGATGTCTCGATTGTGCAATGCATGCATGGCTTTTCTGCAACGACTGACCATTGTTGCTCTCTGAGGTTGGCGAACTCGGTGATATGGTCAGCGTTGGAACCGGGGTGTGGCTTTACTAGGAAAGGACCTCGCCATGAGACTGATGATCGAGATCATCGCGGCCGTAGTTCTGGTGTTCTGCATCGGCGCGACCAGCGCGGCCTTTGCCGCCGGCAAGATGGGCCGAAGCGCTGGTGGCCTGAGCTGTTCATTCAGCGTACCCGCCAAGGCCTCGCCAGCGGCGCGCTGCGCCGCCATCCGGCGGCAGTGCGGCGGAAAATTCTATGCCAATTACTGCGGGGACAAGCTGCTGTCGGCCATGTGAGCTGGAACGAAATCGCCGATTTCCATCTCTCGGTAAAAGTACGAGCGCCGGTTTACAGAACAGTTAGCTTTTGGGCGTATGGCAATACCGATGGATGGTCAGCGGATTGCCTCACGTCGACGTGTATTGAAAGCCGGCTCGATCAAGTTCGGCGGCGGCGCATTTGAGTGCACCATCCGCAATATCTCGGACGCCGGCGCAGCCCTGCAGGTCACGACCCCGCTGTATATTCCCGATCGGTTCACGCTGGTCCTTGAAAACGAACAACAGAAGCGAGCATGTCGCGTCATCTGGCGTAGGCAGAAGCGGATCGGCGTCACCTTCGACTAAATGCAGGAATGAGTTTCGGCTCGCACCGCTTGAGCTTGCCTCGGTCGCAGCAGTCGTTATCAGGCTCCTAAGCAAAGATGAGGCTGTTGCCGGCAACGCGTTGCCTCGTCAGGATCAGTCGATTGTGAGTTCGCTCGCTTAGGGCGCAAGCCGGGGCGGGTTCGGCGATTAGGCCCAAGGGGAGAACGAATTAAGAACACTTTAGCAAGTACATGATATATCATAATGATTCGGCACCGTTGCCCCACAACATCTATGGTCTGTCGCAAATTTCGAGGACTACATGTCCACCATCGCCTTCGATCAATTCGCGCTCACACGAATCGCAGACTTCGCCCGCACGCTTTCGCGTCTGCATCAGGCCTCCCGTCGGCAGCTCGTCGAGGACGACGCAATCGATCGCGAATTCAATGCGGTCTGCATGTCGGTCTGGGGCTACACGACCGATGACTTCAGCGACGAGTTGTTTTCGGACGCCGATCACGCCTGGCTGGATTCGCTGGATGAGGCGCATGCGCGGATATTCGCGGCCGAACAGGGCTACGACCTTGTCGACGATCACGGAATGCTCACCGATTGGTGGGGCTACTGCTGGATGATACTGGCCGAAAAACGCGGGTTGCTGACGCCGGAAAACCGGGCCGCGGCGCGCGCGCAAATCGAGGAAAAATACCTGTCGGCGCCGAACGTGATCGGCGTCATCGTGGGTCGTTGAATCGCGGTTGCGGTTGGCCCAGGCCGCGTCGGCGTCAACGCCCAGGTGAACTATCGCAACTCTGCAGCGATCCGGAGCGCATGTTTCGATTCGCGTCTTACCAATTGCGTGCCGCGCGCGGCACAAGAAAGACGATCAAGACTTCAGGAATTCGCCGGCCTTGTAGAGCGAGCG
>NZ_DATEPI010000269.1:0-9839 GCF_035273305.1 Bradyrhizobium sp. | reverse complement strand
CAAGACCAGGCTGCTGCGGCTCTGCATGGGACTGGATAGGCCGACCGCGGGACAGATCAGTTGGGGCGGCCGCGCCGATAGTCCAATGGCGCGTCGTGCAATCCTGTTTCAACGTCCGGTGATGCTGCGTAGGACGACTGCAGCCAATATCGCCTATGCATTAGCGCGGGCGGGCATTCCTCGCACCCAGCGCGCGGAGCGCGTTGCCGCGTTGCTGGAGCGGGTCGGACTTTCCGATCTGGCGCAGCGACCGGCGCGGCGGCTTTCGGGCGGTGAACAGCAGCGGCTGGCGCTCGCGCGCGCCTTGGCTCGCGATCCCCAGATTCTTCTGCTCGACGAGCCGACCGCCAACCTTGATCCGGCCGCGACGCGTGGCGTGGAGCAGATCGTGCAAAGCGCGGCGGAATCCGGGATCAAGATCGTCATGGCCTCGCATGATCTCGGACAGGTGCGCCGGCTTGCGAGCGACGTGATTTTCATGGTGCGGGGCGCCATATGCGAGCAGGGCAAAGCCGGCGATTTTCTCGATCACCCCACGACTGAAGAGGCCGCCGCGTTCGTGCGCGGCGATCTCGTCATCTGATTTATAGAGGGAGAACTCATGTCATTCCGTTTGGCGTCGCTTGCATTGGCGTTTTCAATAACCGCCCTGGTCAGTGTTGCCTCCGCTGAGGAGCGCTCGATCGTGGTGGCCTCGACCACGTCGACCCAGGACTCCGGGCTGTTCGGCTATCTGTTGCCGATCTTCAAGGCCAAAACTGGCATCGAGGTAAAGGTGATTGCGCAAGGCACCGGGCAGGCGCTTGATACCGCAAGGCGCGGTGACGCCGATGTCGTCTTTGTGCATGCCAAGGCGCAGGAGGAAAAATTCCTCGCCGAAGGCTTCGGCGTAAAGCGCTTCGACGTCATGTACAATGATTTTGTGCTGATCGGGCCGAACAGCGATCCCGCCGGCGTCAAAGGCAAGGACATCGAGACCGCGCTGAAAACAATTCAGGCGAAAGGCGCGCCGTTCGTATCGCGCGGCGACAGGTCAGGAACGCATTCCGCCGAACTCGCGTTGTGGCGACAGGCCGGTATCGACATCGCCGCCAGCAAGGGGCCCTGGTATCGCGAGATCGGGCAGGGCATGGGCGCGGCGCTCAACACCGCCGCCGCCATGAACGGCTACGTCCTCTCCGACCGCGGCACCTGGTTGTCGTTCAAGAACCGCGGCGATCTCGACATCCTCGTGCAGGGTGACAAGCGGTTGTTCAATCAATATGGCGTCATGCTGGTGAACCCCGCAAAACATCCCACCGTGAAGCAGAAACTTGGGCAGGCCTTCGTCGACTGGATCATCTCGCCCGAAGGCCAGGCCGCCATTGCGGGCTACAAGATCGATGGCAAGCAGCTGTTCTTTCCTGACGCGGAGAAGAAGGGGTCCTGACCCAGATTGCCAACCAAGCCGTGGTCCATTATCGCAGGATGATCCAAACCCAGCGCCTGCCGGCCTCGCTAACTCCGCTCGATGCAGCGCTTCGAGCGTTACTGCATGGGCTCGAACCGGTCGCACCGGCCGAGGTTCCGCTTGCGGAAGCATTGGGCTGCGTTGTCGCGGAAATGCCTCCGCTCAAGCCGCACCCGCCGCGCGACACGGCGGAGAGCGATGGCTGGGCGTTGCGCGCGCACGATCTGATCGGCGCGTCCTCCTATTCGCCGTTGCCGTTGCCGATATCGCCGGTTTGGGTCGAAGCCGGCGATCCGTTGCCCGAGGGCTGCGACTGCGTTCTCGATGCCGATTTGCTGGACCAGACGAGTCCGCTGGTTCAAGCGTTGGGAGAGGCGACACCGGGACAGGGCGTTCGTCGCGCCGCCGGTGACATAGATGGCGCAGGCGCCGTCATCGCGGCGGCACGACGCGTTCGTCCGCTCGATCTATTGATCGCGCGCACTGCGGGCTTGCAGAAGCTGAACGTGCGGCGACCCCGGCTGCGCCTCGTCAATATCCCGCCGCGCTCGGGCGAGCCGATTACCGCACGCCTGATTGCGGACACTGCGCGCGCGGCCGGCGCTGATGTCTGCTATATCGAAGCAGCTGGACGCGACGCAGCAAGCATCGGAGCGGTTATTGACGCCGGTGCATGCGACCTGCTGATCACAATTGGCGGCAGCGGCGTGGGGCGCAGCGATGCGGCCATTACGGCGCTGACCGCAAGCGGAGCGATCCTCAACCATGGTATCGCGCTGCAGCCGGGCCGAACCGCCGCCGCGGGCAGGATTGGAAAGGTGCCGGTGATAGCCTTGCCCGGCGCGCCCGATCAGGCACTCTCGGCTTGGTGGACGCTGGCGCTCCCTACGTTGGACGCGTTGTCCGGGCGGTTGCCGCGAGAGCAGCAAGCCCTACCGCTGCTGCGCAAGATTGCCTCGAGCGTCGGTATAACCGAACTCGCTTTGCTTGAAAAAGCCGGACAGGGATGGATGCCGTTTGCGGTGGGCGGCATGTCGCTCGAAGCTATGGCTCGCGCTGACGCGTGGCTGGCCATACAAGCCGCGTCCGAAGGCTTTGCTGCAGGCGCGGTGGTTGGTGCCTATATGCTGCGAGAGTGATATGGCTCCGGCATGACGAACACGCCTTTGTTCAGGGATAGCGGCAATCTCGATCAGGACCAGTTCCTGAGTATCCTGACGCGCGAAGAAGCACTCGAACGCTTTGAGGCGGCGTTATTTCCACGCGCGATCGCAAGCGAGCGGAAAGCGCTTTGCGAAGCGCTTGGCCGCGCATTGGCGGAAGACATCGTGGCGTCGATCGACGTGCCGCCGTTCGACCGTTCCAACGTCGACGGTTTCGCGGTGCGATCCGCGGATCTCGTGGCCGCCAATGAAGCCAGACCGGTTCGGATCAGGCTGAACGACGAAATCATCGCCTGCGGCACTGCGCCAAGAAAGCCCGTGCTCTCGGGAACGGCAACTTCGATCGCTACGGGCGGTCCGTTGCCCCGCGGCGCCGACGCCGTGGTGATGATCGAACACACGCAACCTGTCGGAAATCACGCGATCGAAATCCGACGCGCCGCTTCGCCGGGACAATTCGTCTCCTATGCCGGTTCGGATATCGCGCGCGGCGAGGGATTATTGCGCGCGGGCACCGTGATCGGCTCGCGAGAGATCGGAATGTGCGCGGCCTGTGGCATGGCCGAGGTTTCCGTCGTGCGGCGTCCGCGAGTTGGCGTGATCTCGACTGGGGATGAACTGGTGCAGCCGGGCAACAAACTTCGGCCGGCGGAAATCTACGACAGCAATGGCGCGATCGTAACATCCGCGATCAAGGAGAACGGCGGCGAAGCCATCTTTCTCGGCGCCGTTGCCGACGATGAGCAAAAACTCGAAGCCGCGATGCGCGGCGCGCTCCAATCCTGCGAGATGCTGATTTTGTCAGGCGGCACTTCAAAGGGCGCGGGCGATGTCTCCCACCGCATCATCTCGCGGCTTGGAAAGCCCGGCATCATCGCGCATGGCGTCGCGCTCAAACCCGGCAAGCCGCTGTGCCTTGCGGTCTGCGACGGCAAGCCGATCGTGATACTGCCGGGCTTTCCTACCTCGGCGATGTTCACGTTCCATGACATGATCGTGCCGGTGCTGCGGCGGATGGCCGGCCTGCCACCGCGCTCCGATTCCAAAGTCGTGGCCAAAATCCCGGTGCGGATCGCGTCCGAGCTTGGACGCACTGAATTCGTGATGGTCTCGCTGGTCGAAGGTGCGGACGGACTGATTGCTTATCCGTCGGGCAAGGGCTCCGGCGCCATCACATCGTTCGCCCAGGCCGATGGATTTCTGCGGATCGATGCGTTGGCCGATCAGATGTCGGCCGGAGCCGAAGTCGAGGTGACGCTGTTCACGCCGCATGTGCGGGTGCCGGATCTGGTGATTGTCGGCAGTCACTGCACCGGCCTCGGTCTGGCTACCGCGCCGCTGGCGCGCTCAGGCTTTTCCGTCCGCGCGATCGCGGTGGGCAGTCTCGGCGGTCTGGCGGCGGCGAAGCGCGGCGAATGCGATTTGGCGCCGATCCATTTGTTTGACCCCACCACCCGGACCTACAACGCGCCCTTTCTTGACGATGGACTTGAACTCGTGCCCGGGTGGCGGCGAATGCAAGGTATCGTGTTTCGCCAAGGCGATCCACGTTTCGAAGGCTTGAACGCGGACGCAGCCGTGCGCGCGGCGCTGGCCGATTCGACCTGCATCATGGTCAATCGCAATCAGGGCGCCGGCACCCGCATCCTGATCGATGGCCTGCTCGGCGACACGCGGCCCGATGGTTACTGGAACCAGCCGAAGTCACACAACGCTGTCGCCGCCGCAATCGCGCAGCAGCGCGCCGACTGGGGCGTGACCATTGCACCGGTCGCGCGAGATGCCGGCCTCGGCTTCATTCCGCTCGCGGAAGAGCATTATGACTTCGCCCTGGTGAAGGCCCGGAAGACTCGACCCGCAGTACAGGCGTTTCTGCAGGCATTGGCCTCGAAAGAAATGCGCGCGGCGCTGGAGCGAGCGGGATTCAGGAAAGCCTAGCTGCTGAAGCATTAGCCTCGGCGTCCAGAGTCGCCAGTCGCTCCGCTTCCGCGATATCGTCGAGGGTATTGGCGTTAAAGAACGGGTCGAGCGGCTCGATGGGCCACGACACGGTGGCGAGCTTGTAACGCGCCGTCCATCGATCGATCTTCCTTATGTCTTCGACCACGAGCGCGTGACGAAGCTCCTCACGCAGCCCCACGCTCCACAATCCGATTACCGGATGCGACTGTCCGCCGGACGCTGCGACTGCCAGTTGCGCGTCCTGTTGCGCGCGCGCGCGGTGCAGGCGCTCTACCAGATCGCGCGGCAGGAACGGACAGTCGGCGGCGGCGCTCAACATCCATGAGACATCCGGGCGATGATCGGCCAACCAGTCGAGCCCGGCGAGAATGCCTGCGAGCGGTCCCGGAAAATTCTTGATGCCATCGGCGATCACCGGCAAGCCAAAACTGGCAAAGCGGGTCGCGTCACCGTTGGCGTTGAGAACGAGCCCGTCGCATTGCGGCTTCAACCGCGCGATCACACGATCGAGAATGGTGCGCCCGGCGATCTGGCGCATCGGCTTGTCGCCGCCACCCATCCGCCGGGCCAGCCCGCCCGCAAGCAGCAGGCCGGGAATAGCCGGCGTTTCAGCTGTCACTGTCGGCACCCTTGCGCTGGTGGCGTGCGGATTCCTCTTCGACAAAAGCGAGGTTCTGGTCGTAGACGATGCGATCCTGACCTGAAAGCGCGATGAAGCGTTTTCCCCGCGCGCGGCCGACCAGCGTCAGTCCGACCTGCCGCGCCAGGTCCACGCCCCAGGCCGTAAAGCCTGAGCGCGACACCAGGATCGGAATTCCCATCCGCACCGTCTTGATCACCATTTCGGAGGTCAGTCGCCCCGTCGTGTAAAGGATCTTGTCGCCGGTCTCGACGCCGTGGCGATAGATCCAACCGGCAATCTTGTCGACTGCGTTGTGACGACCGACGTCTTCGGTGTAGCAGAGCGGCGTGCCCTCTTTGCACAGCACGCAGCCATGAATCGCCCCGGCCTCAAGATAGAGCGAGGGCATTGTGTTGATCGTGCGCGTCATCTGGTACAGCCAGGAAGTGCGCAGCACGGACTTCGGCAGAGTGACGTTTTCCACCGCGTCCAGCAGATCGCCGAACGCGGTGCCCTGCGCGCAGCCCGACGTCTGCGTGCGCTTCTTCAATTTCTGTTCGAAATTGGTGTGGTGTTCGGTGCGCACCACCACGACCTGCAGGTCGTCGTCATATTCGACCTCGGTGATGACGTCGTCATATTTCAGCATGTTCTGATTGAGCAGATAGCCGAGCGCGAGATATTCCGGATAATCGCCGATCGTCATCACGGTGACGATCTCCTGCGCATTCAGGTAAAGCGTCAGCGGCCGCTCCACTGGAACGCTGATCTTGACTGCGGCGCCGGTCTGATCGGTCCCGGAGACGGCTTCAGTCAGCCGCGGATCGTGCGGATCCGGAAGGATCAAGGGGACGGGCGCTTTATCGATCTTCATCATAATTCGCAGCTAGCATGACATCTTCATCATCCCGATATAAAGCACCCCATGGCAAAACCTAGCCCCGATACGGCATCGATCCGGAGAATTAGATGAAGGTGATCGGGCTAGCCGGCTGGAGCGGCGCCGGCAAAACCACGCTGCTTTCGCGCGTGATCCCGCATCTGCTGAAATCCGGGCTGCGGGTTTCCGCAATCAAGCACGCCCATCACAGTTTCGAAGTCGACGTTCCGGGCAAGGACTCTTGGGTGCATCGTCAGTCGGGCGCCACCGAGGTGCTGGTGTCTTCCGCGAGACGATGGGCACTGGTGCATGAGTTGCGCGAAACCCCCGAGCCGCGGCTGCCGGAGTTACTCAAGAAGCTGTCGGCGGTCGATCTTGTGGTGGTCGAAGGCTTCAAGTCGGAGCCGCATCGAAAGATCGAGATTTATCGAGCCGCCAATGGCAAACCGCTGTTGTTCCCAGACGACCCCGAGATATCGGGCATCGCGAGCGATACGCCGGTTCAAACCACGTTGCCGACAGCCCATCTCGATGACATTCCCGCCATCGCCGCTATGATGCAAAGTTCGGCGATATCCGTTGAAGACCTGCTGGCGCGAAGCGCCAGCCAAACCTGAGAGAAGATGGCGCAACTATCCGACGATTGCTTTGCCTTCGGCGGTCCGATGATGTCGGTCGATGAAGCCGTTGCTATCATCGCCGCTCGGGTCGCGCCGGTGCGCGAAGTCGAGACGGTCGAGATTGCGCAGGCGGACGGCCGCATTCTCGCATCTGGCGTTTCGGCTCCCTTGCCGCTGCCGCCTTTCACCAATTCGGCGGTCGACGGCTACGCTGTTAGGAGCCGGGATCTTCCCCGCAAGCACGAAGCGGCTTTTGTCGTAAGGGGGCGGGTTGTGGCTGGGGCGTCCGCCGCCGAAGCTATCGAGCCGGGGCACGCCGTGCGCATTTTCACCGGTGCGCCGATGCCCGAGGGAGCCGACACGGTGTTCATGCAGGAGGACGTGCGGCTCGATGATGAGGGAAAGGTTGTTCTTCCGGAAGGACTGAGGACCGGCGCCAATGTTCGCGCAGCCGGTGAAGATATCTCCGTCGGCTCTGCCGCGCTGCCAGCCGGCCAGCGCTTGCGGCCGCAAGACGTCGCGCTCGCGGCAGCGCTGGGCCTGACGCATCTTGAAGTGCGCAGACGCGTCCGGGTTGCGGTATTTTCGACCGGCGACGAGTTGGTCTCCCCAGGAGCTTCGCGCGCGGCCGCTCAATTATATGATTCGAACCGGTTCATGCTGATAGCCATGCTTCGCCGGTTGGGCTGTGAGGTGAGTGATCTTGGTATCATCCGCGACGATCGTGATGCGCTGGCGCACGGCCTGAAAAAGGTTGCGGGTGCGCACGACCTGATCCTGACGACCGGCGGCGTTTCGACCGGCGAAGAGGACCACGTGAAAAGCGCCGTAGAAAAAGCAGGCAAGTTGGTGCTGTGGCGGATGGCGATCAAGCCAGGCCGTCCGGTCGCAATGGGAATCATCGCCGGTACGCCATTAATTGGATTGCCGGGAAATCCGGTCGCAAGTTTTGTCACCTTCGTGCATGTGGTGCGCCCGACCGTGCTCGCGCTCGCGGGCGCCGCACAACAGCGGCTGATTGCGATGCCGGTTCGCGCGGCTTTCAGCTACACGAAGAAAATCTCACGGCGTGAATATGTCCGGGTCACGCTTCACAGGGCTGACGATGGTGCGCTGGAAGCGACCAAGTTTCCGCGGGAAGGGGCGGGGCTATTGTCGTCGCTAGTGGAGACCGACGGCTTGGTCGAACTCGGCGAGGAGATCACCCAGGTTGAACCCGGCCAGAGCGTCGGCTTCATCGGTTATGCAAGCCTGATGTGAGACGCGCCGGCGCCCGGACATCGTTGACGCCGTGGGTGAGCTTCGCCAAGTATGGGCGGATGGCGACCAGGACAAAACTCGACCTCACCGGACTGAAATGTCCACTACCGGCATTGAAGACTCGCAAGGCGCTAAAGGGCCTCAAACCCGGTGACGTTCTGGAAGTCCTTTGCACCGATCCACTGTCGGTGATCGACATCCCGAATTTGATTCAGGAAACCGGCGACAAAGTTGATATCGCCCGGCAGGCCGAACGGCAGATCGTGTTCGTGATCGAAAAACAAACGGGCTGACCTGCAAGCCGGGGTTCGATCTTCCTCGGCGCGGACGGCGGTGTATCGAACTGTTAACGCTTTCCGTGGAACGTCTTGGAAACCCCTGTTGATCGCTACCTTTGGCGTATCGACATTGCTTGCCGCTTCTGCCCCAATCCGCATCTCTGCGGGGAGAGGATGGATTCGCCGGGCGGGACACACGTTGATCGTGGCTCGGCAATTCAAACACCGCGGACTGGGCATCTCGCCAATTGGCATAACCGGTCGCCTCAGGTGTTGAAATTGCGAACGCGCTTTTTCGATCCTGGCGCGTGTCGCGATTGTGCGGAGCAGCAAGCTGGGAACTGGCGCGCTGTGGCTGAGAGAAAAGGGATCGCGGATCGCAGACATGCCCGGCACGGGCGGCTGTAGGGAGGACTTAATTGATGGGCGTCTTATCGTTTCTTGATCGGGATCACACGATCGCCGAGCCGGGCTATAGCCGGTGGATGGTGCCGCCGGCGGCTTTATGCGTGCATCTGTGCATCGGTCAGGCCTATGCATTCAGCGTGTTCAATTTACCGATGACGAAGCTCGTCGGCATCACCCAATCGGCACCGGACGATTGGAAACTCACCGACCTCGGTTGGATCTTCTCGATCGCTATTTTCTTTTTGGGTGTGTCTTCCGCCGTATTCGGCCGCTGGGTCGAGGAAGGCGGACCGCGCCGCGCAATGTTTACCGCCGCGTGCTGCTGGGCGGGCGGCTTTTTCTTGTCCGCGATCGGCGTTTACACTCACATGCTTTGGCTCATTTACCTTGGCTATGGAGTCCTCGGCGGCATCGCGCTCGGCATCGGTTATATCTCGCCGGTCTCGACCCTGATCAAGTGGTTCCCGGATCGCCCCGGCATGGCGACCGGCATGGCGATCATGGGTTTCGGCGGCGGGGCTTTTATCGCTTCACCGCTGTCGGTTTGGCTGATGAGCAAGTTCAGCACCTCGACGCATGTCGGCGTAGCTGAAACCTTCATCGTGCTCGGGGTCGTCTATTTCTTCTTCATGATCGTGGGCTCGATTATCGTGCGGATACCCGCCCCCGGCTGGAGACCGCAGGGCTATGTCGCGCCGACGCAATCGCAGGGACTGATCACGAGAAACGACGTCTTTGTGTATGATGCGCTGAAGACGCCGCAGTTCTGGCTGATCTGGTGGATACTCTGCCTGAATGTGACCGCCGGCATCGGCGTGCTCGGACAGGCTTCCGCCATGAGCCAGGAAATGTTCCCTGGTCACATTACGCCCGTGGCGGCTGCCGGGTTTGTCGGCCTCATGAGCCTGTTCAACATGGGCGGCCGTTTCGTCTGGGCGTCCACATCGGACTATATCGGTCGGCGCAACACTTATTTCGTGTTCATGGTGCTCGGCTTCTTCCTGTACTGTGCCGTCCCCTATACGGGATCGATCGGAAGCGTGGTCGGGTTCGTTTGCGCCTTCCTGGTGATCATCAGCATGTATGGCGGTGGCTTCTCCACCGTGCCGGCCTATCTTCGCGATATGTTCGGCACACGCTATGTCGGCGCCATTCACGGATTGTTGCTGACGGCGTGGTCGATGGCCGGCATCTTC